>JBFEYJ010000202.1:0-5263 GCA_041562215.1 Thiohalomonadaceae bacterium | reverse complement strand
TGTGACATGCTACTAGCTCCTTGTATTACCGGGGTTACCGGTGTTTTGGTTGAGCTCAAGCAAAAGCGGCCCCGACGTCGTAATGACAGTAGGGGCGCTGGTCACACAACAGACGATGAAGAACATCGCCGGGATGTTGTATACTCGATGTAGCCCTAAGGTCTGGCTCTAACAGTCTTAGGGTTAGCCGGGCGGGTGATGGTGGTACATCTGCGTCCGGTGCTCATTTATGAGCGATTTTTCACTTCCTAACTCAGGGAGGTTTGGGGAAAAGAGTCAAGGAAAAAATGACGGAATTCTAGAAAATAATATATAAATAATAAACGCTAATTCAATCCTCTGATTCTACAATATTTGTACAAGTAAATTCGCAGTTCAGTTGGAAATAAAGGTCGAATTAAATTTAAGATCTCAAAGCCTAAGGGAGCCAGGTGAAGTTAGAATCCCCCCCTTTCCCATGCTGACTCACCGTATCGCCCAGTTGCTGGCCATTGCCTTCCGGCATGTGGATAATGGTGCGAACCATGCCGCTTTTCCGGCCTTGTTGCAACAAAACGCCGACTTATTGACACTACACTTATGGATTCCATTTTACTAAACACTGCTTTACTTATCCTCGCAGTGGTCACCCTCCTGCTGCTGTTTAGGCCAGTGGTTCGTACCTCCCGACTATGGCGTGCGACGGTAACGCCGCTGGCGTCAATCATCGGCAGTGGCTTTCTTGTCGTTGCACCATTACTGGATACGGTGGTTAACGGTTGGGCGCCGTTAGTCATCCTTGTCATCATCGTGCTGGCCTACGCCATCGGTAGTGTGATGCGCTTTAATATCCGTTATCTCGAACCTTGCCTGGATAATGGTGAGATAAGTAAGCCGCTCAGCTTTCTTACCCGCTTGTCGGATCTGGCGCTGGCGCTTGCCTACGTCATTTCTGTCACTTTTTACTTGCGTTTGCTGGCTTCTTTTCTCCTGCGTGCTGTTGAAGCGGACCACGATCTAATTGCCAATATCATCACCACCGTAATTCTCGGTTTTATCGGAATACTCGGCTTCATACGAGGCCTGCATGCCCTGGAGGAGCTTGAGGAGTATGCCGTGAACGTGAAGCTGGCGATAATCGCAGCCCTGCTATTTGGATTGGTATGGTTCGATATTGACTGGGCCATAAGCGGCAAGGACCATTTCCACTTTGCCGAGATCCACGGCTGGGAAGACACCCTGAGGGTACTGGCCGGAGTGCTGATCATCGTGCAGGGTTTTGAGACCTCGCGTTATATCGGTGACGAATATGATACCGGTACCAGAATCCGAACCATGCGCTACGCACAGTGGCTTTCAGGCGCGATCTATCTGGTCTTCGTCAGCCTCTCATTACCGATGTTGTCAGGTTTCAACGCCGAACCTGATGAGACCGCCATAATCGAACTGTCGGAGAAGGTAGCCGCAATACTACCTGCGATGCTCATCATCGCAGCGGCGATGAGCCAGTTCAGTGCCGCCGTGGCGGATACCGTCGGCGCAGGAGGGCTGCTACATGAGGTAAGCCGCAAACGAATTCGGCCCAGACGTGGTTACGCGATGGTGACAGTCTTCGGGATCGCTCTGGTATGGATGGCGGATATCTTCGAGATAATTGCCCTCGCATCCCGTGCCTTCGCTTTTTACTACCTGATACAAACTCTGGCCGCGATTGCCGTTAGCCCTCGCGTTGAGAAACACAAGTGGTTTAACCTCACCTGGCATGTGCTGGTCGCCATCGTACTGGCACTAGTGGTGATATTTGCTATTCCGGCAGGTTAAGCCGGGCAGGGCATCGTGATAGAGAAGAACGCGGGTGATGCAGTCTCTAGGGCACTGATATGTGTAGTATGAGAAGGGTGTCATAAGGCTGGTATCATTGATACGGAGAACTATTTGCCCAACTGTATGCGGTATATTCCGATCGTGCCGCTACCTCGTGAAACATTTTCGGAAATCCATATCCGAAAATAACTCACTTACGCGGCAACTGATTCCTTTTTCCCCGACCGTTCTGCAGCCACCTCGACGTTCACTCTACGCTTCACTTTCGAGTGCCACAATGACTCTACGGCTCCAGACAGCTGTGCTGCACACGTCTACGCTGCGCTTCGGTGGATGCTGCAGCAGCGTCGCCTATCGGGGACTACCGGCCTCGCGTAGCTCTCCATGGCCGGTAGCGAAAGCACCTCATCGAGTATCGTTCGAAACGTTCAGTGGTTTCCTCATGATATATTTCTCAGACTTGGTGAAGGTAAGACTTAACGTCATTGCCAGTATCGCAATTTGTATGAGAGTCAGCTTGATTATTGTGATACATACTCAATCAGCACTGCGGCAGAGTTTTCCGTGCCTCTAGGTAGTGAGATGTTCCTAAAACAGATTGAGACGGCGCATGGGCGTAGTTTAGGTCATTAGAAGGGTGGAAGGCCGGGGAAACTGAGGGACTATTAGTATTGAGAATCAGATGGAGTCATCGACCGCTTTGCCTCTCATGAGATGGAATATGCTATCACAATGTGAAAACCACCTTCTTTGTAAATATGGTTGCATATTTTCTGAGAATTGCGTTACATTTTATCTTCATTTTGATTAAATTGTCTCAAGCTGAATTATTCCACGATGTGCATGCTATTTGTAAAATTGCGCTGTAGTGGTCATTAGTGTCAGCTGGAACCATTGTAATTCATTAACTTAAAATTGGAAGGGAAGCCATGAGAGCAATATCACGCTCTTTTTTACGCAATAAGTCTGTTTCTTTTTTCTTTTCAGTCTTTGCTAGTCTGGTTATTGCTGCCAATGCCATGGCAGTGATGCTTCCGGAACAAGCCGACGAAAGAGCGCAGTCGCAGGACCCTGTCGATTCATCCACTATAGCCAATCCCCGGTATGTCCATGGCGAACTGCTGGTCAGGCTGCGTGAGGGTGTGGTGGTTGAAAATCCCCGTGCACTGGCCGCCACGTTGGGTGTCTCTCGCGGAAAAAATTTCAGAGCTCCAAAGAAAGGCGGTGCCGCCGCTGAAAGACTCAAGCGCTGGTGGCATGTGCAGCTTCCTCCTGGTGTGAAAGTGGAAGCGGCTATGGAGCGGTTAAAAAAGCATCCGCATGTGGAAGCGGTTGAGCCGAACTATGAATTGACGCCACAGGCTGTACCTAATGATTCCCGCTTTAATCCTCTTTGGGGGCTGCATAACACCGGACAAACCGGCGGTACTTTTGATGCGGATATCGATGCCGTTGAGGCCTGGGACAAAGAGACTGGCAGCAGCAATGAGGTCATCGTCGCCGTAACCGATACTGGTATCGACTACACCCATGAAGACCTGCGCGATAACATGTGGGTCAATCCCGGTGAAATTCCCGACAACGGGATCGATGATGACGCTAACGGTTATGTTGATGACCTCTATGGTTATGATTTTATCTCTGATGATGCCGACCCTATGGATGACGGTATTCACGGTAGTCTCGTTGCAGGTATCATCGGCGCGCGCGGCAATAACAGTGTCGGTATTAGCGGGGTCAGTCAGTACGCCAAACTTATGGCGATCTCGGTTCTCCCAGGGTATGGAGTTGGTTCTACGCAAGCGGCGATAAACGGCATTGTTTACGCCGTTGATATGGGTGCGGACGTCATAAACGTCAGCTGGGCCGGTTCGGACTCTGAGGCACAAAGGGATGCCGTTAGCGCTGCTGCCGAGGCGGGGATACTTTTGGTCGCCGCGGCAGGCAATGTAGGTTGCGACACGGACGTCAGTCCCACCTGGCCTGCTAATTACGATTTTCGTAATGTCATTTCCGTAGCGGCCACGAATCATAATGACGAGCTAAGGGAAGATTCTTGCTACGGTGCAACGACGGTTGATCTGGCGGCACCGGGTAGCGATATTCTCTCTACCGTACCGGTGGAGTGTTGGGGGTGCACCGGTACGGGTTATGAAACCATAAGCCAAACTTCGAGCGCCACGCCCCATGTTTCCGGTGCGGCGGCGTTGCTGCTATCCCGTTCCCCGGCTTTATCCGTCGATAGCCAGAAGGCGGTGTTGCTGGACTCGGTTGATATGCTGGGGTCGCTGGCAGGAAAAACCGTCAGCGGCGGTCGTCTGAACGTTAATAACGCGCTTGGCCTGGTTCCCTACGGGGCATCGTTTGATCAGGACTGGCAAGAGGTGGGCAGCGGCAACAGCATCACTTATACACTGACATTGACCTCGTATGAGAGTTACTCCGATACGCTGACTTTAGAGCTGGATGCACTGGCGACAGGGCTGAGTGGCAGCCTTTCAACCGGGACCCTGACCCTGGCGCCCGATGACACGGCAAGTGCAACGGTTACTGTCGATACCACTGCTGGTATGGAGCGGGGTCTTTACCCCATCCGAGTGAAAATGACCGATTCGGCGGGGAAAACGTTGATTGCCGAGGCACGGCTGCTCGTTAAAACCGAAGGCTTCAGTGTCACCATTACCCCTGAGTCGCAATACGTCGGGCTGGGGGGCAGTGTTGATTACGACGTAGCTGTCACTTCCCTTGATGGTTATTCCGGTGATGTTTCTCTGAGTGTTGTTTCGTCCGAGCCAACACTCTCTGCAACGTTGAATCCCTCTGTATTGACTGTTCCTGCTAATGGCAGTGGTAGTGCTGTGCTGTCTGTAACAGTCCCGAGTGATGCTGCGCTACAGAGCAATACGCTGACGGTGACGGCAAGCGATGGGGGCAACAGTGAATCGGTGGATGCTGAGCTCCAGGTGGTCGGTGCTGATTTAACGGTCACCGATGCCACTCCATCGAAAACAACACTGAAAATGGGTGAAAGCTTTACGCTGGACAATACCGTGGTGAATCAGGGCATCACAGCGACAACAACAAGCTTTTATCCCGTTCATGTAGGGTATTTTTTGTCGACCGATGCGGTGTTCGATTATACAGACTATTCCCTCGGATACCGCACAATTGACGGACTGGAACCAGGAGAGACGAGCTCTGTGAGTGATACGGCTGTTGTGCCGGGGGATATTGAGCCCGGTACATACAACCTTGGCGTTATCGTTGACGGTCTAAATCGCGAACCGGAGAGCGATGAGACTAACAATGTGCGATTTGTCGGGCCGATTACGATTTCGCCAGTGGATATCGATCTGACCGTTACAGAAGCGGCACTCTCAAGCAACATCTGGTACACAGATGTGCCGTTTTCTTCTCTGGATTATACGTTGGTCAACCAGGGCAGTGATACGGTGACGCA
>JBFEYJ010000201.1:0-5323 GCA_041562215.1 Thiohalomonadaceae bacterium | reverse complement strand
GCGTAAACACCGTCTGTCCAGGTGATCTCGGTGTTGGGTGAGTCGTTGCGGCTGAGTGATTTCTTGGCGACACCCTCCAGCTCGAACTTGGTCTGCATACGGCCCATAATGAGATTCCAGTTGTTCCTCGGCTGGTAGCGAAGATAGAGCTCATCGATGGTGGAGTCGCCAAAGCGCAGGCCGTCGGTTGATGGAATCGAGGTGAAAAACTCGGCGTGTTTTTCATTGCTGTCGTCGGTGGAGTAACGCCCCGCAACACGGATTTTGCCACTCAGCTCTGGCGTGGCTTGCATCAGTACACCTGCGCGGATGCGAATGCGCCAGTCGCTGTTGTCGCTAGTTGTGCCATCGCGCTCTTCGCGATCGCGATCGAAGTACCCCAGCCGCACGTCACCGCTGAAGGCCAACTCACCGGGTGGGATGTCGGCCGCGATGAGCGGAATGGGAGCCGTGAGAGCCAATGTAATGCTGAATGCGAGAAGTGTGTGATTCATTGCAACCTCAACTTGGTTGAACCATTTCAGTGACTTTTTGAGCTAACTTTCGAGGGTGCGAACTAAAGAAGCACCTGCCTGACGCTCTCTTAGCATCGTGGCGCACTATCGTTATCGCACCGTCTTTTTACAAAACGGATTTCCAAACTCTAAAGAAGCGTAGCACGGATATTGAAAAGTGAAATTCGGATGGCAAAATCACTCTCATTCAAGGTCACTTCTCTCAACAGGTAAACAGTTCGAGACCTTAATCGGTTTCATGAAAATGTCGTTTTGAAGGGATGGGGAGGTTATTCAGGGTGGGCAGGGTCGAGGGCATTGTTTAACATGCTCAATGTTAATACGTCCAAACAAGTGAATATATTCCGTTTGACCTGGCCGGAATTTTTTTTTATCGTAAATCATCATTCATAAAATTTAGGAGCGCTGCCCCGGTGAAGTAGTCACTTTTCACTCAACTGTTCGAGTCACCACAGTTAGACGAAAAGGGATGGGGTATGCATCTACGACACACGCGCGCTGCGATCAGCGCCCTTTCAATTGGTTACACCTTCGCCGATAGCGGCGTCACACTTTTTTCCGATTTGTCGTTTGTCCTGGAGCGGCGCACTCACGCCCTGATCGGCCGAAACGGGGTGGGAAAATCTGTTTTGGCACGATTGCTTGCCGGGAAGCTTGAGCCTTCCAGTGGCAGTATCCAAAAGGCTTGCAGGGTGGGTTTCCTGCCCCAGCAGCAACGTCCTTTTTCAGGATCGGTTGCCGCCTTTCTTGGGTGGTCGTCCCGTCTGGAGGCCTATCAGCGCATCCTGGGTGGCGATGGCGGTAGCTCAGACTTTGAGTTGCTGGCCGAGCACTGGGGATTGCCGCATCGTGCCGCCCAGGCCCTGGATAGTGTCGGACTTTCTGCAGAGCAGTTATGGCAACCGGTTACCACGTTGTCAGGGGGGGAGAGAACCCGCCTTGCGCTACTGGCACTACAGGAGCAGGGCGCGGAATTTTTGATCCTTGATGAGCCGGGCAATCATCTTGATCAGCAATCACGCCTCTGGCTGGCTGGTTGGATAAGTGACTTCAGGGGCGGTTCTCTTGTGGTGAGCCACGACCGAAGTCTCCTGCGCCATATTGATTGTATCTTTGAACTGGGTAGCCTTGGTTTATACAAAAGCCATGGTGGTCTTGAGACTTATCTGGCAACACGCCAGGCACGTGTCGACGGCGCTCAACATGCGCTGGAGACAGCGGGGAAGGCGTTGCTAAAGGCCAGGGCAGCCGGGCAGCGCTCGCAGGAACAGCGCCGGCATCGTGCTGCTGATGGACGTCAAGCACGCAAAGAGGCGAATCAGAGTAAGCTGCTGTTGGACGCCAAACAGGGACGCTCTGAAAAGACGACGGCAAGGATGGTGCAGGAACATGTCAGGCGTATCGATGAAGCGGGCCAGCAGTTCGCAGAAGCCACCATGGAGGTTGAGCGGAGTCGACCGTTATCGTTCGTACCGGCGCCCGTCACTCCTGCCTATGGTGTCACTGTCAGGCTTGAGTCTGCCGTGGTTCCCTTTGGCAGTGCATCTCCGTTGTCGATAATGCTGCATGCGGGAGAACGGCTTGCGATTGTCGGCAACAACGGCAGTGGCAAGTCAACCCTGATGCGGATGATCAACGGTGACCTTGAACCCTTTGCCGGCTTGGTTGGAACACATGCTTCGAAGGCACTGCTCGATCAGCATTGCAGTCTCCTCGATGAGAAAGCCTCCGCACTGGAAAACTTTATCCGCCTGGCTCCGGGGTGGGGTGATGAGGAGTATCGTGCGCGGCTGGCTCAGCTGCGCCTGCGATCGGCGCGTGCGTTACTGCCAGTTCAGCATCTTTCCGGTGGAGAGCGGCTTAAGGTGGCGTTGGCGTGTTTGTTCTGCGGCCCTTCGGCACCGGCGCTGCTACTGCTGGACGAACCCGATAACCATCTTGACCTTGAATCTCGGGAATTGCTGGAGGCCGCACTAGCTGACTATGCTGGGACGCTGGTAGTTGTCTCCCATGATGAAGCTTTTCTGCATGCCGTCGGGTGTGAGCATCGACTGAAGCTTGATGCAAAGAAACGCTAAAGAGACGCTAAGCGGGCAAGTAAGTTACTATTTGAGACCGGGCATGGCTTTGCTTGGTTAGTCATCAAAGAAGAATTCGCTGTTCTCTTTCAGTTATCATTATGCTAGATTAGAGAACAAATAGAGAACAGGCGAGCATTCGATGAAACTGACCCGTCGACAACAGGAGATCTACGACTACCTGTTGAGCAGTGCAGAGCAGTTTGCCTATCCACCGACTTACGATGAACTGTGCCGGGCATTAGGGCTCAGCTCCCGTGGTTCGCTACACAAGCATATTCAGGCACTGATCGATGCGGGGTTGGTTGAAGCGATGGAAGGGCGCCAGGGGATCAGACTGGTTGAGAAGGAGCAGCACGACCGGGGGATCCCCCATCTGGGTCTCATTGCCGCCGGTCGACCCATTGAGGCGATAGCACAACCGGAGTTTCTGCCGGTTCCCGACTTCCTGATTGGTAAACGCCCCTGTTACGTCCTTACCGTAAAGGGCGATTCCATGACCGAAGCGGGGATCATGGATGGCGATTTGGTTGTTATTGAAGAGCGCAACACTGCACGTAATGGTGAGATCGTGGTTGCCCTGATCAATAAGGAAGAGGCAACCCTCAAGCGGTTGCAGAATAACAACAACGGTAGCGTCACACTGTTTCCGGAGAATCGTTCTATGGAACCGATGACCTATCCGGCTGAGCAAGTAGAGGTTCAAGGGGTACTGGTAAGCCTGCTGCGTCGCTATTAAGGGCGCGATAAAACAGGCCTGGTAAGATGTCAGGTAGGCTGTATTGAAAAGAGCAACTCGAAGTGTAACGATTCGGCGCGATTTGGTTTTCGTCACATCACAGAAAATCCCTCCGGATAAGTGTGTGGAAAGAGCTTTGCGGGCTGGAAAGTTACGCCAATAAATCAGGAAAACAGAGGATATGATCAATGGCTGTAATTGCAATGTGGAAATGCGACCGGGACGGCGCTATGTTTGAAGATAAAAAAGCTGCTGAAGAGCATGATAAAGAACTGGAGCTCGGAGATGTTTTCACCCGTCTTCTGGAAAAAGTTGTCCCTGGAATTGATGAGGCCAAGGCGGAGGAATTCGGATTAATCCTGGCGCGAAACAAGGAGCAGGTGATGCTTGCGTGCAAGGGTAAGATCGAGGCGATGGAGGAAGTGATCTCTGGACCCGATAACGTCACCAGACTCGAAGCGGCTGAATAGAAAAAAATACTGCTGATGACCGCATGGTGGGCAAACCAGTGGCGGCTAAACATCGGTTTTGGTGCTGCCTATTGCTTTGCATCATTAAAGGGGTAGATGGATTGCATCTTAACCACTACCCCTTTTCCGACAGGTAGTCTGTTTACAATAGGAAGATGAGTCTTTGCGTGCGGTTTCTCTTTTTTTCGTATTGCTGTGCGTTGGTTCAGGACGCTATGCTCACGCGGACTCATTCAGTTTGCCGGCGCGTAATGCGCTGGTCCCAATGGCGCAAATCGAGACCATTTGCCGCCATTATGAATTAACCGAACTGTGGACGAAAATCGAATCGAATCCACCGGACCTTCCCTTTCGCAGCGATGGATGCTCCGTTTGGCCCGATAGATGGTTCAAGGGGCAGGATCTCTATGAAGGCTGTTTCATTCATGATTTGCACTATTGGGCTGGTCTGCCCGGTGATGAGATGGGTCGCATGAAGGCTGATGTCCGGTTAATGCTGTGGGTTGCTGAAAACGTCTCGATTGAACTGGCTGAGGCCATTTTCAATGGCGTTCGGGTGGGCGGATCCGAGAAGCTCGACACCCCATGGCGCTGGGGTTTCGGTCGGATTGAATAATGAAAGAGACGGTCCCTTTGCAAGGCCCATAATCGGCATGATGCGACGTTTTCCGCTTTTACTTCCCCTTGTTTATGCCACTTTGCCGGGTGTTCGGCATTCGCCGAATCTGTCATATAAATCGAGAACGAGGTGGTTCACCTGCAGGCAAGTCATCATAAAAGGGAAGGAACGGTGCCGGGGAATTTTCCGAAGGTGTCATCGATGGACCGGGTAAGCCTAACCAGGCAGGTTTCACCGAAGGTGGGGTAGATGATGCCGCAATGACTACGAAGCTTGCGCGGATTTTGCGATCATCCGACACACTCAGGAGCTTCCTTGTTCCGTCGATGTTTAGTCCCGTTACCCCCTCCCGTGAAATGACGAATTTTGCACCGAAAAAAAAAAGCCTGTTGATGAGACCGCTGAGTGAGTGCGGCACTGCATGTCATGCTCCTCGGTGAGTTGATTGGGCATAGGGGCCGGCAGGATGAAAGCCGTAGGGAATGCCGTTGCGATCCAGAAGTTTAGGGATCTCGTTTGCGCGTTTTAAAACGGGTCTCCTTCGATGCGAATCAGCTCCATTCCGGGGAACGATTGAGTCGCGTCGATTCCGTCAGAAATTCACTCATATACGGATACCGGTGTACCTCGGCAGGCGCTCAAGGCTTGTATAGGTAATCGTCCCGCCGGCAAAGTGTACAGGCTGGCAGGATGAGCCTCGTGCGATTTGCACTGGGCTCAATGCTCCTCTCTTGCCAAAGAAACTCATGGCCGGTCATTTCCGGCATCCAATGATGGGCGATGACCAGCGCGATGTTTTCGCCATTGGCCCTATGCTTTGAAACGGCATCGAGTGAAGCCTGCGAAGAGAGATGAGGTTCAAGACGGTAGTCACCGCCGAAGCGTCGTTTGAGGGCGTCAAG
>JBFEYJ010000200.1:0-5325 GCA_041562215.1 Thiohalomonadaceae bacterium | reverse complement strand
TCAACATCGAGAAAAAATCCCGCACGGCGATCGGATCAAGCCCGACCGTCGGCTCATCCAGCAGCAACAGGCGCGGTCGGCCGAGCAAGGCCTGAGCCAGCCCGAGCCGCTGACGCATGCCCTTGGAGTAGGTTTTTACACGGCGATCCGCCGCTTCACTCAAGCCGACACGCTCAAGTAAACCGTCACGCTCACGAGCACTGGCACGCTTGAGTTGCGCAAAGTAATCCAGCACTTCACGCCCGCTCAGCTGCTCGTAGAAGCTCACACTCTCAGGGAGGTAACCCCATTGCATTCGTAATGTTCGTGCCGATTTTCCGGTAGGCGAGTGGCCGAGAACTTCGACTTTGCCTAAGGTCGGTTCAATGATGCCGAGGATAAGTTTTATGGCTGTCGTCTTACCGGCGCCATTGTGGCCAAGCAACCCCAACACCTCTCCTTGCGACACTTGCATCGTCAAATCATGGAGCGCATGAACGCGGCCATAATCCTTGCACACAGCCACAATGTCGATGACGCAATTCATGACCCATCCTTTACCTCAGGCAAGGGACGGATCAGGGGGAAACTGTCCATCACACCAGGTGGACGCAGTACAGGAAATTGCCGCTGCACCCAGTGCAGGGTTTCGATGGCAGGGCTGTGCATGAGGATTTTTGCCATGGGGTATTTCCACAGCACTCTGTCGATACCATCGTTCGGTTCATACGGCAACTCACCGATCCCGTCACCATTCATGTCATAGCCGAGGTAGTCGCTCCAATAGTTCCCCCTTCCCTTGTACGACCACTCCTGTGCACGCGTGGCCACATATTTGACCTGGGTCCTGTTGCGGATAAAATCATTGCCGTACATTTTATTATCTTCGGATCCCGCCGTGAGATGGATACCGATATCGCTATCGGCAAAACGGTTTCCATAGAGCTCATTGAACTGGGAATTGTAGATAAAGATGGCCTTCCCCTCGGCTCCAGGTATCGCCTCGCTGTCACCTAGATAACTGGTACCCGGCCTGATCCCGACAATGCGGTTGTTGGCGAATTTGCTGTAAACGATATAGTTCATCAACACACCGTAATTCCGGTCATTCTGCGAGCGGTTACCGGTAACCGTGAGATACTTCGATTGCATCAGGGCATAACCGGTTCGCGTATGGTCGGTGCGGTTATCGACCACCTCGTTGTAATAGGAGTACATATAGTGGATCCCGTAACGCAGGTGGTGCATATGGTTACGTCGCAGGACATTATGGTTGCTGGTGTCTATATAGATGCCATCGCGGGTTTCCCGGATCTCGTTGTCCTCAACCAGGGTCCCGGTGGTATTGAAAAGATGAATGCCGTTACCACGATCCTGTGAACGCACCGCCGCGTTGCCCTGAATACGGTTGCGAATCACCCGTGCATCCACGCCATCATCCAGCCAAATGCCGAAGGCATCGCCTCTGATGTCATTGTTTTCGATGTGTACATGCTTCGCCCCGGGCTCAACAAAAATCACCGCATTCATCTTCGTCAGATTGCGCCCGGAACCCTGTAACCTCAGCCCACTAACCATGACATCCCTTGCCCGAATTCTCAGTACGTCACCCTCTCCGCCCCCATCCAGCACGGCACCGGGCTCACCATAGATTTTGACCGGTTTGTCGATCACCAGATTGACCCGATAATGGCCAGGTGCGATCAGCAGCCTGTCGCCGGCAGCGGCATTTTCCAGCACCCGTTCTATCGGAAGCCCATCCGTCGTCACCTGCCAATCACGTGCCTGAACCGTGACTGCCGGCCACGCCACCAGCGAGACGATCACTATCGCAGAAACTGTCCGATGCATGAGAATAGCCGCAATGAATCACTGCCCGGCATTGCCGGGCAGCAAGACCATGCGCTAGGCCTCGACCATCAAACGACCGCGCATCTCCATGTGCAGCGCATGGCAGAACCATTGGCAGTAGTACCAGTACACGCCGGGCTTTTCAGCGACAAAGGTGACTGATGAGGTTTGCTGCGGACTGATTTCCATGGCGACACCATGATTAATCAGTGTGAATCCATGGGTTACATCCTCGATCTGATCCAGATTGGTGATTGTGATGGTCACCTCGTCACCTTTCTTGACCTTGATCTCGGTCAGGCCGAACACCGGCGCTACCGAGGTCATATAGACCCTGACCTTTTTCCCATCACGAATGATCTTGTTGTCCTTTTCCAGCGTGACGCCATCTTTCTTGGCCATGGCAACGGTTTCTGCAAAATAGGGGTCATTCCGATCCCATACCTTTTTGGCCTTGATGATGTCACGACGGACAATCTCGCAGTCGTGCGGTTCGGCAAATGCGGGGCCATCGTGCACCAGCTTCATCTCTTCACCGGAGATATCGATCAGCTGATCGTTTTCGGCGTGTAACGGACCGCAGGGAAGAAATCGGTCCTTGGAGAACTTGCACAGGGCCACCAACCATTTACCGTCAGCCTCTTTGGTTTCACCCATGCTGGTATGGTTGTGACCCGGCTGATAGTGGACATCCAGTTTCTGGCGGATGTAGTTGGCTTTCTCGCCTTTGTAAGCGCGAATAGCATCCTCAACGTTCCACTTGACTATCTGGCTATCGATAAACAGTGTGGTGTAAGCGTTGCCGCGACCATCGTAGGCAGTATGCAGAGGCCCGAGACCCAATTCAGGCTCGGCCACCACCACATCGCGCGGTTCCTTGAGTTTGCCGGCGAACCAGTCGTCAACCTTGGCCCAGGAGATCACCGTTACGGTTGGCGACAGTTTGCCGTTGGCGACAACGTACTTCCCGTCCGGAGTGACATTAATGCCATGCGGACTCTTCGGCACCGGGACATACAGTGTCAGGTCAGAGCCATGCTTGCCATCCAGTACAGGGACTTTTGAGGTCCCCAATGTGGTGTGCTTACCCGCCTTGATCGCCGCCTCGATGCGGGGGATATTAAAAATCACGACCCAGTCACGCTCTTTGCGCATAGTGTCGCTCAGCAGAAATCCCTCTTCTGAGTTATAACAGGTGGATATCGCATACTTGCCGCTGTAATCGGCATCCGTGTTGTCCAGATTACCGTCCACGATGACCTGAAAGGCCGTCTCCATCTTTTCGGCATCGATACCGTTGAACATGGTGTAGTACTGCTTGTTATCCTCCATGTTACTGCCGTCATTGGGGTGAGGCATGCGAAACTCGGCATTAGCATAGAGGTACTTGGTATACGGCGCTTTCTGTGGTCGCATGCCGTGAATGGCCTGTACATTGGGAATATTGGCGATCTTGTCTGTCTTCATGACATCGCAACGGATCCGCGCCACCCTGGTGTTGGCCTTATCGTTGATAAAGATGTATTTTCCGTCGAACGTTCCATCCCTGTAGCTCAGGTGCGGATGGTGGGTGTCTCCGTTTAACGGTGCATTGGGACCAAGGACTCGCTTTGATTCGTTAGTCAGACCGTAGCCTGTTGCGCCGTCATAATTGAATACGGGGATCCGCATCAACTCACGCATGGACGGTAGCCCGACAACCCTGACTTCCCCTGACTGCCCGCCACTCCAGAAACCATAGTAATCGTCCAGTTCACCGGGCCCCACTTCTATGCTCAGGCCGCCTTTCTCTGCCTGAGCCCAGACGGGGTAAGGAGCGAGGCCTGCGGCGACACCGGCAATTCCGGTCGCCGCCAGGAAATTACGCCGTGAAATTCCGGTTTTTCCCTCTTCGTTGCTCATGACACGTCCTCCAAATTACGAGACTTGAATTCATTTACGGGACTGTTACTTACTGTTCCCGCCCTTATCCCTCTCCTCTATTACAGGTATATCTTCCAGGCCCGCTTCTGCACCCAGCTCCTTTTCCATCCAGCGCACCGATTCGCGTGCACGCGTGGCTTTTTCGTGTCGTTTGCGCTTCTGCACCATTGGTGGACAGGTGTACGCATCCCAATAGAGGATTTGACAATCAAGGCAGTAATGGCATTCATTGACATTGATCACGCCGACATCGTCGATCGCCTGAATATCGCATTCGTGTGCACAGATCTGGCACGGTCTGCCGCACTCTTTATGTCGGCGTAACCAGTTGAAAATCCGCAGCCTTGAAGGTATGGCCAGTGCCGCACCCAGGGGACAAAGATATTTACAGAAAAATTTACAATTAAACGCCGACACCAAGACCAATCCCCCGGCGTACAAGACGAACGGCCACTCCCTGTCAAATTGCAAAGTGATCGCGGTTTTGAAAGGCTCCACCTCAGCATAACGCTCGGCAGTGCCAAGGGAGCCCAACGATATGCCGAAAAGGAGCAGCAGGATCACATACTTAAGCGCCCACAATCGCTCATGAACTATTGTTGGGAACCTGAATTTAGGTAAGTTCAGCAGGCGTGCGGCCTGATAGGTGAGTTTCTGCAGTGCACCGTAGGGGCATAACCAGCCGCAATAAACCCCACGCCCCCACAGCAAGAGGGTAACCGCGACAAACGACCAGAGAATGAACATGATCGGATCGATCAGGAAGGTTTCCCAACTGAAATCTTTTATTACGGCATTGGTGAAGGTCAGCACATTCACTACCGATAACTGACCCAACATGTACCAGCCGATAACAAACAACGTGTAGAACAAAAAACCTGTACGCAACCAGGTAGTCAGCCGTCGGTATCTCACCAGCCAGTCTTGCAACACCATGATGAGGGTGAGAACGACAAGCCCGATACCGAGTATCACAATCTGGAACGTTTTTTCCTCCCAGACACTTACCCATAGCGGCCATTCCAGCGCTTCCGAGATATCTTCCGTCCCCGACACCGGCTCTATGAGATAAGCTTCGGGGGTCTCATAATTGCCGGTGAATGTGGTGAATACGCTGGTCAGAGGGCCGGTGGCCCGGTGCACAAGCAACGACAGAGACCACTCGGCTCCCGGATCAAAGCGGTAATTATTGCGGACTATAAATATCCCCATCTCCTTGAAATCAGGAATCCCTTCGGCATAAACATCGCTCAACCGGTAGTGGTCCAGATCACGAAAATTGATGCTCTCCTCACCCTGACTGAGCTGGATGCGATCGAAGATCCCTCCCCGCACATATCCGGACCCTTTGAATGAATAGACCCCGTTACCCATCACGGCGATGGCATGCTCGCCGGGCTTGAGCTGCGTCAACAGCCAGTTATATTGACTCTCGCCCAGGAGGTTACGACCGATGGTGGGGGGATTTAGATAGGCATAGTAGAGATCAACGAAGACATCGCAACGTTCACCACCGCCCGGCAGTGGCACACAGATAGACGGGCCGGGTTGCTCTCCTGCCCGGCTCTCAGC
>JBFEYJ010000199.1:0-5398 GCA_041562215.1 Thiohalomonadaceae bacterium | reverse complement strand
TGGACAACACGCTGGCCGAAATCGACAACCTATAGGTAAGGATTCACCATGGCTAACGAACAGAATAAAGAAGTCACTGATACTGAGCGTCTGAAAAAAGCCGCATTTGCCATCGAGAAACTCCAGGCACGGATAAAAGCCCTCCAGGAGTCGACCGGCGAGCCGATTGCCATCACCGGCATGGCGTGCCGCTTTCCTGGTGGCGCCAATTCACCAGAGGCGTTTTGGGATCTCGTCGTCAATGGCGTCGATGCTGTTACTGAAGTGCCGCCCAGCCGTTGGGAGAGAGAGACCTATTATGATCCCAATCCGGATGCATCTGGAAAAATGGTGATGATGGACGGGGCCTTTTTGAGTGATGTGGACAAATTCGACGCCGCATTTTTCGGCATCTCTCCCGAAGAGGCCGCCAGCATGGATCCGCAGCAGCGCCTTATGCTTGAGGTGAGCTGGGAGGCGCTTGAACGGGCCGGCTGCATGTCGGCGCAACTGGACCACAGTAATACCGGTGTGTACATCGGTATTTTTAACAGCGACTACTCGGAACGTCAGCTGCACTCAGGTGATCCGTCGCGCATCGGCCCTTACACGAGCCCTGGCAACAACTTCAGCATTGTTGCCGGTCGCATTTCCTACCTGTTGGGGTTGCAGGGTCCCAGTCTTGCTGTGGATACGGCCTGTTCATCATCGCTGGTGGCGCTTCACCTGGCCTGCCAGGCCCTGCGTAACCGTGAATGCGATATGGCCGTGGTCGGCAGTGTGAATCTGGTGCTTTCACCGGTTTCCAGCGTTGCGGTATCGAAAATGGGTATGCTCTCCCCCACAGGTCGCTGCCGTCCCTTTGATGCGGAGGCCGATGGATTTGTCCGGGGCGAGGGGGCTGGGGCTGTGGTCGTGAAGCGTCTCACCGACGCCCTTTCCGATGGAGATAACGTTCTTGCGGTTATTCGTGGCTCCGCTGTCAATCAGATGGGTCGGAGTAGCAGTCTGACGGCGCCAAACGGACCGGCGCAAGAGGTGGTCATAAAGAATGCTCTTGGCGCAGCCCGCCTGGAGGGGGCTGACATCGACTATGTCGAAGCGCACGGTACCGGATCGACGCTGGGTGATACTATGGAAGCGAACGCCCTCGGTAAGGTGTTGGGCACAGGGCGCTCAAGCGAAAGTCCCCTCTTTATCGGTTCTGTTAAGGGCAACATCGGCCATGCCGAAGCGGCTTCAGGTATGGCCGGTGTGATAAAGACTGTCATGGCATTGCGCGCAGGAACTATCCCCCGCACGGCACAACTTAGGCATCTCAACGCTGAGATCCCTGCGCAGCAGTTGAACGTCTTTTTTCCCACCAAGACGGTGGATTGGCCGGACACCACCTCTCCGAGAACAGCCGGCGTCCACTCTTTCGGTTTCAGTGGAAGCATTGCCCATCTTGTCCTGGAGCAGGCGCCGGAGAGGTCGGCAAGCAGAGAGGTGCCGCGCCCTCCACAGGTACTCTGCCTTTCGGCTAAGTCCCCGAGCGCCCTGGCCGAACTCGTTGGCTCCTACGCCGATGACCTTTCAGCCGATGTCGGGCGCCGCCTGAGCGATATCTGCTACACAGCCAATACCGGTCGGCTCCACTTCCCGCTACGCGCAGCCTTTGTCGCCCGTAATATGGTAGAGATGGCAGATCGGCTCAAGGAATGGAAAGCGGATTATGCCGATACAAGCGGTGGAACGACCTCGAAGGTTGCATTCTGGTTTGGCAAAAGCGGCGCGCTTTCTGTTGGAGATGCTCGTGAACTGGAGCGTACCGAGCCTCTTTTTCACGAAGCTCTGGCGCAATGCGATAAGGCGATCGCTCCTCTTGGCGTGGTGACACCTTCTGCAATCATCGACCGCGAACCGGGGGAGAGCAGCAGTCTCGAGCGGGATGTCGCCGCTTTTTCGATCGGTTACGCGATGAGTGCTCTCTGGCGCGCCTGGGGCATTACCCCCGCTTTGGTATCAGGACAGGGTGCAGGGCTCTACACCGCTGCGTGCGTCGCTGGGATACTTTCGGTTCAGGACGGACTGCGTCTGATAATCGCACTGCACGGGAACGCAAAGGCCCTGGCGGAAGCGGGTCGGGATATTTCATTCTCCCATCCGAAACTCCGGTTAGTGGATCCCAGCGGGACGGTGTTCGATGCGAAAAACATCCTACCGAATGATTACTGGAGTCATCCGCCCTCAGACTCTCCGGAACCGAAAGCCGTCGCTGATGAGATGGTTGGTCGGGGGATTGGCTTTCTGGTGGACTTACTGAACAACGGAACACGTCCAGACTGGGTTTCCGAAAGGATTACGTACTTGCCGGGCCGCGGCGCCACAGGTACATGGGAAGGTGTCGTGCCGGCACTGGCAGAACTCTATTTGGCTGGACAGCGTATCGACTGGAACGCTTTTTACGCCCCGCATGAGCAATCTCGAGTGCTTTTACCGACCTACCGCTTCCAGCGTGAGCGTTTCTGGATAGAGCCTATTGACTCCTCCGCAAGTCAGTCCGCGGCTGCGCTGTCTGAAATTGCGGGATCCGTTGAGTCTTCGATTACCGAGCAGCCGGTAATATCCGGTTCGGCCTATCTTGTGCGGGACTGGTTGTCGGCGTCTGAAGGGGATAGGGAAGAGCTAATCTTAGACTTCCTTACTGATATTCTGCGCGATAGGTTGATCGCCGACCGTGCGCTCTCCCCTGGCGAAAATATTGATCCGCAGCGCACGGTGATGGAGCTCGGTCTACAGTCGCTTGGCGCGATTGCCACAAAGAACAGCATCGAGGGGGCGACCGGTGTCAGCCTTCCGAACACGCTGTTGTTTGATTATCCGCGCATTACCGATCTGGCCCGTCACCTCAATGAAACGGTTCTGCCGAACCTGGCCGATGGCACCGCTGCCCTGTCGAACGGAACATCACCGGAGGGGAGTCTGGAGGAGAACGGATTGCTCCCCGTGATTCATGCGCCGGAAGAGAGATACAAACCCTTCTCACTCAAGAATCTGGTTTCCAGTTACTTCATGAATCGAATGAGTAACTTCGAGTTGAGCATACGCTCCCATGACTACTTCGAAAATGACCTTCCTGAACTGAATGTTGAGCGTTACGAAAGGGCGTGGAACAACCTGATTCGGCACCATGAAATGCTCCGGGCAATTGTACTGCCTGATGGACAGTACCAAATCCTGGAAACAGTGCCGCACTATGAAGTGAAGGTCTTGGACCTGCGCGGGAAACCTGAGCATGAGGCCGAAGAGATGGCTTTGGCGGTTCGGGAGGAGATGTGCAACCGCAGTTATCCACTTGATCGCTGGCCGATTTTCGAAACCCGCGTGACACTTTTTGACGACCGGATACGTATACACTTCGATTGTGATCTACTTATCCTGGATTACACCACCTACTTCATTCTCAATAGGGATCTGGAAAAGCTCTACGATGGCGTACCCCTATCGCCTGTCGCCGTTTCCTATCGAGATTACATTTCGACCTTATCGAAACTCGAGGAGTTGGAGGCTTTTCAGAAGGACAAAGCCTATTGGTGGGATCGCATCGATAGCTTGCCACCGGCCCCGGAGATTCCACTAAAAATGCCGCTGGCTTCGGTCAAAAACCATCCGGGATTCCGACTGGTCAACGGCAGCATAGACCGGGACACCTGGGATAGGGTAAAGGAAAACATGCGTGAGGCCGGGATACAGGTATCGGCCGGTGTGGCAAGCCTTTTTGCGGAAGTTCTGTCGGCTTTCAGTGGCACTCGGCACTTCACTCTCAATATCATGACGTTCAATAGGTTGCCGCTGCATCCTGAAATTGGCGAGGTGGCAGGCAATCTGGCTTCCACGTTTTTGCTCGAGGTGGATCTGCGCGAGCAGCGTAGCCTCCGAGAGCAGGCACGGCGTCTTCAGGAACAGATGCTCGACGACGTAGAGCACCATACGACCGTCACCGGACTCCAGGTGATGCAAGAGATCAATCGCCGTCGCGGCACCGCCGGCACGGCGCCTTTCCCGATTGCATTTTCGAGCACGTTTGCCCTAAAGCTCTCGAAGAGTCGCTTCCTGCGCCCTATCAGCGATGCAAGTCATTACAATCTCCTACAAACACCGGCCACGTATCTGGATCACCTTGCAGGTGAAAACGAGGACGGCTCGCTCTTTCTGTTCTGGTATGCGGTAAAGGAGATATTTGAGGAAAACTTCCTCGAAAAGATGATGGAGGCCTATCTTGCGTTGGTCCGGCGGTTGGCGGATAAGTCCGCATGGCTCGACGTCCATCCGGGACTCACCTCCCAAGATGACCTGCTGGCCCGTGATGAGGCAAACGCCACAAGCGGAGGCCTCCAGCCGATGGGGCTGCTACATACACCATTCGTTGAGCAGGCGGTACGCACACCGGACGCTGTTGCTGTAATCGCGGGGGATCGTCAGCTTACCTATCATGAAACCTTCCTTCGGGCCAACCAACTGGCCTACCTTCTCAGGAGAGAGGGAGTTCGACCGAATACCCTTGTGGGAGTGGTCATGGAGAAAGGCTGGGAGCAGGTCGTCGCTGTCATGGGCGCCCTGATGGCGGGCGCCGCCTATGTGCCCATCGACCCTGAATTGCCACCCGAGAGGATTGGCTACATCCTCAATAATGGCGAAGTGAAACAGGTCCTGACTCAGAGTTGGTTAAGCGGCCGTTTCGATTGGCCAGCCGATATTGGTGTCCATTATGTCGATGCTATGGAAGGTTTTGATGAATGCACGAAACCGCTTGTGTCGACGCAGCAGCTTTCCGATCTGGCTTACGTTATCTATACGTCAGGCTCCACCGGCGAGCCGAAGGGCGTAATGATAAGCCACGGGGCCGCATTTAATACCATCGCAGACTGTAACAGCCGCTTTGGTATCGGCACTGGTGACGTTTTCCTCGGCGTGTCACAGCTCTCCTTCGACCTTTCGGTATACGATGTTTTCGGTGCGCTCTCCGCCGGAGCGTCGCTCCTTCTGCCGGAAGCCGAAAAGCGCACTGACCCTACTCACTGGTTGGAGTTGGTGAAGGCGCATGGGGTTACGGTCTGGAATTCAGCCCCACCGTTGATGGTCATGCTCATTGACTATGCGGATATGCGTGACAATAACGATATCTCCTCTCTGCGTTTGATCATGCTCAGTGGTGACTGGATCCCGACCAGTCTTCCCGGGCGTATCCGTAAACACAACACTGACGTGGAGATTATCAGTCTCGGCGGGGCGACCGAGGCCTCTATCTGGTCAATTCTCCACCCCATCGGGGATGTTGATCCGGCCTCGAAAAGCATTCCCTATGGTAAGCCGATGCGCAATCAGACGTTCCATGTCCTGGACGATAATCTATCGCCGACGCCCACCTGGGTACCGG
>JBFEYJ010000198.1:0-5404 GCA_041562215.1 Thiohalomonadaceae bacterium | reverse complement strand
GTAGGTAATCGTTTCACAGAGAAGGAAATCGGATGAAGGACTTCAGCGAGTACCATGCTGGTGACAGGGATGCTTTCGAGTATCAGGTAAAGGTTATTCTTTTCACCATCAGCCTTTACGGCTGTTATGCTGCCTTTGCACTCGGTGCAATTAATGTGTGGTGGATGGCGGGACTCTCCACTGTAATGGTGACTCGCTGGATGATCGCCTTCCATGAATTACTTCATTTACGAAAGGCCGAGGATCTCGATCTGCTAACGCGCCTGATTCCGCTCCCCTTTTCTCCGTTTAACATTGGATACCGTGAGTACCAGGAAATCCATGCCGGACACCACCGCTACGCAGCCACTATTGAAGACCCCGATGCCTTCCACATTCAGGGAGGACACCTGAAGGCCCTTATTGGCACCTTGACGCTGCAAGAGCGACAAATAATCCGTTATGTCTCGACACATGGTATGTCGCATGAGCTTGCCATTATGGCAATGATCCGCCTGGCATTATTTATTGCCATGCTAATGATTGCGCCGCATGCGTTTCTATTATGGTGGCTGGTTCTACGGCTGACCTACATAATCAATGATTTTGTATTCTTTCACCTGGTGCATTACCGCACGGGGAAATACGGAAGTTTCCCGATACCGCTTCCTGCGCTTATTCGTTATCCTTTGATAGTCATCTATGGTATCGATGTGGTCTATGCCACCATGCATCACGATATTCACCACGAGCAGCCGATAATTGCCGCCAGGCACTTGCCGCGAGTTGCACAGCAGCTGTCAGCGAGCTAGTTATCCCTCTTGAATATCTACTCGTTGACTCAGAGATTGACTGAACATAACTTGGCTGAGAAGTTCTGAGTGGGTACCCGGTTAGCCATCAGTCCCCACGAATATTTTTCGTAAGACAATTAAGCTATGAGCCATAAAGAATTTAAACAGGCATTTCCAGGTTTATTGAAATGATTGAAACATATCACGAAATAGCGATTAGACTGAATAAAATCAGGTCACTCATATGGATTTGTCTAGCAATATCATTAGGCGCCTGTGTTTACATTTTGTTTTCAGGTCAACATACATACAACACCGATAAGCAGCTGTCATTTTTTGTGCTCCCGATGTGGTTCCTATCCATGATAGTGCTAATAAATTTATTCATTGAGCCTCCCCCTAAAGCAACGGGAAACAATGGAATATTTAAGCGTATTATAATATCTATAAAACGAATATTTCGCTGGATAATTGCCTTGGTTTTTTCTGTGGTAACAGTGCTTACCTTCTATCTCTCTTATAAAGCGATAATGTTTAATGTATAGCACTGCCCACCGGCAAGGCTCTGTATCCAACTCACTGTCGCACCGCTCCTGCCATCACGGCAAGGATGTGGCTGGCTTAGCTAAACAGGAGGTACTCCGCCTCCCTTTAGTGTTCCGTGTTCGCTCCCCCAATTGACCTAACCAATCATCGCCAAAATGAGCAGATAGCGAAACGGCATTATCCCCCACAACGCTGTTACCAGATCAGACCCGCCAGCCACAATCTCACCCGAACTCCCCAGCCGCTAGTATAACCTCTGGTGACAAAACGAACCTCGCCCTTAGCGTCAAGCACGAAACTGACAGGGACGCCGCTGACCCCGTAAAGACGGGCAATACTACCCTGTGGATCATTGACCACCGGGTAATTCACCTTCTCCTTGCTGAGGACGGCCAGCACTTCCGCCTCCTCTCCTGATTGCATCGCGACGGTAATCACGGGGTAGTCTTTTGCCAGGCTGTCGATCATCCCATGCTCGAGCCGGCACACCGGGCACCAGGTGGCCCAAAAGTGTACTATGGCGGGCTTGCCCTGCAGTGAACTGAGGATGAAAGGCTCACCGCTAAGGGTGACACCCTCGAACGCCGGGGCCTTACCACCGACCGCATCGCGGGTAAGAAAGGCCTCCAGTGCGACAACGAAAACGAGCAATACCGCGAGCTCGATCAGCAGTTTGGGCAAGTGTTTTTTGATTTTCGCTAACATCTCTATCCTTTTCCCCACAGTTGCCACTCATCCTATCGTTAAACGGGAGCTCCGCCAATGTTCCGAAGTTGTGCTGCTGAAAACAGCTTCATCGGGCATTCCGGGGTGAGGGCGATATCCACAGACTGCTGACCGCATGCAAATCCAATGATCCTGACGGCGCATGGTTTGCAGCAGTGTTTCCGCTAGTCCGAATCAACAAACGCAAATCATCAGAACGGCCATTACCCTGCTCACGGTATAATCGCCCAATGCCTCTATACAAAAGACCTCCGATGGTCGCGGTTCTGCTGCCTTTCTATAATGCGGCCGAGACCCTGACCGAGACCCTCGATTCGATCCAGTCACAGAGCCTGGAGGAGTTTGCACTCATCGCCATTGATGACGGCTCCAGCGACGACTCGGCCGAGCTCGTCCGTCGGCGAATGCGCCACGATTCCCGTATCACCTTGCTGCAGCCGGGACACCAGGGCGTGATCGGCGCGATGAACAGCGCACTGACCCACGCCAAAAGCCCGCTGGTGGCACGCATGGACGCCGATGACCTCATGCATCCGCAGCGACTGGTACTACAGTCGCAATTTTTGCTTGGTCAGCCCGGGATTGACCTCGTCGGCAGCCGAGTGCACCTGTTTCCAGAAGCGCTGATCCAGGACGGTTTTGCCGAGTACATCCGCTGGCAGAATGGCTGCCTGACACCACAAGACATTGCCCACAACATCTATGTGGAGCTGCCCATTGCACATCCCTCGGTGATGTTTCGCAGGGACGTTATCCTCGCTGCGGGGGCCTACCGAGATGGCGATTTCCCCGAGGATTACGAGCTGCTGCTGCGTCTGCACCAACGCGGTTGCGATATGGCCAAGCTACCCGAGGTGCTGCTTGATTGGCGCGACAGCGACCGGCGGCTTACCCGCACAGATCCCCGCTATTCCCGTGAGGCCTTCGATCGACTTCGCGCCCGCTACCTGGCCGCCGATCCGCGCCTGAAACAGCCGCGTGAACTGGCTATCTGGGGCGCCGGGCGGAGGACCCGAAAACGGGTGGCCCACCTGCTGGGACACGGTTTTCGCCCCCACGCCTGGATTGACATCGACCCGCGAAAAATCGGCAATGTTATCGATGGGGCGCAAGTGTTCGAACCGGACTGGCTTTCACGCGCGGAAAAACCCTTTGTCCTCAGTTACGTCAGCAACCACGGCGCAAGAGACATAATCGCTGATGAGCTGCAGGCGATGGGTTACGTGATCGGACAGGACTACCTGATGGTGGGATAAAAAAACGGGGCCGAGGGGGGACGGCCCCGAAAAAGGGTATTCCACTTTGGTGGAATTTCCAAATCACCATACCGGGAGGTAATGGTTGGCCTACTGTAACCTAGCAAGATTAGAGAAAGCTTAAGAACAGCGGTGCAGTGATAGGAAGGTGGGCATTAGGCCGGTTAGCCTCACTTTGCTCGAACGGTAATCATCATAGTCAAGTTGACTCAGGGGGCAACGCCGTCTCGGTGACCGGATAATTTTTCGCCAGATCCATCAGCATGCGTAAATGGCTGGCCCCCTTGACCGCCTGCTCCATGGCACGGCGGACATTACTGTACAGATCCAGCTCGCTCACCATCTGCTGCAGCCTGATCCGTTCTTGGGCGCCGGCGTGCAGCAGTTGCGCCTTGAGCTGTTGATAACGTTGCTCCAGGGTCTCGATTCCCTGTTGAGCAGCCTCCGCGGAAAAGCTGTCGCTGAGGGGGTCGGCCAACTCAAGCAGGGCCACACACTCGCTGCGAAACTGCCCCAGCTCCTCCTCCATCGGCTTGTCTTCGATATAAGGCAGATCCTCCTGCACCTTGGCCATGTCCACCGCCACATTCGCGACCTCCATGTAATAGCGCGAAACGCGCAACGCCAGCGGCAGGTGGTCACTGATCTCCCTGGGCAGATTCGCTCGCTGCAGGGTAAGGCTGAACTGGTTGACCGCATTGACCAATCGCTCCATCACCACCCGCTCTTTATGCAGCTGACTGCCTACGTGACGTTCGGTGCTCAGGGCATCGCGAAGCATCCTGCCGCTAAAATCCCCCATCCGCCCGAGCTCCAGCATCAGGGCATTGAGCGCCAACGCCGGGGTGCGCACCACATTGTTGTCCAGGTAAACCGGGCGACCAAGATCCTCCTCGGCACTGCGCAGGCGCTGCTCCAGCCAACGCACCATCCTCGGCGTCCACCCCCACAAAATCACAACCCCCAGGACATTGAACAGGGTGTGGAACAGAGCCAGCTCGGTGGCAATGGCGTACTCCATCCCAAGAAACGAACGTACCAGCGCCACCAACGCAAGTAGCGGGCCGAGCAACAACAGCGCGATGATCCCGGTGAGCAGATTGAACATGACATGGGCCGCCGCGGTCCGCTGTGCATTGGGTGTGGCGCCGAGCACCGCCAGGGCGGCGGTCGATGTGGTGCCGACGTTCGCGCCGATCACCGTGGCGGCCGCGGCGCTCAGGGGGATCACCCCACCGACCGCCGCCCCCAGGGTCACCACCATCGCCGCGCTGGAGGACTGCATCATGAAGGTCAGCAGGAATCCGATGCCGACGAACAACAACAGCCCCAGCCCCTCAGCCGGATAGGCCGCCAGAGACAGTTCGTTGCCGACACCGGTAAAGGCGTCCTTGAGAATACCAATGCCGAGAAAGAACAGGCCGAAACCGGTGATCGCCTCCGCCATGGCGCCACGACGACTCGTACCGCTCAACATCCGTACAAACATGCCCACACCGATCAGCGGCAACGACAGTGCCTGGACATTGATCTTGAAGCCGACCAGCGCCACCAGCCAACTGGTCATGGTCGTCCCGATATTGGTGCCGAATATCACATACACCGTCTGCAACAGGCTGAGAAGGCCTGCATTGACGAAACCAATCACCGCAATGGTTACCGCGCTGGAAGACTGCACCAACGAGGTGATCAGGATGCCTGAGAAGAAGCCTCGCAAAGGCGTACGTGTCCACTGCGACAGGATATGGCGCAGTGCATGGCCGGCCGCCATCTTCAGACCGTCGGTCATCAGTTTCATGCCGAGAAGGAACAGGCCGATGCCACCGGCAAAACTACCGATCATGCTCAGGTCCTGCAGACTTGGCATTTAGGCTCCTTATGTATTCAAACGCAATGCCGCCTTATCAGGCGGGTACTGGATGGTGAGTGTTCGAGCGCCGCCACCACAGCGCCCAGTATGGCCCATGCACGAATGACAGCCTCGTGAAGCGCGGTCTGTTTAGCTCCCTCAAGCATGCGACCGACATCGTTGTCGTGTTACACGAACCATACCTGCTTGGTGTGCGCCAGGGTGAGCATCCAGGCAAAAACGGCAAGGGCCGC
>JBFEYJ010000197.1:0-5439 GCA_041562215.1 Thiohalomonadaceae bacterium | reverse complement strand
CGGTTGTATTCACTGCGAACAACGGCCCGATCGGTCGCTGGTTTTTTTAGTGGAATGATGTAGCGTGCTTCGATGCTGTCCTTGATTTGTGAAAGCTTGAAATCGGCGCCAAGTCGGTGCCCTTTGCGATTGACGTAGCGCCGCTCCATGCCGATCGTTCCCCTCACTCCTGTATCGGTGCCATAGCCGACTCCGAGCTGATAGCGGCTGCGTTTATTCATGATAAGCCGCACAGTGACAGGCACCTGGAGATCGACCACCGACTCTCGCTCGGCCTTGATCTCCACACGCTTGAAATAATCACTGCCATTAAGGCTGTCCTGGAGCTGCAAGAGTTTGGCGGAGGAGTATGGTTCGCCGGTGCTGAAAGTGACGTAACGATGCAGGAGTTCCTCATCCAGTGAGAGCTCACCGCTGAAACTCAACGGACCGAATCGATAGCGTGGCCCGCTTTCAAATCGCAGTTCCACCGTTGCCCCATACGCGGCAAGATCGACACGGACGCTATGACGAGTCAGCTTCGCCTGGAAATAGCCGCGCTCCTCGGCCAGACGTTGCAGGTCGCGCTTCCACTGCTCGTAAAGGGCATGGTTCAGGGTATCTCCGACAGCCAGGGGAGGAGCGTCAAGCAGTGACCGAAATGCCGGATCAGTGGCAGCATCACCCTCAATACTGACATCCAGCTCGGCGATGGGCAGGGACGGACCCGGATCGATGCGGTAACTGGCCAACCAGCCTGGTGGTTCCTTGCGTTGTTCCAGTTCGGCTTCAACGGTGACACGGTAGTAACCGAAGGGGGCGAGCGCCCGCTCAATCTCATCGACCGCTTTTGTATGTAGACGCTTGATTCGCCCATCACTCAAATCCGGGTGCGCTTTCTGCTGCTCTATGCTGAGCAGGAGCAGGACATTATCGCGCTCATCTCCTGAAACGCCGCTCACCTCAACCGAGACATCCGGCTGAGCGAAGGCCTCTACCTGAACAAGCCAGATTAAGATAAACATAGTGTAGCGCAGCGTCTGGTGTTTCATCCCGCACACTCAGCAAAGCGTCGCCGCCGGGATGGGACGGAGCCAGTCTGCGTATTGTTATTTAGCAAATGGGTTCTCATTGTTACATCTGCCGATAGTTGTCGAGTCCCGACGGCGAAGATTTCATCACCTTAAGTCGGGCGTCGGAGTATGCGTACAATCCACTTCTCCAGCTCAACCAGAAACAGCACTGAGGATGCGATCAGCACAATGACACCCCAGGTCTGGAGGTTGAGTGCCGTCGTCTGAAATAACAACTGCATAGGTGGAAGATAGGTAAAGCCCAGTTGCATGACAACAAGCACGGCGATGGCTGTCAGCGCATGTCGATTCCCGAGCAATCCCTTGCGGCTTAATGCCGATTCGTTGATGAAACGCGAATTGAACAGGTAGAACACCTCGAACATCACCAGGGTGTTGACCGCAACGGTGCGTGCCAGCTCGATCGTTGCGCCGTGCTCACGGAGCCAGAGGAAGATGCCGAAGGTGCCGCTTACTAGAATCAGCGACACGAATATGATTCGCCATACCAGAAATCGTGACAGCAGCGGCTCATCCAAACGGCGAGGCGGACGCTGCATGATATGTTCTTCCGGCGGCTCGAACGCTAATGCAAGGGCCAGTGTGACGGCAGTGATCATGTTGACCCAGAGGATTTGCGCCGCAGTGATCGGCATCATACGCCCGAGCGCGATGGCGGCGAGGATGGTTAGTGCCTCACCTCCGTTGGTGGGAAGGATGAAGATGATGGCTTTTTTCAGGTTGTCGTAGACGGTGCGTCCTTCCTCCACCGCATGGGCGATGGAGGCGAAATTGTCGTCGGTGAGTACCATCTCCGCCGCTTCCTTGGAGACCTCGGTGCCTTTTTGTCCCATGGCAATGCCTACATCGGCACGCTTGAGGGCAGGGGCATCGTTCACCCCGTCGCCGGTCATGGCGACTACATTGCCTTTTGTCTGCAGAATCTTGACCAGACGCAGTTTGTGCTCGGGGCTGGTGCGAGCGAAGACCGAGGTGCTCTTCATCAGCGAGTCAAGTTGCTCATCATCCAACTCGGCAAGTTCGTTGCCGGTGATTGCCTTATTATCCCCGTCGCCGATCCCCATATCCCTGGCAATCGCGCTGGCGGTGAGCGCGTGGTCGCCGGTGATCATCTTGACTTTGATTCCGGCGGAGCGGCAGTCCTCCACCGCCCTGATTGCCTCTTCCCGTGGCGGATCGATGATGCCGACGATACCGATGAGAGACAGCCTGTCCTGGACATCGGAAAAGGTCAAACAGTTCATTTTGCTGTCTACCGGCCGTGAAGCAATCGCCAGCAGGCGCTGTCCGCGTTGCGCCAGCTGTTCTGTTATGCCTTCCCAGTAGTATCGGTCCAGCGGTACGTCCTCACCTCGCTTGCGTTGATGGTGACACATCTCCAATACCCGCTCCGGTGCCCCCTTTAGGTAGATAAAGGCGTGGCCGCTATGGTCGTGATGCAGTGTGGCCATGAAGCGGTGCTCTGACTCGAAGGGGATGACATCGGTGCGCGGCCAGGCCTCCTGCTCATGCTCGGGATTCATTCCCATCTTCATCCCGAGCACCATCAGCGCACCTTCGGTCGGATCTCCGTGCAGCTCCCAGCTGCCCTTTATTTCACGAATGCTCGAGTCATTGCACAACATACCGGCCCGTCCAAGCTCGTGCAGGAGCGGATAGTTATCGGGAGAAACCGATTCGCCATTGCTGGAGAATTCACCATGGGGGTCGTAACCGACACCGCTTACTTCGTAGCAACCGCTGCCCACAACAGCACTCTGCACCGTCATTTCATTACGTGTAAGGGTGCCGGTTTTATCCGAACAGATCACCGATACCGATCCCAGCGTCTCCACGACCGGTAATCTACGGATAATCACATTGCGCCGAGCCATGCGCTGCACCCCGATGGCCAGGGTGATGGTCATGATTGCAGGCAGGCCTTCGGGAATCGCCGCTACCGCCAGACCGACTGCTGCAAGGAACATGTCAGTGGCGGAATAGTCCTGTACCAATACGCCAAAAAGGAAGGTTGCCGTGGCGATGACCAGGATCACCATGCTCAGGGTTTGACCGAATTCCGCCATTTGGCGCAGCAGGGGAGTCGTTAGGGTTTCAATCGCGGAAAGTAGACCGCTGATACGACCAATCTCTGTGCGATCTCCGGTCGCGACAACCACGCCGCTGCCTTGTCCGTAGGTGACGAAGGTGCCGGAATAGGCCATTCCCTTACGGTCGCCAACCCCGGCTTTCTCGGTAACGGCCTCAGTTGACTTGCCGGCAGGCACCGACTCCCCGGTCAGCAGAGCTTCATCGATGCGTAGTTCCCGGGTACGGAGCAGGCGCAGGTCTGCAGGCACGCGATCACCCGACTGCAGCATGACGATATCGCCGGGCACTAGTTCTTCAGCCATCACGGTTTGCATCTGGCCATTGCGCCGAACCGAGGCCTTTGCAGCGAGCATCCCACTGATCGCGTCCATGGCCTTTTCCGCCTTGCCCTCCTGGATAAAACCGATCAGCGCGTTGAGCACCACCACTAACAGGATCACGCTGCTGTCGATCCAGTGTCCCAGGGCGGCGGTAACCAGTCCTGTCGCCAGTAACACATAAATCAGTACATTGTGGAATTGCTGCAGGAAGCGGAGCAGGGAGCCACGTTTTTTCTGCGGCGTCAGACTGTTGCGGCCATGATGTTGCAGACGCTCTGCGGTCTCTTTTTCGCTTAGTCCCCTGTCATTCGCCCCCAGTCGGGACAAAACGGTAGCGGGGTCGAGAGTGTGCCATAAGGTTTCCGCTTGGGATTCTTTTTCTTCGTTCATTGCGGTGGCTCCTTACCACATGTACAGCAGAACACCTTTACGCAAAAAGCCTAATAATTCTAGCCCAGCGCCCGTCGTCATGAAGACCATTTTTTAACGATGGTTGTTTCCTGCATGACCATTGTCTCCGATGCATGTCACTCCTGTCTGTATGGCTTCCAACATCTATAGTTAGGAATAGCCAGTTTGAGAAGGGGATGTGATGAAACCGTTACTTTCCATCAGTGATCTGTGGGTAGAGATCGCCGGAAAATCGGTGCTCCGGGGGCTGGACCTGTTCATCCCGAATGGTGAAGTCCATATCCTGTTCGGTCCCAATGGCTCTGGCAAGTCGACCCTGCTTTCAGCCATCATGGGGTTACCCGGTTATCAAATTTGCCAGGGCACCATCGAGTTTCGAGGTAAACGTATCGATGGTCTGCAGCCAAATGAGATTGCAGAGCTGGGTATCGGTCTGGCGTTTCAGCACCCGCCGTCCATTCGCGGTGTTACGCTTGAAACTTTCATCAAGACTATCGATAACTCAGGTGTTGCAGATAAGGCCTTTCAGAGCCTGCATCTGGACAGCCACCGTCAGCGGGAATTGAATTGCGGCTTCTCAGGCGGTGAACTCAAACGTTCGGAGATCCTCAAGCTCTATGCCCAGTCGCCGGAATTGATCCTGCTTGATGAACCGGAGTCTGGCGTCGACCTGGAAAACCTTGCCATCATCACTGATGCGATCAACCGGATTCTTGAGAAACACCATCCGCTTCGATTGCGACATCGTGGCGGGCTGATCATCTCTCATGCGGGCTTTATCCTGAACTACGTGGAGGCCAATCTAGGTCATATTATTCTCGGCGGAAAAATAGCCTGCAGTGGTAATCCACACGAGATGTTCGAGGAGATCCGCAAAGAGGGGTATGAGCAGTGCGTACGTTGTTTGGCCAACTCCACGGAGTACAAAGCATGAACAGCAATACGCCGACAGACAACGACCTGCGAGAGGTGGGCTTTGATCCCGCTATCGAGCATGCCGGTAGCTTCTTGTTGGAGGACAGCACCATCACCCAGGCCACACCCCATACCGAGGCACTGGAAGTACTGCCGCTGGCCAACGCGATGGAACGTTACCCCTGGCTGAAGGAACGTTATTTTCATTTGGTATCAATGGATCAGGATGAATATACCCGTGAGGCCGCAGCAGCCGGTCCATCCGGTTTTTTCATTCGCATCTTTGCCGGTGAGAGGGTCCTGTTGCCGGTGCAGAGCTGCTTTTTGCTACGCACTCCCGGCTTGCGACAGGTAGTGCACAATCTTGTGGTGGCGGAAGAGGGGGCTGAGCTCCATTTGGTCAATGGCTGCACCACCGCTCGTTATACTGACACCGGTACCCACATCGGCGTCACTGAATACTATATCGGCCGCAATGCCAAGGTGACTTCCAGCATGATTCACCATTGGGGAGATGAGGTTGAGGTCTACCCGCATAGTGCTGCACATATCGAGGAGGGCGGGCACTTTGTTTCCAACTACATTGCCATGAGCCGTGTCGGACGGATCCAGATGTACCCCACCGCGAT
>JBFEYJ010000196.1:0-5493 GCA_041562215.1 Thiohalomonadaceae bacterium | reverse complement strand
GGGGGGGAGCATCCCATTCGCCGTGTCGGTTGGTGCAGCGGCGGGGCTGAGGCGTATATTGAACAGGCCGCGGCCCTGCGGCTGGACGCCTATCTTAGTGGTGAACTATCCGAGCCCACCGTGCATATCGCCCGTGAGTTGGGCATCCACTACATCTCCGCCGGTCACCATGCCACCGAGCGCTACGGTGTACAGGCGCTGGGCGCCCATTTAGCCGACCATTTTTCTCTGGAAAATCAATTTATTGATATCCCCAACCCGGCCTAAGCCGGTGGCCGCCCCAACTTGACCCCCATCGCAGATTTATACGATAATATGCGGCTATTATTTTAGGGTTTTAGTACGTCCTAATTTACTTAATAGCTACCTGTGAAGAGGTAGTGTAGGTGATGGACTTCCCTCGTATACAGATTTTTTTCGAGTCTTAACAATTGTTGGGAGAGGCTTAATGAGCACAGAAGGCGTAGATAAGGGTCGACGCCGTTTCCTCACCGCTGCCACCACTGTAGTTGGTGCCGTCGGTGCGGGTTACGCAGTCACCCCGTTTGTGATGTCCATGATGCCCAGTGCAAGGGCACAAGCTGCCGGCGCTCCGGTTGAAGCTGATGTGAGCAAACTGGAACCGGGTCAGATGATGACCGTGGAATGGCGCGGCAAGCCCGTGTGGATTGTTCGTCGTACCGAGCAGAACCTCAAAGATCTGCCGACCCTTGATGACCGACTGCTGGATCCGACCAGCGAGGGATCCAATCAGCAGCCGGAATACGCCAAGAATCCGCTCCGTACTCGCGAGGATCACCAGGAGTATGCTGTGCTGGTTGGCATCTGCACTCACCTCGGTTGCTCTCCGACCTACCGCCCGGACATCGGTGCTGCGGATCTTGGTGGTGCTGAATGGAAAGGCGGCTTCTTCTGTCCATGCCATGGCTCCAAGTTTGACCTGGCTGGCCGCGTATTCTCCGGCGTGCCAGCACCGAAGAACCTCGAGGTACCGCCCTACATGTTCCTGACCGAAAGCCAAATCCTGGTGGGTGACGATGGAGGCGCAGCATAATGAACGGCATGATGACGCAACTGCTGGGCTGGGTGGACGCCCGCTTCCCGCTGACCAAGATGTGGAAGGAACACCTATCTGAGTATTACGCACCGAAGAACTTCAACTTCTGGTACTTCTTCGGCTCTCTGGCGCTGCTGGTACTGGTTATCCAGATTGTTAGCGGTATCTTCCTGACCATGAGCTACAAACCCGATGGCAACCTGGCCTTCGGCTCTGTCGAATACATCATGCGTGATGTGGACTGGGGCTGGTTGATTCGGTATGTCCACTCCACCGGTGCATCCGCCTTCTTCGCCGTGGTCTACCTGCACATGTTCCGTGGACTGCTGTACGGTTCCTACAAGGCTCCACGCGAACTGATTTGGATCTTCGGCTGCCTCATCTACTTGGCGCTTATGGCAGAGGCCTTCTTCGGCTACCTGCTGCCCTGGGGCCAGATGTCATACTGGGGCGCACAGGTAATTGTTAACCTGTTCTCTGCCGTACCGTTTGTCGGTGAAGAGTTGTCACTGTGGATTCGCGGTGACTTCGTTGTCTCCGATGCGACCCTGAACCGCTTCTTTGCTTTCCACGTTATTGCAGTGCCTCTGGTACTGGTTGGACTGGTGGTAGCCCATGTGATCGCGCTTCACGAGGTTGGCTCCAACAACCCGGACGGCGTTGAAATCAAGAAGCACAAGGGCCCGGACGGCAAGCCGCTCGACGGCATTCCCTTCCACCCCTATTACACTGTGAAGGACATCGTTGGCGTGGTCGTCTTCCTGATGATCTTCTTCGCCATCGTCTTCTTCGCACCGGAGATGGGAGGCTTCTTCATTGAGCACCCGAACTTCGAGCCGGCCAACCCGTTGAAAACACCTGCGCATATCGCTCCGGTATGGTATTTCACGCCGTTCTACGCCATCCTGCGTGCGGTACCCTCTATCGCGGGTTCTGCCTTCCCCGGTGTTATGGCAATGGGTGCTGCGGTTGTGATTCTGTTCTTCCTGCCCTGGATTGACCGCAGCCCGGTCAAATCCATCCGTTACCGTGGCCTGTGTTTCAAGGTGCTGTTGTTCCTGTTTGTGGCCAACTTCATCATGCTGGGTTACCTCGGCATGAAACCGACCACCGACCTGTACAAGCTTTTGGCGCAGATCGGCACTGTTTATTACTTCGTGTTCTTCGCAGCCCTGGCGATTATTCCGAAGTTTGAAAAGACCAAGCCGGTTCCGGAGAGGGTGACAGAATGAAAAAACTGATTATTGCATTAATGTTCGCACTGCCGGCAGCCGTCATGGCTTCCGGTGCAGGCCCGCACCTGGAGCATGCCAATATCGATCTGAGCGATAAGGCCTCCTTGCAGCGTGGCGCCAAGCTGTTTGCTAACTACTGTTTGAGCTGCCACTCGGCTGCCTATCAGCGTTACAACCGTATGGGGCGTGATATCGGTCTTACTGATGATCAAGTCCGGGAAAACCTGATGTTCGCCGGTGAAAAGGTGGGTGAAACCATGACCATCGCCATGCCACAGGCCGATGCCAAGCGCTGGTTTGGTAATCCTCCTCCGGACCTGAGTGTTATCACTCGTGCCCGTGGCGTGGATTATATCTACACCTACTTGAAAACTTTCTACGTCGACGAAAAGCGCCCCTTCGGTGTGAACAACGAAGTATTTCCTGAGGTGGGCATGCCCCATGTGCTGTGGGAGCTGGAAGGTCTGAAGAAGCCTATCCACAAGACCGTGGTGGATCACGAGGGTAACGAGACGTCCATGATCGCCGGTTACGAGATGGTCAAGCCAGGCTCGATGACCGAGTCTGAATACGACCAGGCTGCTCGTGACTTGACCGCGTTCCTTACCTACACCGGTGAGCCGATTAAGCTTGAGCGTCAGCGTTTGGGTATTTGGGTACTCCTGTTCCTGGCTATTTTCTTTGTTTTCGCTTATGCGCTGAAGAAGGAATACTGGAAAGATATCCACTAAAATCCTGAAACCGGTTAGGTTGTGTTAAAATAAACAATCGGCCCGTCCCGAAAGCCCTAAACAGGTTACCGGGACTAGGATTAATTTGAGGGGGGCTTGGTGCCCCCCTTTCTGTTGTTAGAACTTCTATTCAGGAGATTGAGATGGGTGTGGTGGCGAACCGACGCTCTGTAATGACACTTTTTTCCGGTGATTCCGATGTCTACAGCCATCGGGTCCGCATCGTGCTGGCTGAGAAGGGTATCAACGTAGACATCGTGCCTGTTGATGCTGCAAATCTGCCAGAAGATCTAATCGACCTCAATCCCTATAATACGGTACCGACGTTGGTGGATCGCGATCTCGTGCTCTACAACTCCCAGGTAATCATGGAGTATCTGGACGAGCGCTTCCCGCACCCGCCATTGATGCCCGTTGATCCTGTTTCCCGTGCCAATAACCGCCTCATGCTGCACCGTATCGAAGAGGATCTATATGGTCAGCTCGATATCGTGTTGACCGGCGGAGAAAAGGCTGTCGCTAAGGCGAAAAAGGAGATCCGAGATAACCTGGTCATGGTGAGTCCGATCTTCGAGCAAAAGCCGTATTTTCTCAGCGATGAGTTTTCACTGGTGGATTGTGCTCTGGCGCCTTTGCTATGGAGATTGCCTGCGTTGAATATCGCTTTACCTAAGCAAGCCGCTCCACTGTTGGGCTATGCCGATCGCATTTTTGCACGCGAATCCTTCCAGGCCAGCCTGAGTGAAGCTGAGCGCGAAATGCGCGACTAATTATCTAAACTGCACAGGTGGCTAATTTTGCCACCTGTGCCGATTCCGAGCAGATCAACAATGTCACCTAGCCGACCTTATCTGATCCGCGCACTTTATGAGTGGATCGTCGACAATGGACAAACACCCTACATTCTGGTTAATGCCGATGATGAGTCGGTTGTCGTGCCTAGGCAGTTCGTGGAAGGCGGGAAGATCGTCCTCAACATCACTCCTTCCGCCGTACAAAACCTGGAGTTGGGTAATGAACTCGTGGAGCTGGATGCACGCTTCAGCGGCAATCCGATGCACGTCAGTGTGCCGGTGATGTCGGTACTTGCCATCTACGCTCGCGAGAACGGCAAGGGAATGGTCTTCACCGACGAGGATGGGGGAGGTGATGAGCCCCCACCAACGCCAGAGGAGGAGAAATCCAAACGTCCGGCACTGAGGGTGGTGAAGTAGTTTATATAAATGGGTCTCGAAAGAGGCCCTTTTTGTTGCCGTTATTACATACGATGTGTACGTCATTGTCATTGTGTGCGCAAGCGATACAAGCGGGTGTTTCTATTCCGCAACGACTTGAGCAGATGCAGCCTCTCGCCTTGCGCTGCGTCTTTACTTCTCAGTTACGCGGGGCACCAAGACGAGCTTAAAAAAGCGCACAAGGTATAAGCCTGCAAGTTCTTCGGCTAGTTCAGCATATCCGTAAACCTCATCCCTGCAAGCGATCATCCTGCCGTGAAATAGACTCACTCTTCACTAAAGAACGGGTGAAGATTACGTACTGTCACATGAAGTTGGCCGGAATGTAAGAATAGGTGCAGTCCAGGCTAACGAACCTATTACAATACGACATTAATGATGTTGTGAGTGGCACGAATCATTTTGCAAAGCTCTGATGCATTTTTTCGCATCTGATCTTGATGCTATCACGTTTCAGTACGCTGAGTTCCGGCTGGCGCAGGGTGGTAGAAATTTTCTGCGCAATGATTCAGTCGGATCCGAAACTAATCTTCATTGAAAGTAATTCAGCACCCAGTGACAGCCATTTTGAGTGCTGCAGTGGCCGCGCTTTGCCACGGCCATGTGATTAGCATTGGCTATCCGGGAGGAAAGATAGATATGCCTCTCCTTTATGTTCAGCTCGGTGCCGACATGGTGTTCACTTCAAGAATGATGATGCTAAACAATCCCTCGTATTTGTCACTGGCCCCAACGGTTTTCAGTCAACCACTGACTCCATAGCGCCAATACTCGACTCGCCCATGGGTGCTGTCAGTGATTTCATGTAAGTCAAATTGGACAGCTTTGAATTCACTGGCTTTAGCGATGATAAAAAATCCCTGATTACATCACTCAACGTTCGCAGGTTGTCTTTGACCACCAGCAGGGAATGCAGCAGCTTGGTCAACGGTTTGCACGGTAAGTTGTCGCTGACAGCTAATCGTATCGATAGTGATGGTAAGACCTCCAGAGCCAGAAACGCCAATAGTTCAGGAACGGCGGTAACTTCATTGGACCGCGAATTCAAGTAACAAGTGCAACGCTTACCCCGTAGTGGACCTCGAATGGAGTACGCCAACCCAGGCACTTTAGTGGCCGGTTGTTCATCCATGCCACAATCTTTCTCAGTCGCTGCGGCGTCAGCCTAGAAAAGTCGCTTCCTTTAGGAAGAAACCGCCTTAGAACACCATTGGCATTTTCGTTACTGCCACGCT
>JBFEYJ010000195.1:0-5572 GCA_041562215.1 Thiohalomonadaceae bacterium | reverse complement strand
TAATTCGCTTTTCCCGGGTGACCCATGGCCAGATCGATAACCTGTTCGCTCCGCTCCGCGATGTTCTCCTCGCGGAAACTGTAATTACTGAACGAGGGATTGCTGATATCACCATAACTCTGGCTGATCAGGTGGTTGAGCTGTTTTGGCAACACACGGCCAACAGTGATCCTGGCCGCTTCCAGATTGCGGCTCAGTAGCCCGAACTTGTGCTCACCGGAGAGGGCCAGCAGCGACCCTTCATTGGTGATCATTATCTCATGTGGGTACGAAGGTGTTCCCAGCAGCGTATCGTAGCCGCCGGCCATCCTGAAATCGTTGATTGAGCGCAGACCTTCGGCCAGCCTGACATAAAGCTGGCGATCCTCTGGCACATCAATTCGGAAGTTGTAGACTTTCTCCGCCTCACGCTCGTTGGGAATGGGCGTCACCATCACCAGTTCGGACTCGGCCAGCACCCCCGAGTCGACCTCTCGCGGACCACGCCAGGAGGGTTTGCGTCGCGGCAAAAGGTATACCTTCATCGCCCCATAAATCTGCTCGGCGTCGATATCGTCCGTTAGCTCCAGGCTAAGGATCTGCTCCGGTTCATTCTGCTGGTTACGCACGATGCGCGTATTCATCGCACCGACACGAAAAAAGCTATAAATGTCGGGGATCACGACTTCGCCGTTGATCTCATTGGCGGTTTTCGCCTTGCCCGGTTCACTCTTGACCCCGGCAGGCAGCTCCAGCCGCATCGTATTGCGCTTCTCCGGCAACTCAATCGGTTCGGAGTGGATATAAGCCTTACGCCGGTGTTTGTCGTAAGTAACGGTAAATCCATACTTCACCGGGGTGGTTTCAATCCCGGCACCGGAGGGGCGCATGCCGAGGCGCAGTTCACTCTCCAGGCTGGTGGGATCGACGGCATGAGTGAAGGCGATCGTCGCCACCACGCGTCGTGTCTTACGATCCACCGGATCCTGGTAAAACTCGATGGATTCCAGCTGTCCACTGAATGCTGGGGTGATAAATCTCAACTTCTTCTCTGCCAGGCGGATCCCTTCGCTAAATAACTGCGGTGCAAAATAAACCGTATACTCCTGCTCTGCAGGCCAGTCCTGTTCCGGCTCAAAACGCAGTACATGATCATTCTGCCAACGCCACTCTCCGGCCAGCGCCGGCTCCATACGGATGCCATCACGTAACGGCTTGTCGAGCTGATCCAGCGCGGCGACCGAAGGTGTGCCCAGTTCCCTGCCGGCAACAGTCGCCTGATCATAGGAGAAGGTGATGTGCAGTGGGTCCGGGAGGAGCGTCTCGTCATCGATACCGGTCAACCCTGGCGCCGTCGCTTCTGCGACGTACTGCAATGGTTTGGGGAGTTGTTGGTAATAGTGGTACCCGCCGAAAACAGCGGCGGCGATCACCACCAGCAGAGTGATAACGCGGGGATGGGCGCGGATCTTTCGCCACAACTGGGACGCCCACGAAGGAGGACTCCAGTGAAGACTGCCGAAGATCAGGCCGAAGAGCCTGCCGATAGCGCCGAAAACACCTTTCATTACCCTACTCCCTTATCTTTCTTTTTCCGTATCTGGGGCGTGACAAGCCTGTACTTATTCCACAACAGGCTCTCCTGTTCCCTGCATTTTGGCGCCCTCTACAGCGCCCATCATCCTGCCCTGTGCAGTTACAGCTCTATCAGATGGTCAGGCAGTTCGTTGCGGCTCTCTTCACCAATAGGAAAATGTTCGATCAGATGATTACCAATGCTTTCGATCGAACGAACAAAGCCGTCCGCCACCTCCCCGGCTTTCACCCTGGCGAGAAAATCCGCAACCACCCAATCCCAGGTTCCGGCGGGAACTGCAGCATTGATCCCCCGGTCGGCGATCACTTCTATATAATGTTCGGCGACCGCGACAAACAACAGCACACCGGTCCGCCCTTCCGTGTGATGCAGGTTCTGAAGCAGAAACTGCTCACGCGCCATCCTTGCGGCACGTCGGCGTTTTACTGCTTTGGGGATCACCCGGTATTTAATCGCTGGAATTCGAAACAGCACCAGTGCGAGCAGAAACACCACCATCTGGGCACCGTAACTGCCGAGCAGGGTTTGGTGCAATCCACCTGCAATGACGAGAGCTGGAAGAAAGAGGGCGCTGAGTGCCGCCCACAGGGTCGGAATGTAGTAGTAATCGTCGGCCTCGCGGGCAACGACAGTGACGATTTCACCGCGGCTCTTTGCCTCCACCTGCCGAATCGACTCGATAATTCGCCGTTTGTCGTTGTCACTCAAAAACACCATAATTACCAACCTCCAGAGGCGCCGCCGCCACCAAAGCTTCCACCGCCACCGGAAAATCCACCGCTGAAGCTACCTCCTGAGGAGTCACCGCTACCGTAATAACCACTGCCGTAATACCTGTTCCCACGAAGACCTCCACTCCCCCCACCGTCACCAATGGCTGAGAGCAGCCCAATGAGAAAAACGGCGATCCCGGCAAAGAAGCCAATGGCCATTGAAAAGAGCAGGAAACCGATCAACCAGGCGATGCCGCCCATTACCACACTGGCGAGAAAACGGTTACCAATGTACTTTCGCACGACTCCGCCAAAGATTAAGGCAAGGAACACCGCTGAACCAAAGAAATTGTATCCATCACTGGTATCGCGACGATTTCGTTGTTGCGGTGTATAGGTGCCCTCAATCGCGGCAAGAATGGCGAGTGCGCCTTCCCTGATACCACCCTCCATATCACCCTGTTTGAAGCGGGGGGTGATTATTGTTTCGATGATGTTCTTGCTCAGTGCATCGGTGAGCGTCCCTTCCAGGCCGTAACCGACCTCGATCCGCACCTTATGCTCATTTGGGGCGACGATGAGCAGTACGCCGTTATCCCGCCCCTGCTGACCGATGCCCCAGTGACGCCCAAGCTGGTAGCCGTAATCGGCAATCTCATCACCCTGTAGAGAGTTAAGGGTGACCACGACCACCTGGTTGCCGGTGCTGTCCTCGTGCTGCTGCAACCTGGTGGTAAGTTCCTTTTGTGTTGTCGGGGTTAACAAACCCGCCTGATCCACCACCCTGCCGCTAAGGGTGGGGAAGGTCGGTGCCGCCTGCAGCGGCAGCGCAAGGAGAAGGGTCATCCAAATCAGGCCGGGGCCAATCAACCGTAGCATTGCTCAGTCCTGGAAATTGACTTCAGGGGTTTGCATCACCGACTCATCAGCTCTGAAGTTCTCGCGTTGCTCCATCTCCGGGTAGAGCAGTGCCGCCCACCAGCGGCCGGGAATAGTGCGCAGTTCGGTATTGTAGCGCTGCACCGCGGTGATGTAGTCGCGCCGCGCCACAGCAATACGATTCTCAGTGCCTTCCAGCTGCGACTGTAGAGAGAGAAAATTCTGGTTCGATTTCAGTTCCGGGTAGCGCTCGACCACCACCATCAGACGAGACAACGCGGAACTTAGGGCGCCCTGATTCTGCTGAAAAGCCTGAAAGGCCTGTGGATTGGACAGTATGTCCGCTGACAGGGTCATCTGCGAGACCTTGGCACGCGCCTCGGTCACCGCTGTCAGTACCTCCTTTTCCTGATCGGCAAAGCCCTTTACCGTGTTAACCAGGTTGGGCACCAGATCAGCACGACGCTGGTACTGATTCAGCACCTGGCTCCAGGCGGCTTTCACCGCTTCGTCGTAGGTGGGGATGTTGTTGATTCCGCAACCAGTCAGGGCCGGCAGTATGAACACACCGAGGAGCAGGGAAACAAGACGTTGGCGACTCATGGCATTTTCCTGTTGTTATTCCGCTTCGTCCACAACCACCTATTATATGTATCACAGACCACTAGTAAGAATACAGGCTTGCCGGAGCCGGGCGGAGCGTGCCGTTTCTGTGGGAAAAGGGGGATCGGTCTCGTATGCAACCACCGACTTCCGTTACCATGGACGGCAACAGCAAATTGGAAGAGCCTGTATTGTGAACCCTTTACTCCGTGATGTCGTCGCGCAAAGCGGCCATTTCGTGCTCGGTAAGGAGCACCAAATCAAACTCGCACTGGCGACCATACTCGCCCGCGGCCACCTGCTCATAGAGGATCTGCCGGGAGTGGGCAAAACCATCCTCTCTCACGTCCTTGCCGGTACCCTTGGCCTGCGCTTCAACCGTGTGCAATTCACCTCCGATATGCTGCCTGCGGATATTCTCGGTGTCTCGGTCTACGAAAGAGAGAGCGGCACTTTCTCGTTCCACCCCGGACCCATCTTCTCCCAGATGATCCTGGCTGATGAGATCAACCGTGCCACCCCAAAAACCCAGAGCGCTCTGCTTGAGGCCATGGAAGAAAATCAGGTAAGCATCGAGGGACAGACCTACCCGCTACCCTCCCCTTTTTTTGTCATCGCCACACAGAATCCGGCCTACCAGATAGGGACCTTTCCCCTACCCGAATCACAGCTCGATCGCTTTCTGATGGTGATTTCACTCGGCTATCCTGAACAGCGTGCCGAGCGAGCGCTATTGGCTGGGCGCGACCGCCGCGACATGCTCAAGGAGATCACACCGGTGCTCCAGCCGACGCAACTGCTCGAGCTGCAACAGCAAGCACGGCAGGTACACGCCTCCGAGGCATTGATTGACTACGTACAGGCGCTGCTCGCCTTCTCTCGCGAATCCCCCCATTTTCTAACCGGCCTGTCACCGCGCGCCGGTCTCGCCCTGCTCAACGCCGCTCGTGCCTGGGCGTTTCTGGAGGGCCGCAACCATGTAATGCCCGAAGACGTGCAAACCGTCTTGCCCCATGTCGCCGCTCACCGTCTCCAAACAGCCGGAGAGCAGGGCGCGCTGAGTGCAGAGGCGATGGTCAAACCCTTCAGTGAGGTGGCGATTCCCTGAGAACTCAGGTACCCACCACGATAGGAAAGCGGTTTTTTGTTCATTCTCAATAACAGGCTCTGTTGTGTTAATACTCTGTGTTATTCGCCTGCTTCGTGATAAGCAATCATTATAATGATGTTGCCACTGAAACTCGGCTTCCACCGTTGGCTATCAAGTCGCAAAGCGACTGAGACAGGTCCGGTAACCCTCGGCCGTCGCCGCATCTATCTTCTTCCCAGCAGAAGCGGGCTTCTGTTCTCCTTGGTGCTAATGGCGATGCTGATTGGTGCTGTTAACTATCAGAACAGCCTCGCTTTTGCATTGACCTTTCTGCTCACCGCCCTCTCCGTGGTATCAATTGTCCACACCTTTCGTAACCTGCACGGACTTAACCTGCACGCCGGACACCCATCACCGGTTTTTGCCGGTGAACCCGCTCGTTTTCATGTCCATGTGGAAAACCGTATCGGCCGTGATCGGTTCGCCCTCAACCTCAGTTTCAAGGGACAACAACCCGTCACGCTCGACCTCCCGCGACAGGGTGGGCAGTGGCTCACCCTGACAATGCCGAGTGAGCAACGTGGCTTGCTTCACCCTGGACGCATCACTGTCAGTACCCGTTTTCCTCTCGGCCTGTTTTATGCCTGGAGCCATGTACATCTGGCCATGCCATGTCTGGTCTACCCCCAACCCGCCAGTCAGCGCGGCCTT
>JBFEYJ010000194.1:0-5593 GCA_041562215.1 Thiohalomonadaceae bacterium | reverse complement strand
CTGGCTACGGCTACCAGTGGCGCTGCTGGCCAACCCCGGATGGGGGGCATGTGGATCAGATCCGGCAGGTGGTCGAGCAGATCAAAAATACGCCGGATTCTCGGCGGATGATCGTCTCGGCCTGGAACGTGGCTGAGGTCGATAACATGGCCCTGCCGCCCTGCCATACCTTGTTCCAGTTTTACGTGGCCGAGGGGAAACTCTCCTGCCAGCTGTATCAGCGATCGGCCGATATCTTTCTTGGTGTGCCCTTCAACATCGCTTCCTATGCATTGCTGACGAGGATGATGGCGCAGGTCTGCGACCTTGAGCCGGGAGAGTTCGTGCACACCCTGGGCGATGCCCACCTCTATTCCAACCACCTGGAGCAGACGCGGTTACAGCTCTCGCGCGAGCCGTATCCTCTCCCGACCATGCAAATCAATCCTGCCGTGAAGGATATTTTCGGTTTCACCTTTGATGATTTCGAATTGCTTGATTACCAGCCTCATCCACCTATAAAAGCCCCCGTTGCGGTGTAGCGGGCACTACCACTCAAGCAGGAAATTCCAGTGAGTAAACCGACCATCTCCATGATCGCCGCCATGGCTGAGGACCGCGCTATCGGTATCGAAAACCGTCTCCCCTGGAAGTTGCCTGCGGATATGAAATGGTTCCGCCGCCATACCTTGGGTAAGCCTATCATCATGGGGCGAAAGACCTTCGAATCGTTTGGCGGCAGGCCACTGCCGGAGCGTACTAACATCGTCATCACCCACGACATGACCTATCGGGCCGAGGGGGCGGTGGTCGTGCATAGCATCGAACAAGCGATCGAGGCCGCGGGAGATGTCGATGAGGTAATGATTATCGGTGGCGAGTCGTTCTATGGGCAAATGCTCCCGCACGCCGAGCGCTTCTACATCACTTTGGTTCACAGTAAATTCGACGCCGATGCCTGGTTTCCCGAGTTCGATTGGGATGACTGGAACGAGGTGGATAGGGAGGAACACCCGGCGGACGAAAAGAACCGCTGGGCCTGCAGTTTTATCGTCCTTGAAAGAAAGTAATTCACTGCAAAGGGCGCGAAGAGCGCAATGGAAAACCGTATCAAGGTTGTAGAGTATCTGGAGTGGGTGGTAGGTGAACCAGCGCGCTGTGGTGTGACACCAGCTAAATCATCACACCGAATAACCTTTTCGTCCCTTCGTGTCCTTTGCGGTAAGCCGCTTTTCTTACGCTTTCGCTTCGGCTGGCTCAGCGGCAGCAGGTGAAGCCTGTCTGGCGCGCTTCTCGGCACGTTGGTCAAAGAGGTTCTTCATGGCGATGAGCAGTCCCAGGCCGATGAATGCGCCGGGCGGCAGGATAGCGAGCAGGAAGCCCTTGTAATCCTCAATGACAGTGATGGTGAGCCAGCGGGCCGCATCGCCGAACATCATGTGGGCCTGGGAAAAGAGGGTGCCGGAACCGATGAGCTCACGCATGGCGCCGAGCAGGACCAGCACAGCGGCGAAGCCCACACCCATGGTCAGACCGTCTATCACCGATTTTCCCACCGGATTTTTCGAGGCGAAGGCTTCTGCACGACCGAGAATTGAACAGTTGGTGACGATGAGCGGTATGAAGATGCCGAGCACCTTGTAAAGGTCATGGAAGAAGGCGTTCATCGCTAGCTCTATGGCGGTAACGAAGGAGGCGATCACCAGTACGAATACCGGGATGCGCACCTCGGGGCGAACCAGATGGCGAATCAGTGAAATGGTGAGGTTGGAGGAGACCAGTACCAGAGTGGTGGCGATACCGAGGCCGAGGCCGTTGATCGCAGTGGAGGTGACTGCCAAAAGTGGACAAAGCCCCAGAATCTGCACCAAGGCAACATTATTATTCCACAGACCCTCTTTGGCGATTTTGCTGTAATTGGCTTCAGCCATTGTCACTCTCCTCGGCAACCGTCTCATGCGTTGCCCCTGCCTCGTCATTGCTATTTACGCCATCGTGTCGCGGTGCAAAGAGCGCCTCACGGTGTGTTTGATAATAGCGCAGGGTGTGGTAGACCGCCTGCACGACGGCGCGCGGGGTGATCGTGGCGCCGCTGAACTGGTCGAACACGCCTCCGTCCTTTTTCACCTTCCAGTGCTTCTCATCCGGATTGACCAGGGAACGGCCGTTGAAGCCGAGTATCCAATCGGAGCGATCCGCCTCGATCGCATCCCCCAGGCCGGGAGTCTCCTTGTGACTGATGATACGCACCCCGGCTAGAGTGCCATCATAGTGAATCCCAACAAGTAGCTTGATTGTACCGCTGTAGCCGTCAGGGGCGGTGGAGGCGATAACTGCCGCCACCGGCTGTTTGTCGAGGCGGGCACGGTAGACATTGACGGGTTGTTCGCTACCAAGCAGGGGGTCACTGACCTGGATGATGTCCGAATATAGGTCGTTATTGTGCGAATCGGGTGAGATGATCTGGTGCAGGTTACGCAGCAGGGACTGACGTTCGTTTTCCGCGATACGCTCGGCAGTGCTGTCATAGGTCAGGGCAACCAGCCCGGTCCCGACGACGGCGAACAAGCCGAGGATGAAGGCGCCGATGAGCATATTCTTCCACGGCACGGCGTTACCCTCTGTTGTGACCGAACACCCGGGGGCGGGTGTAGTAGTCGATGGTCGGTGCGGCCATGTTCATCAGCAGGACCGAGAAGGCGATGCCATCAGGGTAGCCGCCCCAGGTGCGGATGATGAAGGTCAGGAGACCTACCCCGGCGCCGAACCACACTCTGCCACTGTTGCTGGTGGCGCCGCTAATCGGATCGGTGGCAATAAAGAAGGCCCCGAGCATGGCGCCTCCGCTGAAAAGGTGGAATAGCGGTCCGGCATAATGGTCGGGGTTGACCAGGTGAAACAGACCTGATGCCAGGAACAGGCTGCCAAGCAGTGCCACGGGGACATGCCAGCTGATGATGCGCCGCACCATCAGGTAAATACCGCCTAGCAGGATCATACCGTTGACCACTTCCCACCCACTGCCGCCAAACCTGCCGAACACGGGTGAGCTCATGATTTCGCCGAGGGTGTGCTCCAGGCCGAGGCGGGTCTTCATGGTGTCCAGTGGGGTGGCCATGGTCAGGCTGTCCAGACCGGTGGTAGCCGGTAAAGTACCGGAGAAAACATAACTAACCGCACCGGCGAAACTCAGGCTGCCTTCACTCAGCCCGTCCGGGGCCAGCCAGCTGGTCATCTCCAGCGGAAAGGAGATGAGTAGCACCACGTAGCCGACCATCGCCGGATTGAAGGGATTGAAACCCAGGCCGCCATAGAGTTGCTTGGCCAGTATGATGGCAAAGGCGACGCCAATGGTGGTCAGCCACCAGGGAGCCAGCGGCGGCAGGGCGATGGCCAGCAGCAGTGCGGTTACCAGGGCGCTGCCATCGGCCAGGGTGGAAGTGACAGGGCGGTTGCGCAGTTTCAGTACCAGAGCCTCACTGGCCAGGGCCACGAGCGCAGCGATCAGGACATTGAGCACAACTCCCCAGCCGAACAGCCAGGTGTAGGCCAGGAGTGCCGGGACCAGCGCGAGGCTGACCTGATGCATCACCTTGCTGACGGCGCCTGGGCCGTGCAGATGGGGGGAACTGGGTAGGACGGCGCTCATGCTCATTCCTCGTTCGTTTCTTTTTTTGCGTTGCCGGTTTCTTTCAGCAGCTTGCGGCGTTCCTCGGCCTCAGCGATCTGTTGCTGCTGTGCCTCGGTGAGATTTTCGATGTTCTTTGGCTCGGCTCCTGCCGTCTCACGTTTGGCCCTGGCCCGCTCCATTGCGGCTTGGATCGCCGCCTTTTTGGCATTCTCATCACCATCCTGCTTGACCGCCTTGGCTTTGGACCTGTGGCGGGCGGCCCTTTCCTCTTTCTCCCGCTCCTGGCGGAATAGCCGGAATTCGTGGCGTTCGCGCGCCCTGTCGGCCGCCTTTTTCTCTCTTTCCTGAGCCCAGATTTCGGTCTTGGCGAAACGGTAGTACTGGACCAGTGGGAGGTTGGAGGGGCAGACGTAGGCACAACAGCCGCATTCGATGCAATCGAATACGTTGTAGTCTTGCGCCTTTTCGAAGTCCTTGGCTCGCGCATACCAGTAAAGTTGCTGTGGTAACAGCTGGGCAGGGCAAACTTTGGCACATTCGCCGCAGCGGATGCAGGAGCGGACCGGACCGTGTTCGGGGGCATCTTCTTTGCCGGCCAGCAAAAGACAGTTGGTGGTTTTGATCACCGGCAACTGGGCATGTTGCAGTTCAAACCCCATCATCGGTCCGCCCATGACCAGTTTGTATGGGATCGCTCTGTTTCCTCCGGCCTGCTCGATCAGTGTGGCGATGGGAGTGCCGATATGCACTTCGAGGTTCTGCGGCCTGGCCGCGCCATGGCCGGTGACAGTGACCAGGCGGCTGATAAGCGGTTCGCCCAACTCCACTGCACGATGGATGCTGGCGGCAGTGGCGACATTATGGCAGACAATGCCGATATCGATGGGCAACCCCTGTGATGGAACCTCCTTGCCGGTGAGGATCTTAATCAGTTGCTTCTCTCCACCGGTGGGATAGCGGGTTGGCACCTGAACCGCCTCAATGGATTTCTCCCCGAGACGCGAAAGGGCGTCACGGATCGCGGCCAGTGCCTCGGGTTTATTGTCCTCGATGCCGATGAGGCACTGTTTGGCCTGAAGTGCATGGCGCATGATGCGGGCGCCGTCGATCACTTCATCAGCGCGCTCGCGCATGAGGACATCGTCGCAGGTGATATAGGGCTCACATTCAGCACCGTTAAGGATCAGGGTATCGATGGCTGTGCGGGAGCCTGGGTTGAGCTTGATAAAGGCGGGAAAGCCGGCGCCGCCAAGGCCTACGATGCCCGCATCACGGATAATGTTGCGCAGTTCGCTTGGGTCGAGTTGGTGATAATCAGGATGGCGTTTCAGCTCCACCCAGCGGTCCTCGCCATCGGTCTCGATGATGATGCACATTGCTGAGAGACCGGAGGGGTGGGGTACCGGGTGCTCCTCGATGGCCACTACTTTGCCGGAGCTGCTGGCATGAACCGGTGTGCTGACATAGCCCTCCGGCCTGGCCAGTGGTTGTCCCTTGAGCACCTTGTCGCCAACCGTCACCAGTGGTTTGGCCGGCGCGCCGATATGTTGTTGCAGCGGGATGATCAGGCGTGCGGGCACGGCAGCCGTGGTAGATGGCTGTCCAGTGGACATTGCTTTGTGATCGGGTAGGTGCAGCCCGCCGGGAAAATGCCAGAGCTTGCGACTCATCGCTTTTTCTCCGGCTCTGGGAAGGGCCACTTCCAGGTGTTAGGGCTCTCCTTGACCGGAATCATGTAGATGCAGTCTACCGGGCAGGGTTCGACACACAGCTCACAGCCGGTGCACTCGCTTTCGATTATGGTATGCATCTGCTTGGCGGCACCTGAAATGGCATCCACCGGGCAGGCTTGCAGGCAGAGCGTGCAGCCGATGCAGATGGGTTCGTCGATGAAGGCGACCATTTTGGTCTTTTCTTCACCAACCTCCTCATCCAGTGGTTTGGGATCGACGCCGAGCAGGTCGGCAAGAGCCAGGATCACTG
>JBFEYJ010000193.1:0-5669 GCA_041562215.1 Thiohalomonadaceae bacterium | reverse complement strand
TCATGTCCATACGCATGGGCAGGAACAGGAACACGAATACCGGAATGAAAATAATGAACATGCCGTACCAGGCAATTCCGACCCAATAATATTGTACGGGTATCGCCAGATAGGCCCAAAGCAGCACCCGGTAATCGGCTCGCCGCGTAGGCAGCAGTGTGAGGAACTCCTTGAAGGCAAGAAAGCTGACAAAGGCGAACATCACAATGCCAACCGTGCGATCAAAGGCAATGGCCACGACGAACACAGCGAGAATGAGCCACCAGGTTCGGACGCGCAAAACCAGCTCACGGTAAGACCGTTCCGGATGGCGTCGCACCAGCCAGATGACGAGGACGCTTGCTAAGGCGAGTGCCGCACCCAAAACCGCCATGCCGATATTTACCGGCTCTGACCACCAACCGTTCATACGCCCTCTGCAAGCGCTAATTTGGCACGCCGAATATTGGTGGCCAGTAACAACAAAATTGCCACTATCAGGATGCCATTCAGGAATCCGCCCAGGGACACGCCAAGGCCTATGAGTAGCCCGAGCAGACCGAAGAGAAAGGCTCGGTCGCTCTTGCCCAGTGGCCCGTCATAACGTCGCGAGCCGCCGATGGTCAAGCCGAGCACACCGGTCATCTCGCTTACCACGGCCAGTAGCACCACGATGACCACCAGCGAGGCATTGGCCTCCGGCAACAGTGCAAACGGAAGGTAGAGGGCCGCATCGGAGATAACGTCGGTCGTTTCATTGAGGATCGCACCCAGACGTGATTGCTGCCCATGCTCGCGCGCCAGCATTCCGTCGATGGCATTAAGCGCCATGCGTATGAACAGAAAAGCGGGTAACAGCAAGAACAGGCGAGGTGCATCGGCAAACGCCAGGATCACGCCAAGGGCGACCGATGCGAATGCCGCTGCCAGCGTGACCTGATTGGCTGTTACTCCACGACTCGCAAGCCATACCGTTAGCGGGCGCAGTAACGCCTGAAAACGGGGTTTAAGGTCATATAGCGTAGCGATTTCTCTGCTCCCTGGAAATTTCGAGTTTCTTTTTTTACCGTAAACGGTGTGTTTACGACTTATTATATTTCGTTGAGTTTATCGGTAATTACCATTCTCAGGCAAGGAGATATACTGACAAAGACCTGAGGTTGAATTAAAGGGGAATATTCGCCGGACGCCTCGACTGCTGGGGATTTTCGTCTCTCTTTGCGTTAACGGCCGTGCATCAGGTCTGCCGGTTTCTTTGAGCGATAATCAGCCAACCCAGCTTGATTTCCTGAAAAAGCGGTCGAGTCGAGCTCCTCTGGGCGAATGTTCTTTGATCGGCTAAGGAGGATGTTTACCACATACCTCTTTGTTCAGAACACCTCTAATTATTCTGAGTTCAGATTCGTGCTATCAGTGCGTGTGCGCATTAATATTTTTATAGGTGCCATTAATCCGGAGGTGGGCAGCTGCACGTGTTTTGTTTTTTGACGCTCACATAATGATCATGGGTTTGCAGTGTATGCCAACGCATAGTTTGCAAACGATTTTCTATGGGGCTCTAGGTTCAGCCCTCCGGTTTGCACCAGACTGCCCCCCAACGAAGAGGCTCAAAGGCGGCTCCGAGTATCTAGCACATTTTTTTATATTAAGTGTTACCTTAAACGGAGAGCATCGAAAACGATCTGTTGCGGGTATTTTTGAATGCTTATTCTTGATCGACCAGATGACTGGCTGTATAAAAGTCATTCATACCATGGCGAACATGAAGGATTATGTGAATAAACAAATTCTGGGTGTTTACGATCCCGCCTGCTTACTTTCCCTGTTAGGTGTTTTTGCGGCTGTTGTCGCGATGATATTGGCTCTTCAGGGCACCATCGAGTTAGCTTTGGTGGGGCTGATGCTCGCCGGGCTGGCTGACCTCTTCGATGGCGTAGTTGCTCGCCGATTGCAGCGCAGTGATTTCGAAAAAGAATTCGGGGTTCAACTGGATACTACGGTGGACGGTGTGGCTTTCATCGCAACACCCGCCGTGATCGGTTTGAGCAGCATTACGGTATCGTGGCTCGCTGTAATCGGTGTTGTCGGTTTCGTGATGGCGGGGGTGGTGCGGCTCGCCCACTTTAATACATTGAGCATTCGGGGTGCTGATCAGTCGACCCATTATCGCGGCCTGCCGGTCACCTACACCGCGTTGATATTCCCGTTGCTCTTTTTACTGAGGGATTCGGTGACTGCCGAGAATTTCTCTCTGCTCCTAGGCTTTTCATTTGTTGTTATAGCTCTGCTCTTCGTCATTAATGTTCCGGTACGAAAACCCAGAGGCGCCTTTTACATCATCCTGCCTATTCTGGCTGTGGGTCTCATCTATTACTGGGTCGGACATTACCTGCAATCGTCCGGGATTACGTGAGGACGATTCATGCAGCCGCCCCGTCCCGCTGAATTGCGTAGTCTTCGTCCTCTTAACCACCTGGCCTGGGTGCACGTTGCCGTCAACTTGCTGCTGGTCGGTAGCGGCTTGGCGATTTCAGCCGACAGCATGCATCTTGTTGCCTATCTGGGAAGCCAGTTGTTGCTGGCGCTGGGTTTCACTCATTCATTGGTGTTAATGCATGAAGCCGGTCATCGTACCTTGTTTCGGCAGCGTCGACTCAACGACATCATCGGTGTCGTCGCTGGTTTTCTGGCCCTGATCCCATACGCCACTTGGCGCCCTATCCACGCCCGGCACCATCGGTACACGGGTTGGCAGGATTTGGATGCCACCACCGCATCCCTGGTGCCACGTCCACTCTCTCGTTGGGAACGGATTGTTATCGATGGCGCCTGGCGTTTTTGGCTGCCGCTATTCTCGGTGGTGTATCGGTTGCAGAACTATTGGCACATCAGCCGAATCAAGCCCTATCTTAAGGCATCGACCAGTGTGTCCAGACTCCAGTGGGTCGCGGCCTTACAGTTCCTTTTTTATGCGGTGCTGATAAGTTGGTGGGGCTTGCTTGATACCCTTGGTTTGCTTGGTCCCGGGTTGTTTCTCGCGTTAATGGCTCAGGATCTCCTCCTCCTGAGTCAGCATACCCGTATGCCTACCAACAATAGTGAGGGCAAAGCGGTTCGGCCGTTCCGCTTCGTGGACCAGGCGCAATTCACCCGCTCCCTGCGTTTGCCCGGTTGGCTGTCCTGGCTGCTTCTTCATTTTGATGCCCATGAGTTACATCACCTCTATCCTGCCGTGCCTGGCTATCTGTTGCGACGCATTCCCTATTCGCCGCCCAATGAGGTGCCATGGTTGACCTGGCTCAGGGAGGTGAAGCAGTTGTCAGGTACCCGTTTTCTGTTCGGTGGGCCCCATACACCAAAGGAGATAATATGAGTCAGGAAGCGATTGCCCGGGCGGCCTTCCTATTGATAGCCATGAGCACGGCGGGAGCCGTGCATGTCCTCTGGCTGCGTACAACCCTGTCACAGCGTTTCACCTGGCCCGTGGATGCTGGGCTCAACTTCCGTGGCACTCGTCTGTTCGGTGACAACAAGCGGGTGTGCGGATTCATGGTGTTGCCCCCGGCAGCCGCCATCACCTTCATGCTGCTTGGTGGTGCACGTGAAATGTTGCCGGATCCCTTCGGTCAGGGTCTATGGACCTTGTCCATATGGCAATACGCAGGGCTCGGCTTGCTCTGCGGCTTGGCCTTTATGTTGGCGGAACTACCGAACTCTTTCTTCAAGCGCCGGCTCGGTATCGCACCTGGCCAGGCTCCTGCCCGGTCCTGGCTTAAGCCGGTGATTCTGATGGTGGACCGATTTGACTCGGTGCTGGGTGTTTTGCTTACCGTAAGCCTCCTGGTTCCGGTACCCGTTGCGACCTGGTTCTGGGTGCTGGTCCTGGGACCGGCGTTCCATGCCTTGTTCAGCATCATCATGCACGGTCTCGGCATTAAGGCGCGCGCTTTATGAGTACAGCCACAATGACTCCCCTCAAACAGGCGACGACAGAGAACCGTTACGGTGCCAAAGCCGCCAATCTGGCACGGCTGCTGAATGCCGGGATGAGAACGGCGCAAGGTGTCGTGTTGGGTGTGGACGCCCTGCAGGAGCACCTCAACCGTCTGGACATTACCGAGCGGGTGGAGCGCTTTTATTCGGCTCTGCTAAAGGCCGAATCTGAGGCCGAGGCGCTGCGGGTTGAAGCCGCGTGCATCCGGCAAGTTCTCCTGGAGAGCAGGTTGGCCCCGGATCTGATTGATGCCCTGGAGAAAGAACTGGAGGACGGTGTCGCCTATGCGGTGCGCAGTTCCGCGCCCGGCGAGGATGGTGCCGAAACCTCCTTCGCCGGGCAGTTCGACAGTATTCTGGATTGCCGTTCCCCTGAAGCGGTGGCGAGGGCCGTCTGTTTGGTGTGGGCCTCCCTGTTCAGTGAGCGGGCGGTGGCCTATTCACTTCATCGCCACCAGCGGCCTCAAGGGATGGCCGTGGTTATCCAGCAGCAGGTCGATGCTGCAATCTCCGGGGTGATGTTCACCCGCGATCCCCGTCATCCGGCAAGTAACGATCTGCTGGTGGAGTATTGCGCGGGCCTGGGAGAGCAACTGGTCTCCGGGCAGGTAACGCCGGGCCGCCTGCGTATCGACCGGGATACTGGTGAGGTGGCGGTGGAAGAGCTCCCCGAGGAGCCGGTGACACACGATCCGACCCTGCCGGAAGTGAGTGCCGCCCTCGGGGATGTTGCCAAAACGCTTGAAGGCCTGTTCGGTGGTCCACAGGATGTCGAGTGGAGTCTGGACACCGCAGGGCAGCTCTATGTGCTGCAGGCCCGACCCATCACCGCCATCGCTGAGCAGCCGGTTGGCGTTGTCTGGAGCAACGCGAATATTGCCGAGAACTTCCCTGAGCCCGTTTATCCGATGCTGCGCAGTTTTGTCGGTCGGGGCTATGCCGCTTATTTCCGGGGCCTTGGCCTGGCTTTCGGCATCTCGAAGCGAAGAATGGAGGCCATGGCAGATGCACTGGATAACCTGGTCGGCAGCCAGGGCGGGCGGCTTTACTACAATCTCAGCAATATCCATACTGTTTTGCACCTCGCCCCGGGTGGCCCCTGGTTGACCCGTTTCTTTAATCAGTTCACGGGCGCCCTTGAGTTTCCTGAGCCGAAGCGGATCCGCCTGAGCAGGGTGGGGCAAACCGTGGAACTCCTGGGGGTGGCGTGTCGGGTTGCGTGGCGCTATCTCCATGTCCAGCGTGGTCTGAATTCTTTTGAGCAGCGGATTAATGACTACGCCGCTGCCAGTGCGCCCGCCAAGCTGGCGAACAAGAGCCCCGAGCAACTGGCCGGACTGTTGAGGGGGTTTTTAGAGATTCGCCTCAACCGCTGGACCGATGCTGCCCTTGCAGATACGGCCGCCATGGTTTGCTACGGTCTCCTCCAGGCCCTGTTGCGTGGTCAGGCCGGTGTGGACGCCAATGATCTGCTCAAGGGCCTGCCCGGCCTGGCTAGCGCCATGCCGGTGGAACGGCTTTGGGATCTGTCCCGGGAGTTGCGTCGGGACGCGGCGCTCAACACCCTGGTATCGGAGGCCTCGGCGGAGGTTGTCCTCGCCCGGCTGCGAGCCGGGGAGTTCCCAGAATTTTATGCCGCCCTGAACACCTATTTCGATACCTGGGGATTTCGGTCTTCCGGTGAGCTCATGCTGTCC
>JBFEYJ010000192.1:0-5769 GCA_041562215.1 Thiohalomonadaceae bacterium | reverse complement strand
CGGAGAACCATTTTGAAGGCTCGGTGATGATGGATGTCATGCCATGAACACTACCCTTACTATCGCCCTCTCCAAGGGGCGTATCTTCAAAGAGACCCTGCCCCTGCTGGCGCACGCTGATATCGTACCGGTGGATGATCCGGAGAAGAGCCGCAAACTTATCCTGGACACCAACCACGATGATGTGAAACTGGTGATTATCCGTGCCTCCGATGTTCCCACCTATGTGGAATATGGCGCCGCCGACCTCGGTGTAGCAGGAAAAGATGTGCTGATGGAGCATGGCGGTGAGGGGCTTTATGAACCGTTGGACCTGAATATCGCCAAATGCCGTCTGATGGTTGCCGGACCCACTGGAGTGGCAGAACCGGATGGGCGGATGAAGATCGCCACCAAATTCGTAAATTCAACCCGCCGCTACTATGCCGGCCTCGGCAAGCAGGTGGAGCTCATCAAGCTCTATGGCTCGATGGAGCTTGCACCACTGGTAGGGTTGGCCGACCGCATCGTCGATCTGGTTGATACCGGGAACACCCTCAAGGCCAATGGTCTTGAGCCTCTGGAGCATATCGCTGATGTCAGTTCGCGCCTGGTCGTCAACAAGGCCTCGATGAAGATGAAACACGCTCGTGTCCAGTCTTTCATCGATCATATCGCCGAGGCGGTTGAGAAAAATCGTTAGTCCGAATGTTTCATCAGGTCGCAGGATGAGTGTGCAGGATATTTGTCTTCACAAGAAACTTTCCGACGCGGAGTATTCATGCATCCAATGGAGAAAAATTTCTTGCTTTTAAGAGACAAGCCTGGGCTTGAGCCATTTATTAAACATTTGAACTGGTCTGATCCCCTGTTTAAGCCTGCCGTAAACACGTACAATTCTTCGCACCACTCCTGGCAAGATGATACTCGGAAGCTGTAACCATGGTTGATATCACCCGATTCGATTCGACGAGCGACGATTTTTGGCCTGCACTGGAGAAATTGCTGGCTTGGGAAGGGGTCTCCGACGACAAGGTCAATACAATTGTCCGTGAGATTTTGGCTGCTGTACGTGAGCGTGGCGATGCCGCAGTGCTTGAATATACCAACCGTTTCGATCGTATGAACATCTCTTCTATGGCTGAACTGGAGATTGCCCCTGCGCGTCTGCAGCAGGCCCTGGAAGCAATCTCCGTCGAGCAGCGCGAGGCGCTTGAACTCTCAGCGGCACGTGTACGTAGTTATCATGAGCACCAGAAACAGGATTCATGGTCATACACCGAGGCGGATGGCACCTTACTGGGGCAGCAGGTCACCCCGCTGGAGCGCGCCGGGCTCTACGTCCCTGGTGGCAAAGCGGCTTATCCCTCATCGGTGCTGATGAATGCAATCCCGGCCAAGGTAGCCGGTGTCAGTGAACTGATTATGGTAGTGCCGACACCGGATGGTGAGGTCAACGAACTAGTACTGGCGGCGGCCGCCGTCGCCGGGGTGGATCGGGTGTTTGCTATTGGTGGGGCGCAGGCCGTTGCCGCGCTTGCCTATGGCACCGAAACTGTTCCGCAGGTAGATAAGATCGTCGGCCCCGGAAATATCTTCGTTGCGACCGCCAAGGGGATGGTGTTCGGTACTGTCGGGATCGACATGATCGCCGGTCCATCCGAGATCCTGGTGGTGTGCGATGGCAAGACCGACCCTGACTGGATCGCCATGGATCTCTTCTCCCAGGCCGAGCACGATGAGGATGCCCAGTCGATCCTGGTCTCTCCCGATAGCGCCTTTCTCGACAAGGTGGCTGCCAGCATCGACAAGCTCCTGCCGACCATGGAGCGTAGCACTATCATCACAACTTCGATCCAGGAACGCGGAGCGTTGATTAAAGTGAAAGATATGGACGAGGCCGTGGCCGTGGCCAATTTCATTGCTCCGGAGCATCTCGAACTCTCGGTGGAGGATCCTCTGGCGATAGCGCCTCAAATCCGTCACGCTGGTGCTATTTTTATGGGCCGCTACACCGCGGAGGCACTTGGCGACTACTGCGCAGGTCCCAACCATGTGCTACCCACCTCACGCACCGCTCGCTTCAGCTCACCGCTAGGTGTTTACGACTTCCAGAAGCGATCCAGCTTGATTATGTGTTCGGCTGACGGTGCCTCCGTGCTGGGCAATACTGCCTCGAAAATGGCGCGAGGAGAGGGGCTGACCGCCCACGCCCGTTCCGCCGAATATCGCATTAAGTCATAAGCGGAGAGGCGAATGAGTCGCTACTGGAGCCCCGTGGTACATCAGCTGTCGCCCTATGTGCCGGGCGAGCAGCCCAAGATCGAGAATCTCATTAAACTCAATACCAATGAGAATCCCTACGGTCCCTCACCACGAGCATTGGCCGCCATTACCGGAGAGGTCAACGATAATCTGCGCCTATATCCCGACCCGACGGCCATGCAACTGCGACGGGCGCTGGCCGACTACCATGGATTAGGTATCGAGCAGATCTTTGTCGGTAATGGTTCGGACGAGGTGCTTGCGCATATTTTTCATGCCCTTTTCCAACATTCGGCTCCGCTACTCTTCCCGGATGTCACATACAGTTTTTATCCGGTCTACTGCGGCCTTTACGGTATCGATTATGAGACCGTACCCCTCAGGGACGAGTTTGAATTGCGCGTTACCGATTATGTGAGGCCTAACGCCGGTATCATCTTCCCAAATCCCAATGCGCCAACCGGTCGACTGCTGCCACTGGCTGATATCGAGTGGCTGCTGAAACGCCATACTGAGTCGGTGGTGGTGGTTGACGAGGCCTACGTCGATTTTGGTGGTGAAAGCGCGGTGAGTCTGATCGACAGCTATCCAAATCTGCTGGTGACACAGACCTTCTCCAAGTCCCGTTCGCTGGCAGGTTTGCGTGTTGGTTTTGCTCTTGGTCACCCGGAATTGATACAGGCACTTGAACGGGTTAAGGACAGCTTCAACTCCTATCCTCTGGATAGGTTAGCTATCGTCGGTGCTACCGCCGCCATTGAGGATCACGACCACTTCGAACGCACCCGACGTGCGGTGATCGAAGAGCGTGAAAGGCTCGAGCATGGCATGACCGGCTTGGGTTTTACCATTCCCCCGTCTACAGCCAACTTCCTTTTTGCCTGCCATCCTCAACAGGATGCCGGTGAGTTGGCAGCAAAGCTGCGGGAGCGAGGGATCATCGTGCGTCACTTTCGCCTGCCGCGGATCGAACAGTACCTAAGGATTACCGTTGGCAAGCCGGAGGATAACGCCGCCCTCCTGGCAGCTCTGACTGAGATCCTCTGATTGCTGGATGAGAGGTCCGGTTCCTTGCAGAATTAGCGCACTTGAACCGGAGTCCCACTCAAGTCAATCGCTTGCTGTTAAACGATAGTAATCCACTCAAGTGTGACTTTCCGTCAGGTCCGTTACCCACTATCCGACACTCTTAACGTCACTGTTTGTAACAGCGACCGATACGCTGCTGATACCGTTAGAACACCGATTAATTAGCGGTTGCTTTGCTGTGGCCGTTCGGTGACGGTTACCTTTAGGTTCAGGGCTTTGCCGTTGCGCAGACCGGTAACGTCCAGTTCTTCGCCGGGAGCGGTCTGGGCGATGGTGTTGAGTGCGGCGTGTGCGCTGTCTATGGGCGTGGCGTTGAGCCGGGTGATGATATCTCCCGGTTCCAGGCCCGCCTTGTCGGCGGGCCCATTGCGCAACACGCCGGCAATGATGATCCCTTTTTCACCCTTGATGCCGAAGGACTCTGCCAACGGCGGTGTCAGTTCCTGAATCTCAACACCGAGCCAGCCACGGCTGACATAACCTTTTTCCACTATCTGCGCCATGCTGTTCTTGGCCAGGCTCATGGGTATGGCAAAGCCGATCCCCTGAGAGCCGCCGGTGCGACTGAAGATGGCGGTGTTGATACCGATGAGCTCGCCGCGGGCAGTTATCAGGGCTCCGCCGGAGTTGCCCGGGTTAATTGCCGCGTCGGTCTGGATAAAGTTTTCGAAGGTACTGATCCCAAGCTCGCTACGGCCAGTGGCACTGATTATGCCGAGGGTGACGGTCTGGCCGACGCCGAAGGGATTCCCGATTGCCATCACTACGTCGCCAACACGGAGGCTGTCGGAATCACCCAGGGCAATCGTTGGCAGGTCGCTGAGCTCTACCTTCAATACAGCCAGATCTGCCTCGGCATCGCTCCCGACAATAGTCGCTTCTGTACTGCGGCCATCGCGTAAGCCGACGCGGATCTCATCCGCACCCTCGATAACATGATTGTTGGTTAAAATGTAACCTTGGGTGCTGACAATGACACCTGAACCGAGGGAGGTCTCCTCGCGTTTTTGCGGACCGCTCCCGAACTGATCGCCAAAGAAGCGACGGAAGAAGGGATCGTCGAACAGCGGGCTGGACTGTACCACCGTTTTGCGGGTGTGGATGTTGACCACAGCCGGGGCTGCAATCTCCACTGCCTCGGCGTAGGATACGGGACCGGAGGCACGCACGGACGATGTCGTGGAAACAGGGCTGCTCTCGATAAACGCCACCACCTTTTTGCCGTTGTCCAGAAGCTCTGGATGCCAGACAACTACCAGAAAGGCGACGGCCAGGCCAATGGTAATCGACTGAAATAAAAATATGACCGGTTTGTGCAATTTCATATCTCATGCTCCGCGTGTTTAGCGGTGAAAAAAAGCTATCTTAGCCGAAGGAGGATTCGAACGCATGGTGCGTCTGGATGATCTGCTGAATTATACCGATACACTCCTCCGTGCCGATGACTATCAGGATTACTGTCCCAATGGTCTGCAGGTGCAAGGGCGGGCGGAAGTACTGAAAATCGCCTCCGGGGTGACCGCCTCCCAGGCACTTATCGATGCGGCGGTTGATGTTGGCGCCGATCTGCTGCTGGTACACCACGGATTTTTCTGGAAGGGGGAGGAGCCCTGTATCGTCGGGATGAAACAACGCCGTATCAAGGCCCTCTTGGCAAGTGATATTTCACTGGCGGCCTATCACTTGCCGCTGGACGGACATGACGAGCTGGGTAACAACGCTCAACTGGCCCTGCATCTGGGTATGACTGTTGAGGGTCGTTTCGGGCCTGGCCCTCTGGGTGGTATTGCTATGATGGGTGAACTACCTGAAGCGCTTCCTGCCGAAGCACTGTCGTGTCACATCTCCGATGTACTGCTCCGTGAGCCCCTCTTGGTCAAGGGCGGAGAGAAGCCTGTGAAACGGCTTGGCTGGTGCAGCGGAGCTGCACAGGGCTACCTCGAGCAGGCTGCTGCGTTGGGGCTCGATGCCTTTATCAGCGGTGAAATTTCTGAACATACCGTCCATAGTGCACGTGAACTGGGGATCCATTATTTCGCTGCCGGCCATCATGCTACCGAACGTTATGGCGTGAAGGCACTGGCAGAACATTTATCCGAGTATTTTTCTCTGGAAAATCATTTCATAGATATCGATAATCCTGTCTAGTTAGAAGGCCTCTCAGCTTGACCTGACGACATAATCTATACGAAAATATGCGGCTTAGTTACGCGCGAAAGATAAGAATTTACTTATTTGCTGAATTCATGACCCTTCGCTTGGGCGCAGGGTAGCGTGGTTATATGCCGCGCAAAAACGGTTTTTTTTACCGAGTCTTTATTGTTGGGAGAGGCTTAATGAGCACAGAAGGCGTAGATAAGGGTCGACGCCGTTTCCTGACCGCTGCCACCACTGTAGTTGGTGCCGTCGGTGCGGGTTACGCAGTCACCCCGTTTG
>JBFEYJ010000191.1:0-5880 GCA_041562215.1 Thiohalomonadaceae bacterium | reverse complement strand
GGAGTCGTCGGTTACTGCCGGGGATAACGGTGGACAGGAGCAGGTGATTACCGCCGAGGAGGACGGTGCACAGGAGCAGACGGTTACTCCCGTTAAGCCAGTACCTGATTTGAACCCCACAGGCTCGCTGCCTGAGATCGAGCCTGACTTATCGGCACTGGAGCAGGCGTTATCAGATGTTGAGTATTCTCTCAGCACCTGGATGCGTGATATCAATGACCGTGGCTTGTTCGATAGTCTCAGACGTTCTGGAAACAAGCTGGGGAGCGTCAGTGCAGAGTTTGGCATCAATGAAATTGTTGCGTTGACCGACGCATTTGTCGAACTGTTGACGGCTATTAATGACGGCTACGTTCCGGCATCAAAAAAAAACAGCGATTTGATGATAGTTGTTCTGGATCGTGTTCAACTGATGATGACACAGGTCAAGACTCTTGAGCCGTTAGATGATAGCAGCTTTATCGTTGCGGATATCAGGGAAATCCTCTCTATAGCCACCGCGGAACTCGGCAGTCGCGAAAAAGTTGTTGATATCAGCAAGGCGCGAGAAAGTATCGAAAAAGCCGACGAGGATGACGATAACCGGCGCAGGGCACCACGGATACAGCATGAGATGGTGCGCGTCCGCGCTGATTTGCTCGATAACCTGGTCAATTATGCCGGTGAGGTGAGCATTTATCGATCTCGTGTTGAGCAGCAGATTGGCTCTTTCCGTTCAAGCATCGGTGAAATGGATCAGACAGTACATCGGTTGCGTGAACAGGTGCGTCAGTTTGATATTGAAACGGAAGGACAAATCGAGTCGCGCAGGGAAGAGGTGCAAAATAAAGGCTACGAGGAATTTGACCCACTGGAGTTTGACCGTTTCACACAGATGCAGGAGCTATCCCGGTCTATGGTCGAGAGCTTAAGCGACCTTGGGAGTATCGAAAATATCCTCCTGAATCTTACTCGGGAATCAGAAACCTTGTTGCTGCAACAATCTCGCGTTAATACCGAGTTGCAAGAAAGTCTGATGCACACGCGCATGGTGCCTTTGGTGGAGTACGCCCCGAGGTTGCGAAGAATAGTACGGCAGACATCCTCCGAGCTGGGTAAACGTGCCACCCTTTCTTTTACCGGTGCCGATGTTGAGATGGATCGTAATGTGGTCGAGCGGATGATGGCTCCGCTTGAGCATATGGTCCGAAACTCCATTGCTCATGGTATAGAAGACATTCAGGCACGTCTGGCAACAGGTAAGCCGGAGGCGGGGAATATCACTATTGCATTGTCGCGAGAGGGCTCCGAATTCATTGTTCGGGTCAGCGATGACGGTGTTGGTATCAATCTCGACGCCGTGAAGAAAAAAGCCATAGAACGAGGCTTGATGGAGGATTGGTCTAAGCTCAGTGACAAGGAAATCATGGGCTTTATACTGGAGTCAGGTTTTTCTACAGCAAAGTCCGTGAGCCAGATCTCCGGTCGTGGCGTTGGCATGGATGTTGTCAATAGTGAAATCAAGCAGCTGGGCGGCGTACTGGAAATCGACTCATCCCCAGGACTGGGTACCATGTTGACAGTGCGCTTGCCTCTCACCTTATCGGTCAGCCGCGCTTTGCTCGTCAACGTTGCTGAGGATGTCTATGCTATACCCTTGATGAGTATCAGTGGCATTGAACGAATTAGTGCAACAGAGCTTGCGTCTCTCCTCAACCAGGAAAATCCTGTCTTCACATGGGTTGGTGAAGAATATGATGTATTGCACCTGACAGGGCTTCTCGGAGGGAGTTCTGGTCCTTCCGCGACAGAATTAACCAAGCATGCCCTGTTGTTGACTAAAAGTGGAGAGCAGCGAATTGCTTTTGCCATCGACGGCTTGATTGGTAGCCGTGAAATTGTGGTGAAATCACTCGGGCCTCAACTTAGTACGCTTCAGGATCTTGCCGGGGCGACTATCCTGGCGGATGGCAGTGTCGCGCTCATTATCGATATGCCATCGCTTATTCGCCGCGGTATGGCTCGCCAGGGTAACAAAGGAAGTGTAATTCAGTCGACTGTCGGTGTACCTGCAGTGGATACGGAGCCGACGATAATGGTGGTTGACGATTCGATCACGGTTCGAAAAGTCACTGAACGCCTGCTTAAACGGCATAATTTGAAGTGTATCACTGCCAAGGACGGCATCGATGCACTAAGTGTGCTTGATGAGACCATTCCCGATGTCATGCTGCTTGATATCGAAATGCCGCGTATGGATGGATTTGAGCTGGCTACCCATATGCGCAATTCGGAGCGATTGAAAAATATACCGATTATCATGATTACTTCTAGAACGGGTGATAAACATCGTCAGCGGGCAATGGATATTGGTGTCAATAAATATATGGGTAAACCGTATACGGAAGTGGATTTGCTGCGCAATATCGAAACACTGATCGCAGGACACTCTTGATAAGGAAGCCCTCGGCATAAGACTATGTTAGAAACATCGCCAACTACATTAACAGACGAAGAGATTGCTGAACTGAAGGTTCGCAGTTTCACCTTACCCCTAAATAACATGACGCTATTGGTGCCGAGTACTGTCATTGCTGAAGTGCTTGACTACCGAGAAGTGGAGGCTGCCGGTCACATGCCGGAATGGCTGCTTGGGATGCTAGTCTGGCGTGGGCGGAATGTCCCCCTGTTTTGCTTTGAAAAGCTGATGGGGCAGGAGCAGGCCCCAGATCAGGAGGGATCCCGTTATGTGGTGTGTAACACACTTAACGGGAGCAATCGCATCCCCTTTATCGCCATTCGAATTAGTGGGATGCCTCACTTGCACATGGTCACGAATGATGTCCTGATGCTAAACAATGAGGCGGTGGATGATCGTCCTGTCATGCTGGCTCAATTGCGGCTCAATGGAGAAAATGTAATTGTTCCGAATATAGATGTAATGGAAAAGATGCTTGAACACCTTGGGATTTCTGCAGATTAAATATTGTGTCACTAATGGGAGCTTTCGTGCGCGTAATAAAATCATTTTTTTCCTTCCTTGTTCTTGGACTGTCAGCTGTATTTGTAATGAGCAGTGTGGTGATGGCTGAGACGTCACAAATGGCTGAACGTGAACGGATTATGGCTGAGATTGAAAAGGATTTTCACAATAAACAGGCCTACGAGGAGGCCATAAGCCGAGGGAAGGAACGTTCCATACTATGTGGCCATTGTCATGGCGTCGATGGGAACAGTAAAAAACCTGATATTCCTAATCTGGCAAGCCAGAATCCCGCTTATATCATTGAACAAATCGGTAAGTTTATTGATGGCACGAGGAAGAATTTTGTCATGCAGACCCTGGCTAGTGACTTCACTTTCCAGGATAAGGTCAACCTTGCCGTCTATTTTACATCTCAGGAGTTAAAGCCTGTCGATGCGAATCCGGTATTGGCGTTAAAGGGAGAGCATATATATAAAAATGTCTGTTTCCGTTGTCACGGTGAAGATGGTCGTGGTGAAGAAGGTTATTCACGTTTGGCGGGGCAGCAGGTTGATTATGTTCAGATGACGCTAAAGCGATTCAGGGCAGCTGCAAATAATAGCGGTGAGCGTAGTGAAAACAAACGCAGAAATGCCAGCATGGAACAGGTAACCTCACGCCTGAGCGATGAGGAGATCGAGGGAATTGCCCATTATATTGCCTTGCTTAAATAAACATCGAAGGCCATTATTACTCCGAAACCACACATGATCGGCTATAGTCGTCAGTGAGGTTCGGAACCATAGTCAGTAATTAGGTAAGGTCGCCCCAATGCGACTGGAGTGCGGCCAGTGCTGTCAGCGCCGCGGTTTCCGTACGAAGCACTCGGGGGCCAAGACGCAGTCCTGTATATCCCGCTTCATATGCTTTGTTCCGCTCATTCTCTGATAGCCCTCCCTCCGGGCCAATGAGTAAGGTTACAGCATCGGTTTTACTAAGGTTACTGATGCCTGCATCCGCTCGATGATCCAGTAACAGGTGTAGCCCCTGCTGAGTAGATGCGATCCATGATTCCAGCGATTGCATCGGTAGTAATTCTGGGAGGGTGTTGCGGCCGCACTGCTCACAGGCGCTGATGATCACCCCAAGCCAGTGTTCGAGTTTCCTGTCACGACGTTCGCCTTTGAGGTTAACTACCGAGTGTTCTGTCGTCAGTGGCACGATTCGTTGTATCCCTAGTTCGACGGCCTTCTGCAGAGTGAAATCCATGCGCTCACCTTTCGATATTCCCTGGGCGAGGGTGACCTTTAGCGGAGACTCAACCTCAGTTTGTTGGTGCTCGCCAACCGCAACGAGTACTTCGCGCTTGCCGACATCGTGAATCCTCGAAGGGTACTCGCCACCCTGGCCGTCAAACAGCCTTAGAGAAGCTCCGGCGCCAAGCCGAAGCACCTTGGAAACATGGCGTGCGGCATTAGCCTCAAGAGCAACCTCACTCATAGGGGTGAGAGGTTGGGGATGAAATATTCGAGGGGTACGCATGCTCTTCTGTATTGCTCCGCACGTGATAATTATGCTGCCGATCACTTTGCCCTATCCTTGGCAAAGTGAGGTCATTTAGCCGTGAACTACCGCTGGCCGGATAGCTTATGATGGGTGGCAGTCATCGTAATTCGGACGTTATTGGCCACTGAGCCCAAGATTAGTCCAGATGATCCGTGTCGGTTCGACCTGATTCATCGTGTAGAAGTGAAGTCCTGGGGCGCCGGCCTCTAGCAGCCGTCTGCTGAGATCGGTCGTGACATCCAGCCCAAATGCGCGAAGAGAGCGCATATCATCGCCATAGGCCTCAAGACGCAGCAGAAGCCAGCGTGGGATCTCAGCACCACACATGGTGGAGAAGCGGGCAAGCTGCTTGATGTTGGTTATGGGCATAATGCCTGGGACGATGGGAATATCTATCCCGCGTTTCTCAATCTCTTCGATGAAACGCAGATAAGCGTCGATATTGTAAAAATACTGAGTGATCGCGGCATTGGCGCCGGCTTCGACCTTGCGGGCAAAGTTATCCAGATCAGCCTCAGCTGAGGGAGCCTGGGGATGAAACTCGGGGTAGGCCGCAACCTCGATATGGAAGTGATCACCAGTCTCCTTGCGGATAAATTCGACCAGCTCATTCGCGTAGTGAAATGCACCGGTTTCTCGCATCCCTGAGGGCATATCTCCGCGCAGGGCAACGATGCGGGTGATGCCCATTTTGATGTAAGTATTTAGCAACCCAAGTATGGCTTCTCTGGAGGAGCCAATGCAGGAAAGATGGGGCGCGGTATCGAGTCCTGCGGCGAACATTTCGCGGACAGTCTCTACTGTGCCTTCCTGAGTGCTGCCTCCTGCACCGAAGGTGACCGATACATATTTAGGTCCAAGTTTGGCTAGTTCTTCACGCGTTGCGCGCAGCTTGCCTGCACCCTCTTCGGTTTTGGGTGGGAAGAATTCAAAACTGAATTGCCGGGGGTGAACTTTCTGAGATTCCACGTTAACTCCTCCGGAAAATGACGAAGGGACAGTATTTACCATCCCTTGTCTTCCAACTGGTTAGTAGCGGTAGTGATCAGACTTATAAGGGCCTTCGACGGGGACGCCAAGGTAGTCTGACTGCTTTTCCGTCATGGTGGTGAGTTGTGCACCAATCTTGGACAGATGGAGGCGTGCTACTTTCTCGTCCAGGTGTTTGGGAAGGACATAGACCTGATTGTCGTATTCCTCATGGTTGTTCCACAGCTCGATCTGCGCAATCACCTGATTGGTGAAAGAGGCGGACATGACAAAGCTGGGGTGACCGGTAGCACAACCAAGATTGACCAGACGCCCCTCGGCCAGCAGGATGATCTTCTTGCCGTCCGGGAAGATGATGTGATCGACCTGCGGCTTAATGT
>JBFEYJ010000190.1:0-5880 GCA_041562215.1 Thiohalomonadaceae bacterium | reverse complement strand
TGCGAAGTGGCTGTTGCGAGATCGCCAAGGACGGATAGCCCGGCTTTATCTGGAGGCCTTATCTGGCTGTCCAACGTGGTCGCTTGCTATAGAGTGCCAGTAGGTCTCACCCAGAATGTTTCACGCACCGCTCAGTGCTTTCTTCTATACATGTCATGGCTTGTCTAGGAAGTTTTGGGTGGGTGTCCTGTGATCGCCCGTTTAGCGATTCTTGCTTATTCGCCCTATTCTTTCTGAATCAAGTTGGTGATGAGGAACCGGAAATATGCAACGGCGTATGGAATTTCCTCCTGGAGGAGAATTAATGTCGGAATGCTTGCCCTACGATGACCAAATCAGAACCCGGGCTTCAAGATTTCCCATGACTATGCCGGCAGCTTTAGACTGGTTTCTCCATTATTGTCAACCATGTGTGGCGGCTCAACTCATCCTCACTGGGCACCTGTACCGTGGCATGTCCCACTTTGCGCCCAGGCCTCGGTTGCTTGTCGTAGCTGTGTAGGTGGACCTTCGGCATTGCGAGGATGTTTTCGGCATCGGGCATCTTGCCGATGAAATTAATCATGGCTGCATACCCCTGCGCGTCGGTGCTGCCTAACGGTAGTCCGAGGATTGCACGCAGGTGATTTTCGAACTGGCTGGTGACGGCACCTTCGATGGTCCAGTGACCGGAGTTATGTACCCGCGGCGCCATCTCGTTGGCCAGTAATCGGTCGTCGTTGTCGAACAGCTCCACCGTCATTACTCCCACATAATCCAGCTTCTCCATCAGGCGCTGTGCATACTGTTGCGCCTTCGCCTGCAGCGGATCATCCGGACGAGCGCGTGAGAGGTGCAGGATGCCTCTGCGGTGGATGTTCTCCGACAGTGGGTAGAAGCGGATTTCACCGTTGCGCCCGCGAACAGTGAGGATAGAGACCTCGCGCTGGAATTGGGCAAACCCTTCCAGGATCAGCGGTACTCCGCTCAGTTGCTCCCATGCGGTGCCGATATCCTCCTCTTTTTTCAGGACCGCCTGCCCTTTGCCGTCATAGCCCATTGTGCGGGTCTTTAGCACGGCTGGAAGACCGGTGGTTTTTACCGCCTGTTGTAGCTCCTCGAGCGTATCAACTGAGAAGAAAGGAACGGTGGGGATCTCAAGCTCGCGAAACAGCGATTTCTCATTCAGGCGATCCCGTGAGGTGGCCAGAGCTTTCGTATTCGGGTAGACCGGAACCCTCTGCGACAGGAATTCGATACTCGCTTCCGGCACGTTTTCGAACTCGTAGGTCACCACATCACACATCTCGGCAAGAAGCGTGAGCAGTTCGAGGTCATCGTAGTTACCGCACAGATGTTTCCCCAGTACCGCCGCGCAGGCGTCCTCGGCAGGATCAAGAAAAACAAAGCGCAGTCCCAGCGGTATGCCGGCCAGGGCCAGCATGCGGGCCAACTGGCCACCGCCAACGACACCGACGATCATGATGCCGCCCTCGGATCGGGATTGGAGAGCACCGTTTCGGTCTGTTCCCGGCGAAAGGCATCCAGGGCCTCGCGGACCTTGGCGTCATGGTTGGCGACGATGGCCGCCGCCAGCAGCGCGGCGTTTATCGCTCCGGCTCGGCCGATGGCGAGGGTACCCACCGGCACACCTGCCGGCATCTGAACGATAGAGAGCAGGGAGTCCATACCGTTCAGTGCCTTCGACTGCACCGGAACACCGAGTACCGGCACGTGGGTCTTGGCGGCGACCATGCCCGGCAGGTGGGCGGCACCGCCGGCACCGGCGATGATTACTTCCAGCCCACGCTCGGCAGCGGTTTCTGAGTAGTGGAACAGTTTGTCCGGTGTCCGGTGCGCCGAGACCACCTCGGCCTCGTGCGCCACGCCGAGACGTTCAAGCATCTCCACTGCGTGTTGCATTGTCTCCCAGTCTGAGCTGGAACCCATGATCACCCCTACGCGGGGGACGTTATCTTGTTGCTTGCTCATTATTGCTGCCCTGTGTTCGAAGAGGAAAACTTCTCCGGACGCAATACACTCACTTCTCTGAGAAAGAGGATCATCGCGTAGTCGTCATAGTAGTGTTCGCGGAGATAAGCGGTGATGGTTTGTGCTGTCGGCTTGTCGCAAACCACCTCGATACGGATATTGCTGTTGGTCTGCCAGCCGGCATCCCGCACACCGCGCTGCCCCTCGCCGCGGGCATCGCTGACGGTATAACCCGGTGCACCGAGATGCTTGAGCCGGTCGGTGAGTGCATGCTCGAGCGAGGCCTCGGTGATAATGGTGATCAGGATGCTGTTGTGATCAGTCATGGTGACGCTCAGAGCCGGTGCAGGATTTCTGCCAGCCGGTGATAGATCGGGATACCGGCCAGTATGTTGAACGGAAAAGTCACACCCAGTGAGGCTGTGAGTGACAGCGTTGGATTGGCCTCCGGTAGTGCCAGGCGCATCGCGGCCGGTACGGCAATATAGGAAGCACTGGCCGCGAGGGTGGCCAGCAGCATGGTGCCGCCGCTGCTCAGTCCCAGCATCCAGCCGGTGACCGCACCCACCGTGGCGGTCAGCAGAGGAAAGGCGATGCCGAAGCCGATGAGAAAGGCGCCGTGTCGGCGCAGGCTGCCCACCTGGCCGGCCGCGATCAGCCCCATCTCTAGCAGGAACAGCGCCAGCACCCCCTTGAACAGGTCGAAGAACAGTCCGCCGATGGGGACGACACCTTCGGGTCCGGCGATCCAACCGATTAACAGGCCACCCAGTAGCAGCACGATGCTCTTGCCAAGCAAGACCTCGTGGGTCAGCAGTTTCCAGTCCGTGTCGGTGGAAATTCCCCGTGCCAGGAGGATGCCCACTAGGATCGCAGGCATCTCCAGCAATACCAGGAATAGCGGCATATATTCCTCGTAGGTAACGTGCAGTGAGGCGAGGTAGGCGACCGCCACGGCAAAGGTGCCGACGCTGACAGAGCCGTAATGGGCGGCGATGGAGGCGGCATCGGCGCGGAGCAAGCGACCGAGGTAAATCAGGATCGGGTAGGCCAGCAGCGGCAGTACCAGCCCCATTAACACCACTGCGCCCATTTGTGGCAGCAGTGACACCAGCGGTTGCTTTGCCAGTTCCACGCCACCTTTGAGGCCGATGGCCAGCAGCAGGATCACGCTCAGCAGCTCATAGATCGCCGGCGGCAGGCGCAGTTCCGCTCGCAATAGCCCGGCTGCCAGGCCGAGCAGGAAAAACAGGACAATGGGATCGAGCATCGTTATCAGGCGCTTCGGCGGGGGCCGGTGATCGAAGGTTCCGTCATGGATTCCACACCCTTGTAATCGATGCTGATGCGGTCCCCTGCCATCGGGCGGAATTGCCGGTCGGCGAACGCGACGTGGTCAGGGTGCTCGCGGTAGCTGTCGATTACCGATGGGTGACAGAAGCGCATCAGCCAGACGTGGCGGTAGCGCGCGTCTTCCTGTACCGCATTACCGGTAAAGACCTCACGTACACCGGGGATGGCGCTGAGGACACGACGGCCTTCGGCCATCATGGCGTCAACGGCCTCATCATCGGTGTCGCTGGTGTTGTAGATGATCAGGTGTTCGACCGGCGACCAGGGCTTGCATTGCGCCAGCACTTCGGCGGCGCGCCCTGCCGCGCCCCAGAGCCGCATGCAGCGTTCGGACTCTTCCCTAACCGCATCGGCGACGCCGCGCACCAGCCCGGTATAGCCGCGCTCGCCGCTGGCGACGTTACACCGCAGGCGCTCACCGGCGGCATCGGCCAGCGCGGTGTAGTAATTGATCTTGGCGATGCCATTGCTAATCAGCCGGTTGTACTGTTCCTCGGACAGGCCGGTGCCACCATGCAGCACCAGCGGGATCTGCAGCGCTTCATTAATCTGTTTGAGCCGGGTGATGTTGAGCTTGGGCTGGCCCTTCATTCGGCCGTGCACGGTGCCGATGGAGACGGCGAGAAAGTCCACTTTTGTGCGCTCCACATAGACCTTGGCCTCCGCCACCGAGGTGTAGGTCAATTCGCCGGGATGACGCTCGGCATCCTCTCCCTCCACGCCCGGCACATAACCCAGTTCCCCCTCTACAGGCACTCCACAGCTGTGGGCCATTCCAGCCACCAGGCAGGTCAGTTGCACATTTTCGCTAAAGGGTCGGTGAGAGGCGTCAACCATCACGCCGTTACAACCGAGACGAATCGATTTCACCGCCGAATCGAGACTGATGCCGTGATCCAGATGGATCGCCACCGGCACGCTGGCGCGCCTGGCCGCGGTTTCCACCGCTGACATCAACAGCTCGAAGTCAAAGTAATCGAAGTGCGACTCGGCCAGTGAGAGGATCACCGGTGAACGGCTTTGCTCGGCGGCGGCCATGATACCGGTGACAAAATCGAGACTGACGACATCGAAGGCTCCCACGGCATAGCTGTGCTGATAGGCGTGGTCGAGCATATCTTTCATATTGACGAGTGGCATGGCTTTAGCCTTTGTCGGTATCAGGGAGTGATGGTCAAAGTGCTTGGAGACCATCAAGGTGCGCCTGGCATGAGGAGCGCACCTACTTTACGTTTCCAAGATCATTAAGTTAATTTAAAATAAATAAACATCTTCTTTTATAAATATATAACGATATGAACCGACGCCTGACCCTCCACCAGCTGGCCATTTTCACGGTCCTCGCCCGTCATCAGAATATGACGCGGGCCGCTGCGGAGCTGCACATGACAACCCCGGCCCTTTCGATCCAGATCAAGCAGATGTCCGAGTCCATCGGCATGCCGCTGCACGAGCAGATTGGTCGGCGTCTCTATCTGACCGAGGCGGGGCGGCGGGTGGAGGCGGCGGCCCGGGATGTGCTGCAGCGGCTCGAAGAACTGGGTACCGAACTGTCTGAGCTGCAGGGGCTGGAGCGGGGCAGCCTGAAGCTGGCAATCATCACCACTGCCAAGTACTTCATCCCGCGGTTGCTGGGGGAGTTTTGCCGCCGACATCCCGGTATCGAGGTGGCGCTGGAGGTCTCTAACCGTGACCAGTGCCTGGCTCGTCTTAAACAGAATCTGGATGATCTCTATATCATGGGGCAGACACCCGAAGGACTCGATGTCGAGGCGATCCCGTTCATGGAGAACCCACTGGTGGTGATTGCCCCGGCCGACCATCCCCTGGCCGGGAAGCAAAATATCGCCCCGGCTCGACTGGCAGGCGAGCCGTTCATCATGCGCGAACAGGGATCCGGCACCCGGCTGGTGACAGAGCGCTTCTTTGAAGAGCACGCAATCAGCGTGAAAACCCGAATGACCCTCGGGAGCAATGAGGCGGTAAAACAGGCGGTCGCCGGTGGGCTAGGGCTGGCAGTACTGTCACAACACACCCTGGCCCTGGATGAATCCTCCGGTGCCTTCGCCGTACTCGATGTGAAGGGCTTTCCGCTACTGCGGCAGTGGTATGCGGTCTATCCCAAAGGGAAGCGCGTAAGCGCCGTTACGCAGGCCTTTATTAAGCACATTACCGCATGAGGGTTGGTGGTAAGAAAGCAGCAAAGGTAACTACTCGCCCCTTTAGGCGAGTGCCGAGTAGGCCTGGTTGCCCATCCGGGGCCTGAACCTCAACACCACAGCGCAGCTTGCCGAAAGCGCCATGCTCCCCGGCACTTCTCTTTTCGTCCTTGTGGTAAGAGCATTGTCAGTTGGGCGAGCAGTTACGTTACAAGTTCATAGTTACAAGATTAAAGAAGCGCACTCCGGCATCCACGTTTATTGACTCACAACGCGCAGCCAGCCCCACACTTATCATTCCTACGCTCTGCGTGGGAATGCCGAGGTGATGCTCCGCGTCGCGAGTATGGTCCACGGGACGCAGAGCGTCCCGGGAAGCGTTCCCACGCAAATCCTG
>JBFEYJ010000189.1:0-5945 GCA_041562215.1 Thiohalomonadaceae bacterium | reverse complement strand
TGTTCTCCAGAATACCGCGGCCACCGCGCCAGTCTTTCATAGAAGGACCGTCAACGGTTTTCTGAGTAGCGGTTGCAGCGTGTACGGTAGTCATCAGGCCACGCTTGATGCCCCAGTTGTCATTCAGAACCTTGGCCACGGGTGCCAGACAGTTGGTGGTGCAGGAGGCAGCGGAAATGATAGCCTGGCCGGCATAGGTATCGTGATTAACGCCGTACACGAACATCGGGGTGCCGTCCTTGGAAGGAGCGGACATCACCACCTTCTTAGCGCCGGCTTCGATGTGCTTCTGGCAGGTTTCTTCGGTGAGGAAGAAGCCGGTGCACTCGATAACCAGGTCGGCACCGATGTCGGACCACTTCAGGTTGGCAGGGTCGCGCTCAGCGGTCAGTCGAATGGTTTTGCCGTTAACAACCAGGTTGTTGCCGTCGACAGCGACATCACCGTCGAAACGACCGTGTACGGAGTCATACTTCAGCATGTAGGCCAGGTAATCAGCGTCCAGCAGGTCGTTGATACCGACCACTTCGATATCGCTGAATTCCTTGGCGATGGCACGGAAGGCCATACGGCCGATACGGCCGAAACCGTTAATTCCGACTTTAATCGTCATAATGTTTCTCCCAAAGTTTATTTACAAAAACGGGGCAAGGGACGGGTGAACCCGTCCCGCACCTTATTGTTCCAAATAGTTAGAGGACGCTGTTGACGGTGGCGACCACGTTCTCGACAGTAAAGCCGAACTCTTTGAACAGCTGGCCTGCAGGAGCTGACTCACCAAAGCGGTCAATGCCGACCACTTTGTCCGCGTACTTGTACCACATCGGGGTGACACCAGCCTCAACAGCCACGGTTTTCACGTCTGCCGGAAGTACGGAGTCACGGTAGCTCTGGTCCTGAGCCTCAAATGCATCAACGCTTGGCATGGAGACGACGCGGATTTTCTTGTCGCTCATCGCTGCGGCGGCATCCATCGCCAGGGCCACTTCTGAACCGGTGGCGACGATAATAGCATCCGGGGTACCGTCACAATCTTTCAGCACGTAACCACCTTTGGCGATTTCGGCGATCCGGGCTTCGTCACGGCTCTGGTGCGGCAGGTTCTGGCGTGAAAAACAAAGGCTGCTCGGGCCATCGGTGCGTTCGATAGCGTAACGCCAGGCGACAGCGGTCTCGACCGCATCACAGGGACGCCAGACGCTCATGTTAGGGATCAGGCGCATAGAAGCGATCTGCTCGACAGGCTGGTGCGTCGGGCCGTCCTCGCCCAGGCCGATGGAGTCGTGGGTATAAACAAAGATAGAGCGCTGCTTCATCAACGCCGCCATGCGCAGAGCATTACGAGCGTACTCCATGAACATCAGGAATGTCCCGCCGAACGGTATGAAACCGCCATGCAGGGCAATTCCGTTCATAATGGCGGACATACCGAATTCACGCACGCCATAGGAGATATAGTTGCCGTCAGCCACAGTATTTGTGATCGACTTGGAGCCGCTCCAAGAGGTGAGGTTGGAGGGGGTCAGGTCGGCAGAACCGCCAAGGAACTCGGGCAGGACTTCGGCGTAACCATTGATACTGTTCTGGGAAGCCTTGCGGGTAGCGGGACCTTCGGCCTTTTCATTGACCGCCTTGATAAAGGCATCGGCGTGCTGGGTCCAGTTGGCGGGCAGTTCGCCCTTCATGCGACGCTCGAATTCGGCAGCCAGCTCCGGATAGGCGGCCTTGTAGGCTGCGAACTTGTCGTTCCAGTGCTGCTCGGCCTCGGCACCCTTGGCCTTGCCATCCCACCCCTCGTAGATGTCGGCAGGGACTTCGAACGGGGCATGGTTCCAGCCCAGATTCTCTCGGGTAGCCTTGATCTCGTCGTCACCCAGCGGTGCACCGTGGCAATCGTGGCTGCCGCACAGGTTCGGTGAACCGAAACCGATTACCGTCTTGCAACAGATGAGGGAAGGCTTGTCATTCACCGACTTTGCTTCACGGATCGCTTTATCGATAGATTCTGCATCGTGCCCGTCGACGTCACGAACCACGTGCCAGCCGTAGGCTTCAAAACGCTTAGCGGTGTCGTCGCTGAACCAGTTCTCGACATGGCCGTCGATAGAGATGCCGTTGTCATCCCAGAAGGCAACCAGTTTGCCCAGGCCAAGGGTCCCGGCAAGGGCGCATGATTCATGGGAGACGCCTTCCATCATGCAGCCGTCACCGAGGAAAACGTAGGTGTAATGGTCGACGACATGATGGCCGTCACGGTTGAACTGGGCAGCCATGGTACGTTCTGCGATAGCCATACCGACACCGTTGGTGATGCCCTGCCCCAGCGGGCCGGTGGTGGTTTCGATGCCTGGCGCATAGCCATATTCGGGGTGACCGGGTGTGCGCGAGTGCAACTGGCGGAAATTTTTCAGATCCTCAATGCCCAGATCGTAGCCGGTCAGATGCAGCAGGGAGTAGATCAGCATAGAGCCATGACCATTGGAAAGAATGAAACGGTCACGATCAAACCATCCCGGATTGGTCGGGTTGTGCTTCATGTGCCCATTCCACAGCACTTCGGCGATATCCGCCATCCCCATCGGTGCCCCGGGGTGTCCGGAGTTGGCCTTCTGCACAGCATCCATGCTCAAGGCACGGATTGCATTTGCTAAGTCTCTACGGCTTGGCATCTAATTCTCCTTCAAATTTTATAACCGAAAATTCTTGAATGGTTTTCACCATCTCGTCAGTTACGGTGTAAAACTTCCCACGCCACAACCATCCCGGTGTCGCAATAGTAAGAGCCGCTGGAAGTCACTGTAACTGCTCGAAAAACCTTTCCCCTAAGAGCAACGATTTTGTTCTTCGTTCCTGAGGCATTATGCATCTTCATTGTGCGGATATCGCACCATACCGGGTCATTGCATTCTACTGGAATCCCCGGTGTGCTAACTCACCACCCGCATCTTGGGAACCGCGCTTAGTGCCGCCACGATAGCCCATGGAACAGATGATTGTCGCCCATCTTTGCCCGGCGAGCAATAGCCGCGTCTACACAAAATCAAATTACTCACAGAAAATCAATACTTTAAACATCAACACGTGCAAATGCAGTGTGCAAGAAGGCATACGATTCCCTAAAGATAACTTTTCACTTGACCCCATAAGTTACTTGGTAAGATATAAACCATATGGGTTTAGAGAACTTTCGTATATAATGACGAGTTCTAATGTATTGTGCAGTCGGAAAATGCTGCGCGCCGGGATATTCAGTTTGGGAAGTCTAAACGGCATGAAAAACAATTATTTATTTACTTCTGAATCAGTGTCCGAAGGGCATCCGGACAAGATGGCGGATCAGATTTCCGATGCCATTCTCGACGCTATCCTGAAACAGGATGCCAATGCCCGCGTTGCTTGTGAGACCCTGGTCAAGACCGGCATGGTGGTTCTCGCCGGTGAAATCACCACCACAGCCAACATCGAATACGAGCAGATCGTGCGCGATACCGTCAACAGCATCGGATACTCAAGCTCAGACGTCGGCTTTGACGGTTCCACCTGCGCCGTTCTCAACGCACTGGGCAAACAATCGCCTGACATTGCCATGGGTGTCGATCGGGACGACAAGGAGAATCAGGGAGCCGGTGACCAAGGCCTGATGTTCGGTTATGCCAGCAATGAAACCGATGTCCTGATGCCTGCTCCGATTACCTACGCTCACCGTCTGGTCCGTCGCCAGGCCGAGGTGCGCAAGAACGGTGAACTGGCATGGCTGCGTCCCGATGCAAAAAGCCAGGTGACCTTCCGCTATGAGGATGGTAAACCTGCCGGTATCGATGCAGTGGTTCTATCCACACAACACAATCCCGAGATCAGCCAAGACAAGCTATATGAGGCGGTAATGGACCTCATCGTCAAGCCTGTACTACCCGAGGCATGGATCGACGGCAACACAAAGTTCCACATCAATCCAACCGGCCAGTTCATCATCGGCGGCCCAGTCGGTGATTGCGGTCTGACAGGGCGCAAGATTATTGTCGATACCTATGGCGGCATGGCACGCCACGGCGGCGGCGCCTTCTCTGGTAAGGACCCCTCCAAAGTCGACCGTTCCGCCGCCTATGCCGGTCGTTACGTTGCAAAGAATCTGGTCGCTGCCGGGCTGGCTGAACGTTGCGAGATCCAGGTTTCCTACGCTATCGGTGTCGCCGATCCAACTTCTATCAGCATCGACACTTTCGGCACCGCGGCAATCAGCGAGCAACGAATAATCGATCTCATCCGCGAGCATTTCGATCTTCGCCCCTACGGCATAACCACAATGCTTGATCTGGCCAAACCCCGTTATCAGGGGACAGCTTCTTACGGCCATTTCGGTCGTGAGGACCTTGACCTTCCATGGGAGCGCACTGACAAGGCAGATACCTTGCGCGCCGCGGCAGGATTGTAACAAACAAACACACCTCAACGTGGCAAACAAAAAGCGTTATAAGAATTGAATCGTTCCTTCAACTCGGGCGATTAAATCAGATATAGGTTGCTCTAACGCTGTTTGCGACTTTGCAGAAATAACATCAGAAACACCAGACTCCCCGAGGAGCGCTGCAGCGGATTCACCGTCAGGCTCGTGGAGACTGACCCATCATTTCCAACGGCGCTCCCAAACGACACTAGGAGAGAGACTCATGTCTGAGTTCACCGACTATAAAGTCGCCGACATCTCCCTGGCCGATTGGGGCCGTAAGGAAGTCGCGATTGCAGAAACCGAAATGCCTGGCCTGATGGCCCTGCGTGAAGAATACGCGGGAAAGAAGCCTTTGGCCGGAGCACGTATTGCGGGCTGTCTTCACATGACCATCCAGACCGCGGTTTTGATGGAGACCTTGATCGACTTGGGAGCCGAAGTACGCTGGTCCTCCTGCAACATCTTCTCAACACAGGATCAGGCGGCTGCCGCCATGGCCGCCGCCGGTATCCCCACCTTTGCGTGGAAAGGCGAGAATGAAGAAGAGTTCTGGTGGTGCATCGAGCAGACTATTCAGGGTCCCAATGGCTGGACCCCCAACATGATCCTGGACGACGGCGGCGACCTGACCCAAATCATGCACGACAAATACCCCGAGTTGCTCAAGCAGGTGCGCGGTATCTCTGAAGAGACCACCACAGGTGTGCATCGCCTTTATGAAATGGCAAAAAAAGGTGAACTGCTGGTGCCGGCGATCAACGTCAACGACTCCGTCACCAAATCCAAATTCGATAACCTCTACGGCTGTCGTGAATCTCTCATTGATGGTATCAAACGCGCCACCGATGTGATGATCGCCGGGAAGATCTGTGTTGTCCTTGGCTATGGCGACGTCGGCAAGGGCTGTGCCCAAGCCTTCCGTGGCATGGGCGCTACCACCTGGGTCACAGAGATCGATCCGATAAACGCCCTGCAGGCGGCAATGGAAGGTTATCGTGTGGTGACCATGGATCAGGCAGCTTCGCTCGGCGATATTTTTGTCACCACCACCGGCAACATCGACGTCATCACCCATGATCACATGCAGGCCATGAAGGACGAAAGTATCGTCTGTAACATCGGCCATTTCGACAACGAGATTGATGTTGCCAGCCTGCACCAGTACACCTGGGAAAACATTAAGCCGCAGGTCGATCACATCATCTTCCCTGACGGCAAGAAGATCATCCTGCTGGCCGAGGGACGTCTGGTCAATCTTGGTTGTGCTACCGGTCATCCCAGCTTTGTCATGTCCGCCTCGTTCACCAATCAGGTGATTGCGCAGATCGAGCTATGGAACAACCACGAGAAATACGACAATCAGGTCTATGTCCTTCCCAAACACCTGGACGAGAAAGTCGCACGCCTCCATCTGTCCAAGATTGGTGCACAACTCACCACCATGACGGAAAAGCAGTCAGACTACCTTGGCGTCCCCGTCGAAGGCCCTTATAAGTCT
>JBFEYJ010000188.1:0-5962 GCA_041562215.1 Thiohalomonadaceae bacterium | reverse complement strand
AGGCGGTGTTTTTAGGGTGGGTGTCTTTGTAGTCATAACGAAGGAAAAATCCTCAGCCATTCACTTCCGTTTGGCTCAGTTGCCTCTGAAAGAGCCTATTTCCTCCATGAAACACAGATGTTCGTCATGCAAACCGGTGGTTAGGAGGCGGTGTTTTTAGGGTGGGTGTCTTTGTAGTCAACAAGACTCCCGGCTCTCTACCGCCGAAATGTTAACGGAATGTCAAATTCCAGCCTATGCCACCAAACCCTTCCACACCTCCTGTTCCAACTTATAAACGAATTCCGTACAATCCATGTGATTAACAATATGGTATGCGGCAAAATGCGCACCGGAAGCGAACCCACGAGCCATCTCACCCATATCGTCATCGTCGATGACGAACCGCTCATGCGTACCCTCATCAGGGCACATCTTGAAATTGAGTTTCCGCTTATCAGCGAGGCGGGCAGCTGCGCAGAGCTCGAACGCATCCTGGCGTCCCAACCGGTGGATCTGGTGCTGATCGATATCATGCTGCCGGACAAAGACGGCTTCAGCCTGACCCGCGACCTTCGCAGCCGTTCCGACATCGGTATCATCATCATCAGCAAGAAAAATGACGATTACGATCGGATCCTCGGCCTGGAGATCGGCGCCGATGATTACCTGAGCAAACCTTTCCTGCCGCGGGAACTGGTCGCCCGGGTAAAAACCGTCCTGCGCCGGATACACCGCATCGATGACAGCATCGACATGAGTTCCGTGCTGCGTTTCGATAACTGGATGTTCGATCTCAATGCCCGAACGCTGACGGCGGCAACCGGCGACTCATCAAGACTGACCGGCGCTGAGTTCCTGATTCTCAGCCGTTTGATCCAGAAGCCGGGACGGATCATCACACGCGAAGCGTTGCTGTCGGCCATCACCTCCAACAGCGTACTGAGCGGCGAACGCAGTGTCGATGTGCTGGTTAGCCGGCTGCGGCGCAAGCTCAAGGACAACCCGCGCGATCCGAAATACATCATCACCGTGCATGGCGAAGGATATATTTTCGCACCGCAAACCTACTGACCGTTTGCAGCGATGCGCCTGCTGCTTCTCTTGTTGACCTGCCTCGCCGCCGCCCCTGTCGCCTGGTCGGAAAACATCGTCCTGAGCGGACAAGCGTGGCATCACAACCTCACTAAAGAAGGGCTGCTCTTTCATGATCCGGACAAAGCGTACGGCTACCGGGACATTATGGACTTTTCGCCGGACAATGCGCTTGCCGAGGGGGAGCAAGCCGCACAGGACGGACGATGTTACTGGCTTCGTGCGACGGTCAGAAACCTCGACGCCCCTGAAGCGCTCAACCTTCGCGTCAACTCAACCCAGCTGAGCGACGTCCGCTTCTATCTTATCAAGGACGGCGCCCTCATTGCCGACTCGCATCAGGGTGCAATACCGTGGTCCTACCTGCCGGTATCGGACATTTATCCCTCCTTCAACCTGCCCGTACATCTCCCCCCCGGAGAAACGTTAACCATTATTCTCCGCTACGAATCGAACCGCTTTAACCGTAACCTCATCACTGAACTACTGCCTGCCCGGCAGGCCTTTCATAGTAATATCGCCGAGGTCGTCTTCATCATTTTCATTATCGGCATGATCCTCGTGCTGGCGCTTTACAATGCCATTATCGGCATCGCCACGAGGCGCATGGCCTACATCTGGTACGCCCTCCATGCAAGCTCCTACGTCATCCTCTTTTTTTTCATCTTCGGCTACATGGCGAGATTCTTCTCCGTCACCGACGAGAACTTCCGGTACTACCAACTGGCCTCGAACTGCGCCCAACTTGCTGGATTGATGTTCACCTCTTCTTTCTTCGATCTGAAATCCCTGGCGCCGCGTATCGCCCTTTTCTACAGGGGCTATGCCGGCATCGTCATCGCACAGATGGTCATCTCTCTGGGTCTGGAGATTAACACCCCCTATCAATTGCTCGCCCTTCAGCAGGTGCTCCACGGTCCGCTGATCCTTACCACTGCCGGCCTTGCGCTGCACCGTGGATTCACCGCGGCCTGGTTTGTGATGGCCGGCTGGTTTTTCATCTCGCTCGCCATCGCCTGGGGGATCCTCACCCAATTGGGCTTGCTGCCCCCCCTGAATATTGTGCGGGAAGCCATTCTCGCCTCGGTCGGCCTGGACATGCTGCTACTGTCCTTGGCGATGGCATATCAGTTCCGCCGCATGGAAAAGGAGCAAATGGCCATGCGCAGGAAAGAGGAGATCCAGGACCGCTTTCTGGCCACCCTGTCTCACGAGGTGCGCACCCCGCTCTCCAGCATCATCTCACTGGTATCGAGTGTCATCGAACGCCTCGATAAACGGCCCGAAAGAAAGGTGCTGGAAGAGGTGAAATACTCGGCTGATGCATTACTCTCGATGGTGGACAACCTGCTGTTGTTTACCCGGTCAAAGAGGCACGTCGTTCAGGCGCAGCAAAACCGGTTCGAACCGCGCATTCTGCTCAAGTCGGTAATCGCGCTCTTTACCGAACGTTCGCAAAGCAACCGGGTCACGCTATCGGTGCGGTTTAGTCCGCATATACCGGGACAGCTTATCGGCGATGAGGTGCTGCTGCGGCAGATTGTCATCAACCTGCTCGGCAATGCGATAAAACATACCCGTAACGGCAGCGTCACGGTCACCCTCACCCCAATCAGCCTGCAGCCCGATCGCTGCACCCTGTCCATTGCGATCGCGGATACGGGCGAAGGTATCCCGGAGAGCGAACGGAAACGCATTTTCGATCAGTTCTATCGGGTCGAAACCCATAGCGGTCGGGGCGGCGCCGGGATGGGACTCTATATCGTCTCCGAACTGGTCAAGGTGCTCGATGGCGAACAGCGCCTGAGCAGCGAAGTGGGCAAAGGAACCACCGTAACACTGATACTGCCTTTTTTGCTGCCGCAGGAACATTCACCCGCGGCAGCCGACGACCGGATAACGGATCGACTTGCCGATACCTCGCTGTTGCTGGTGGAGGATGAGCCCGCGCTTCGCCAACTGATCGACGAAATGGTATCGCCATACGGCGTACACGTTATCGAAGCCGCAAACGCCGCAGAGGCCTTGCATCGCATCGCCGATAGCCGGCCGGATTATATCCTTGCCGATCTCCACCTGCCGGATCAGGGCGGTGTCCCTCTCGTGCAGCAACTCAGTGAGCGGTTGGAGCAAAGCGGCCTCGCCTCTCCGCTCATCCTGATGACCGCCTCAACCAATGCCGTGCTGCATGCCGAGCTGAAAACAGCCGCCGTTGCCGATACCCTCATCAAGCCCATCGAGGCGGATAAGCTGATTGCCGTACTGCTGGCGAAGCGCGGCAAAACCGGACCGCAGCACCTGGACCTTGCGATCATCGCCGCGCACCGCGAAGCCATGGGCGATAGCGCTTTTGCGGCCCTGATCGCCCGGTACAACGACACCACCCGGGGCTACATTCACGATCTGGGCGATGCCATCGAGGAAGGGAACGACGCCCGGATCGTCTACCTGGCACACAAAATATCCGGCCTCGCCGCCTCATTCGGCATGAAAAACATCAGCGCATCGGCCGAGCGGCTTCAACGCGACATCGAGACACTGGACGGCGAGGCGCGCCGCCGCATTCGGGCGGCCCTGGAGCGCAGGCACAGCGCATGCATCAAAGAAATGGCAGCCCGCTAACCAGCACTCATCTCAGCGACAACCTCATAAGCCGTTCCGGGAAATCCCCCTTCACACCCGCTCGCCAACGTTTGCCGTCCTATTACGGCAGTACTCTATTAACACTTCATTAACATCTGGTTACCCCGACACAAACGGCAGTAAGGCAACCGGATATCGCAGGAACACGGCTTGCCTCTGTAAAGTTGCATAAAGGCATCTATCACACTAACAACGCCGCCACAGAAACAACCTGTTAACAACTCATTACCTTCTGTTAAGGAACTTATGCAAAAGTACGAACTGCACGCCTGCTCGTTGTTTACAAGGTGTTATTTAGTAGCTGGGGAGATTGATCCCCCGCTGAGGCCAAACGAATTACAAAAATTGTCGACCACCTAATTAACAAACTCTTCAACCAAAGGGGAACAAAATGACAAATACACATCCAGCCAAATTGAAAGTTGGGTTGAGCAATATGCTCCGCGTGTTGTTTTTCGAACTTTTGACCATTTTACATCTAAGAGGTGAAGAGAGACCCTATAGTTATCCATTGAAAAGTTAATCAGAGCTTAGTGCCGACGGCTTGGCGATGACGGCATGAGTTTTAGACAGTCCTTTCAGACTGATTATTTAAACCAAAACATTAGCAAGGATCTGAATTATGAATAAAAGTTATTTCTTAAAGATAGTCACGACGGTGTTTATTCCGATTATAACAATACTGATGTCCAACTTATCCATCGCCGCGCCCTCTGCGCCATCTTTATGGATCGCATGTGGTTCACAAGGAGGGTCCTGTTTCGTCAATACGGCAAAACCGGTAATGATCCGATATGGCGATGAGACCAAAAATAATTATTTATTTTTTTCGACGGAAGGAGTAGAAAGAGTTAAATGCGATAACTTTATCGGAAACCCTTCAGATGGGGATAGTAAGCGGTGCTGGTACAACGAAGCGGCTGATGGGATTTCTGACCAGACAAAGTGGACAACCTGTGCGGAAGAAGGCGACAACTGTTCCACTAATCACAGCAACCCGGTTTGGGTAAGATATGGTGATGTCATGAGCAGAAAATGGCTTTATACGCAGCAAAGCGGTACCATTTCCTGCTCAGACTCCTATTTTGGCTGGGATCCGGTCAAGGGCACGAAAAAGGTATGTCAACTTGGAGAGCCTGTGCATAAGATCCCCCCAAAGTGGACCACTTGCGCAACGGAAGGTCAGACCTGTGATTTAAGTGCGTATAAGGCCAACAATACCGGCATTACCCTCAGGTATGGTAACAAAGAAAGCTGGAAATATTTCACGGCGGTTCAGCAATCGGAAATAAAGTGTAATAACTCCAACTTTGGTGATCCCATTAAAGGTGTTAACAAGATTTGTCAATTCACGACTTACACCGCTACGCCTATAGTTTCCTACGGAAGATGGAAAGAAGTTGTCAACTGCCGCGGCGTTGATTGTGGCACTGATTATTCGGTTACCTGGGGCAGCAGTTGGAGCTCTTCCATTACCAACACCGACACTTGGTCGGTTGGCGTAACAAGATCGATTTCCGCAGGCGTCATGGTACCACCGGCTGAGGTTAGCAGCTCGGTATCTATTTCTGCCGAATATGCAAATAGCCACACATATCAGAAGTCACTTGAAGATAGTTTTGGAAAGACGACCAACGTTAGCTGCACAAATGACACCGGTTCTTCTAAGGTTAAGACTATCTACCAGTTCTCTACCGGGAGCGAGGCAAGCTGTTTGACGGGAGATGGGCGATGCGTCTCGTCGACCAACACACAGAATTTCATCTGTTATGCAGAAGATGAGCCTTTGCCGACGCGTCCTATCTGTTTGCCAAACGCGTGTGTCGATGTGTATTGTACGGAGTGCACGTATCCGACCAACTAAATTAAGAATCAAATTATAGGGGTGAGAGCCAATGTCAGTAAGATAAGCCTTAACCTTATGGATTTGTTATAGAGACAAACCAGACACCCACCACAAACTTGCCTGCCACGCCATGTTCTGTCAATCTCTGATAACCATATGCTGGATATATCAAGGAGAGATATCATGCCCAAGCCAAGGAAAGCCCAGGTCTCACTGGAAGCCACTCCTTACTACCACTGCGTCTCCCGCTGCGTGCGCCGCGCCTTTCTCTGCGGTGAGGATACCCATTCCGGTAAAAGCTACGAACACCTCAGGGAGTGGATCCAAATGCGCATGCTCTCGATCGGCAAGGATCGATGTCTGCGCCTATGCGGTGATGTCCAATCACTACCATGTGGT
>JBFEYJ010000187.1:0-5980 GCA_041562215.1 Thiohalomonadaceae bacterium | reverse complement strand
GTGCTCATCGCACGCGAATTGCCAGAGCCGAAGCGTTGGCTGATCTACGCCGTCGCGGCATGCCTGGTGCTGGCGATCGCCTTTGCACGCCTCTATCTGGGCGTCCATCGCCTCTCCGGAGTACTAAGCGCTCTGACACTCGGCATGGCCTGGATCTCACTGCTGGGGATCGGATACCGTCGCCACCCGGCAAATCGTCTATCGCCCGGTGCACTGGCCGCCGTAGCCTTCACGGCCCTGCTCGTGACTGCCGGCTGGCATGGCTGGCAGTACCACGCACCGACACTGGCCCGCTTTTCGATCAGCAAGGAGGTACGTCCTCTTGACCAGGCACTATGGTGGCAAGAACAATGGCAACTTTTACCCGCCTATCGGGCCGATCTGCGCGGCACCCATGCCCATCCGCTAAACCTGCAGTACGCAGGCCGCCTTGATCTGTTTAAAGAGGCCATGAAAGAGCAGGGATGGCATGCCCCGCCGCCCTTGACGGGAGCGAGCTGGCTAACCTGGCTCAATGACCAGACGCCTCTCGAACAACTGCCAGTACTGCCTCAGGTTCATGCAGGGCAGAACGAGTCACTGTTGCTGGTCAAGGTGGATCCCGATGAAAAGGGACTGCTGGCATTACGCCTGTGGCCAAGCGGATACCGGCTGGGGCCTGCCGAGCGGCGGCTGTGGGTAGGAAATGTCAGCATGCTGCGTCCGGTAACGCAAGGCGGCATCAGCGCACCACGGACTCAGGAAGATTTCGATCTTCCTCTACAGCGCCTTCTCGCTATGCCGCTGCCACTGCAACAGCAGCACGTTCGCCGAGAAGAGGCTGCAAAGGGTTGGAGCGGCGAGGTGGTACTACTCGCCGCCCAATAAACTCTTACTCACTATTACCCTGTGACGCCCCATTCGCCGGGCAGATAACCGGTGCGCATCCCTCCGTTTCCTGAGAGACGGTCGCCAACTCCCGCAGGCTGTCGTGGTATTCCGCCACGTCCGGGGACAAAGCGATAGCGCACCGCACCGCCGCCAGGGCCTGCGAACCGCACTGCCGAAGCACCAGGGCATAAGCCAAATTGTTCCATAACGCCGCATTCGACGGCTCGGCCTCCAGGCCGTGACGAAAAGCCTCCTCAGCCTCCTCTCCCTTTCCCAGACGATAGGCCAGGTTTCCCTGGGCCAGCCAGGCCAGAGCCGAGTCCGGCCAGCGCTCAGTTGCGGACCGGTAGGCGGCACGTGCCGCCGCATCCTGCTTGCTCTGTTCAAGCGCCACTGCCGCCTCGATGTAGCGCAGCGCCGTTGCGCTTGCCGGAATGGTGTCCGGAGGGAGGACCACTCTCGCCCAATAATCCGCGCGTCGCCAGGTGGTCTCAAACAGGCCCAGCGACGCCACATAACGGCGGGTGACACCGGAACGAAGTGTGATCGTCCCCTCATTCAGGTCGTACCCAACAACTACCGCGTAGTGCCAGCGAGGCCACCATCCAAAAGCCAGATTCTGCAACACCAACACCGGATTGCCGGACGCAACCTCAAGAAGCAGAGCCTCCAGGTCCTTGGACAGCGGATAGACCAGCATGCCGTAGCCGCGGGCTGCCGCCTCCATCTCTACAGGCACGCTTCCCTGGCGCTTCGGCAGATAGACCTTGTCGACAAGCTCATCGGGGTTAACCTCGACACCGCGGTCAACCAGCACCATAGCCAATGCCGCCGGACCGCATTGATACCGTTGCTGGGCAAAGAAAGGGGTTTGCTTCAGCTCTTCACTGGACGACAGGCTGGGAGGTGGGGCCTGCTCAAGGCGCGCGCTCTGCTGTGTATAGCTGCAAGCGGAAAGCTGGAGAATAAAGAAGATGGCGCCAGCCAGACGGCCGGCGCTACGGATGACGCTTGGCAAGACTTATCTTACCGGGTGAATGAAGGGGAAAATATCGGTGGCGCCCAGCATATCGGTGATGACAAAGATAATAAACAGCAAAATAATCACACCGACAGCATCACCACCCGCTGGCATATCGGCGAGGCGAGCGTTGAGCTCGCTGATCTCAGCATCGGTCATCGCCGCCACCCGTTGCTTTGCCGCCTCGGCATCGACTCCCATTGACTGTAATTGACTTCGTGCTGCATCGCGGTCAAGCATTTCGAGCAGTTCCGCCCGTTCGAAACTGCGCTGCGCCTGCTGCATCGCTGTGGTGGTGCCGACCATCGAGGCATGGGCTGGAGCCAGTTGCCCACCAAGCAAGCCCAGTATGGCTAACAGCGAACCAATATTTTTCATTACTTTTGAGTGCAGCATCATCTCCCCCTCGGGTGAAAAGTTGTCAATTCAGTTTAGCGATACGCCATTGGGCATGCCAAGTCTTGCGTCACATATTTTTCAGGCCGGTGAGAGCGGCAAGTTTCAACAGCCGCTCCAACGGATCATTGAGTTGCAGAAGACGCTGCTTCTGTGCCAGCTCAAGCGGCAGCAACTCAACCAATCGCGCCCCAACCCAGGCGCTGTCATCATAGGCCTTCGGCATGCTCTGGTAGGGTTGCCCAAGCTCATTGAGGATCCGCAGCAGCATGTCGACCAGTTCCCGGTACTTCCCCGGCACCACGACAGAAGGCTCATTGGGCAATAGTTCCACCTCGGCAATCATCAGCTGGTCGGGCTTGATCTCCTGTTTGAGGATACGAAAGCGCTGCTCGCCGGTAAACGTAATGCCAAACAGACCATCCCGACGCTGCTCCCAATAGCTGATACGCCCAAACGTACCAACCTCGTACACTTCAGGAACCCCACCCACCTCTTTGCCGTCGCGGATCAGCACCACTCCGAAACCCGTTTCCTGCCTCAAACAGCGGCTGACCATATCCAGATAACGGGGCTCGAAAATCCGCAACGCCAGCGGGCCGCCGGGAAACAGCACCGTGTGCAGGGGGAAAAGTGGGATGCTACACCTGTTCATCGCCATCATTGTCATCACCCCAACGCGATACAAGCTGCTGCGGTACGCCAAGATGATCGAGAACTCGAGCCACCACGAAGTCGACTATCTCCTGCAGCGAAGTCGGTTTGTGATAAAAACCGGGACAAGCCGGCATTATGGTGACACCGAGCTGCGCCAGCTTGGTCATGTTTTCCAGGTGGATCGGTGAGAAAGGCATCTCACGCGGCACCAGGATAAGCTGACGCCGTTCCTTGATCATCACATCAGCCGCCCGCTCGATAAGGTTATTGCTTGCGCCGGTGGCAATTGCGGAGAGCGTGCCGGTTGAACAGGGACAAACCACCATCGAGCGCGGCGCATTCGAGCCACTGGCCACCGGCGCCATCCACTGCTCTCGCCCGAACACCTGCAGCTGCCCCGGTCTGGCGCCGAAACGCTCGGTAAAGAACGCCTGCATCGCCCCAGGGCGGCCCGGCACGTCGAGATCGGTTTCGGTCGCCAGCACGACCAGTGCGGGAGCGGACACCATCAGGTAGACATCACACCCTGCCGCAAGCAGGCACTCCAGCAAGCGGAGTCCGTATGGGGCGCCGGAGGCGCCGGTCATGGCCAGGGAAATAGCGTTATTGCTGTTCGACATAAAAACCGCGGCAGGTGGATCAGGGGTGTCAAGGAATCTGGTTAGGATAGCCTGTGGAGAGAGATAGGGGAAATATTAGTGGATTGGTCTCGCTTCACGTCAGCTTGGCCTGACCATGGAGTCCCCCGCATGACAGGGTACCGGCGATACCGCATAGCCTTGGGCTAGGAAGCGTATCCCAACCCCTCCAGCAACTTCCCATGAATTCCCCCGAACCCGCCATTGCTCATCACCAGGATCTGATCTCCCGGCTTCGCCTCGGCAATCACCGCGCTCAGCAACTGCTCGAAATCCTCACAGGCGGTGACCGATCCCGGTGCGCTATTCGGCAACTGCCAGCCGAGATCTTGAGGGGCGTAGATAAAGACCCTGTCCGCATCGACCAGCGAGGGCAACAGTGTATCCTTGTGCACGCCCATGCGCATGGTGTTGGAGCGCGGTTCGAGCACAGCGATAATGCGTGCGCTGCCAACATTATTGCGCAAGCCGCTGAGTGTTGTGGCAATGGCTGTGGGATGGTGGGCGAAGTCGTCGTAGACATGAATATTATTGACCTCGCCACGCAGCTCCATGCGGCGTTTAACATTTTTGAACTGGCACAGTGCCTCGGTGGCCTGTGCCGCCGGCACTCCTGCATGGCGCGCGGCACCAATGGCCACAAGCGCATTGCTCACGTTGTGTGCGCCGAGCAACTCCCACGCCACTGTACCCTGGGAAGCGCCACGCCAGCAGACCTCAAAGCGACTGCCGTCAGCGGCGGTGTTGCTCACCGACCAGCCCTCCTCACTGCCGGAATACTCGCACGGCGTCCAACAGCCCATCCTGAACACCGACTCGAGATTGTGGTCATCCGCCGGGGCAAGGATCAAACCTTCTCCGGGAACAGTACGTACCAAGTGGTGAAACTGACGCTGGATCGCCGCCAGGTCCGGGAAAATATCCGCATGATCGAACTCCAGGTTGTTCATTACCAGAGTGCGCGGGCGGTAGTGAACGAACTTGGAGCGCTTATCGAAAAAGGCGGTGTCATACTCATCGGCTTCCACAACAAAGAATGGACTGCCGCCACGACGGGCAGAGAGGCCGAAATTCTGGGGAATGCCGCCGATGAGAAAGCCCGGCTGGATACCCGCGTACTCCAGGATCCAGGCCAGCATCGAGGCGGTCGTCGTTTTGCCGTGAGTTCCGGCCACCGCCAGCACCCAGCAATCGCGCAGTAGGTTATCGCTCAGCCACTGTGCCCCTGAGGTATAAGGCAAACCGCGGTTAAGCACATATTCGACTGCGGGGTTGCCACGGGACAGCGCATTACCGATAACGACCATATCCACATCCGCGGGGATCGCCTCCGGCGCATAGCCCTCGTGCAAGACAATGCCCTGCTCCTCAAGCTGTGTGCTCATCGGGGGGTAGACACCGGCATCCTGGCCGCTCACCTCATGGCCAAGAGAACGTGCCAGCAGTGCCACCCCGCCCATGAAGGTACCGCAAATGCCGAGAATATGTACTTTCAAACCCTCACCCTCTAATAATTCGCGCAGAAAGTCCTCCAGGAGTCTACTTCGCAGGCAAACCGTTCACCGAAGAGACTCTGCTCCGAAACACACCCGTCACCACCTTCCACCCCAAGCAGGAGGGAAGGTTGAATACATCGCGGGCAGATACCGCTCCCATTCCAGGGCACCTGAATCCTTGAACCTCGCTTTAAGCCCCAGCCGGTCCCAAAAACCCGCTCAGGCTCAACGAAATCAAGGTATATCCAACAGCAAACAACACTCCCATCCACATGGACACATCCAGTGCATGGCGGAAGATATGCGCCGCCACGGTCACATTCCACACGAACAACAGCAGGGAGAGCAGTGCGGCCAGTTCCGCCACTCCTCCGCCGGCATAATAGAGGGCCGTCAGCGGCAGCGCCAAAAGACCAATCAGCACCTCACAACCGGCCAGCGCTGTCAGTGTCTGCATTACCCGCGCCTGCCGTTGATGCAGCAGCAACAATCCATGCACCAGCGCAACCATGATCAGGGTACCCACAAAAGCTGACAGCAGCGCCATCCCGGAAGAAAGCGCGTACATTCCCAGTAACACACCCGTGCCCAGGTGCGCCGCCAGTGCCAAAGCCATCAGATGGCGGGATGCCGGCAAGATCTGTGGCCCACGCTGTAGCATGGCTATCGACGCTATCGCCCGAAAGAGTGCTTCCATTATTCGTGTGCCCATTATCAGTTCGGCGGAATGCTCAGCATAATACCGCCTTGCCGCCCTGTGGTGAACGCATACTTCCAAAAGCTGGTACCAAGGCCGCGGGAAGAAGGTGTGCACTTCACTCGCGTATTCATGCTCAAACCTCGCATATAACGCACTTATCTCTCCCCTCGTCTATTTTCACCTGAATCTCGTCTCTGATCTC
>JBFEYJ010000186.1:0-5981 GCA_041562215.1 Thiohalomonadaceae bacterium | reverse complement strand
CCGCAGGCGACGTACCGGTATGAGCGTTATCGTTGCCACTGCCTATATGGAAGAGGCCGAGCGCTTTGACTGGCTGGTGGCCATGAACGCCGGCCGGGTGATGGCCACCGGCAGCCCGGCCGAGCTCAAAAGGCGTACCGGCGCGGCGACACTCGACACTGCATTTATTGAACTGTTGCCTGAGGCGCAGCGTATGGGACATCGGGTGCTTACCGAACCGCAGCGCATGACCGAGGCAGGCGGTGTACCCGCAATCGAGGCCGATGGGCTCACCATGCGCTTTGGCGACTTCACTGCCGTCGACAGCGCGAGTTTTCGCATCGAGCGTGGTGAAATCTTCGGCTTCCTTGGTTCCAACGGTTGCGGCAAGACCACTACCATGAAGATGCTGACCGGCTTGCTGCCGCCGAGCGCCGGCCATGCCAAATTGTTCGGCCGGCCGGTCGATCCGCGCGATCTCACGACCCGCAGGCGGGTCGGCTACATGACCCAGGCGTTCTCCCTGTATGAAGAGTTGACGGTACGCCAGAATCTGGTGCTGCACGCGCGGCTATTCCATCTGCCGACCCAGGAAATCGTGCCGCGCGTGCACGAGCTGATCGAGCGCTTCGGTCTCGGTGAATACGCCAAGGAGCTGACGGCCTCGTTGCCGCTCGGGATCCGTCAGCGCTTATCGCTTGCCGTCGCAATGGTGCATCGCCCGGAGATGCTGATCCTCGATGAGCCGACTTCTGGCGTCGATCCAGTGGCGCGTGACAAGTTCTGGGAGCTTTTGCTCGATATCGCGCGACGCCAGGGAGTGACCATTTTTATCTCCACTCACTTCATGAACGAGGCTGAGCGCTGCGACCGCATTTCGTTGATGCACGCGGGCAAGGTGTTAGCGAGCGGGAAGCCGGAGATACTCAAACAGTCACGCGGAGCGGCCACGCTGGAGGAGGCCTTTATCGCCTATTTGGAAGAGGCCACCGGCAAGCCGCCGGAAGAAACGTCTGTCGCGGCGATATCGCCGGGGTCACAGACTCGGCCACGCAGCGGATTCCGACTTACGCGGCTGCTTGGAGTGGCGCGTCGCGAGACGCTGGAACTGTGGCACGATCCGATCCGGCTTACCTTCGCTCTGGTCGGCGCGGCGCTGCTCATGTTCATGCTTGGCTACGGCATGACCTTTGATGTGGATGAGCTGCGCTTCGCGGCGCTCGACCGCGACCAAACGCCTGAGAGCCGCGACTATGTAGAGAACATTGCCGGTTCGGGTTACTTCATCGAGCAGCCGCCCTTGTATGTTCAATCCGAACTTGACCGGCGTATGCGAAGTGCCGAGCTGAGCCTCGCCATCGAAATTCCGCCCGGTTTCGGTCGTGATCTCAAACGCGGTCACTCCCCCGAGGTCGGTATGTGGATCGATGGCGCAATGCCATTTCGCGGCGAAACCATCCGTGGTTATGTACAGGGCCTTCACTACCAGTACCTTGGAGAGCTCGCTACCCGCAGCGGCGTAACCTCACCAGCGTCTGCCGCCGAAATCGAGGTACGTTACCGCTACAACCAGGACTTTGAGAGCTTCAATGCAATGGTTCCGGGCGTTATTCCGATCCTGCTGGTATTCATCCCGGCGATGCTCACTGCCCTCGGTGTGGTGCGTGAGAAGGAACTCGGCTCTATTACCAATCTGTACGTGACACCCATGACTCGCCTCGAATTCCTTCTCGGCAAGCAGTTGCCGTACATAGGTGTGAGCATGATTGGCTTCTTCGGGCTCCTGGCATTAGCAGTGTTTGCATTCGGCGTGCCGCTCAAGGGCAGCCTGTTCGCCCTGACCTTCGGCGCGCTGCTGTATGTCACCGCGACCACCGGGCTTGGCTTATTTATGTCGACCTTTACACGCTCGCAAGTCGCCGCGATCTTCGGCACCGCCATCGCGACCATGATGCCGGCGTTCCAGTTCTCAGGGCTGAACTCATCGGTCTCGTCACTGGAGGGTGGCGCCGCTGTGATCTCGAAGATCTACCCGACGACCCATTTCCTGGTTATCAGCCGCGGAACCTTTAACAAGGCATTGGACCTTGGCGATCTCACCGGCCCGTTCCTGGCACTGGGAGTGTTCATACCGGTGCTGCTCGTGTTGTGCGTGTTGTTGCTGCGCAAGCAGGAGAAATGATGATGCGGCGCCTGGTGAACGTATTGCAGCTGGGACTCAAGGAAATTCGCAGTTTGTGGTACGACAAGGTGCTGCTGGTGTTCCTTATCTGGGTATTCTCGTTCGGGATTTACGATGCTGCCAGCAGCCAGTCAAGTGAGCTGCGCAACGCACCGATCGCGGTGGTTGATGAAGACCGCTCACCTTTGTCACTCCGACTGCTCGGTGCGCTGCGCCCGCCGGAGTTCCTGCCACCCACGCTCATTGATTTTGCGGATGTTGATCCCGGGCTGGATGCCGGGCGTTACACCTTTACACTGCATGTGCCGGCAGGATTCCAGCGCGACGTGCTGGCCGGGCACCGGCCGGCGATCCAGCTCAATATCGATGCAACGCGCATGGACGAGGCATTTATCGGCGCCGGTTACATCCAGAACATTCTTACCGATGAGATCACCCGATTCGTTCAGGGTTACCGGGGTGCCCCACCGCTCCCCGTCAAACTCGCGGTACGCATGCAGTTCAATCCTAACCTGAACGGCACCTGGTTCTTCGGGGTGATGGAGATGATCAACCACATCACCATGTTGTCGGTGATCCTTGCAGGCGCGGCGATCATTCGTGAGCGTGAACACGGCACCATAGAGCACCTGTTGGTGATGCCGCTGACGCCGTTCCAGATCATGGCCGCCAAGGTCTGGGCCAATGGCCTGGTGGTGCTGGTGGCCGCCGCACTGTCATTATACTTTGTGGTGCAGGGCGTGCTGGCCATGCCGATCGCCGGTTCGGTGCCGCTGTTTCTATTGGGCGTTCTCCTCCACCTCTTCTCGACAACCGCCATGGGCATACTACTTGCCACCGTGGCTCGATCTATGCCGCAGTTCGCGCTGCTTATGATCCTGGTGGTCGTGCCACTGCAGATGCTGTCCGGTGGGACTACGCCACGCGAGAGTATGCCGCTGGCGGTGCAAGTGATTATGCTGGCAGCGCCGACCACGCACTTTGTCAGCCTCGCCCAGGCGATTCTATTCCGCGGCGCCGGTCTCTCGGTGGTGTGGCCCCAATTACTTGCCATCGTCGCAATCGGTGCTGTGTTCTTCGTCGCTGCACTGACACGGTTTCGGCAGAGCATCACTCGCAGTTGATCTCATCGGATATGGCGACTCAGGGGTTCTCTCGCGGCCGCTTTTCATTGGCTATGCTGTGGATAATAGGCGGTGCAAGTAAGCGCCACCGCAATTCCTGGTGCAAGAGGGTAGGGCATCGAGTTCTGAGCATGAGCAGGTGTACGAAACAGGCCGCTCTTGAATCTCTGCAGCGTCACGGACGCCTATCTCGGGCGAGAGCAAAGTGACGGACGGATCCCCTCTCTCACCGGGTCGACTGAGGCTGGATAAGACGCCGGATGGCGTCTGCCTAACCATCACCGGCGACTGGACACTGCCTTATTACTCCACGCTACGACAATCCGTGGTCAGTCTGTCGCTGGAGGAGGGCACCGCCCTGCGGCTCGACCTTGAGGGACTCGGCGAGCTGGATACTTCCGGTGCCGCACTCCTTGCCCGGCTGTTGGGGAGCGATCGGCTGCACGCCCTGCCAGAGCTTGCGCCAAGCCTGTCGACGGAACGCCGCGAGCTGCTCCGGACAGTGGACCAGGCACTGCAACAGCCGCCTCTTGAGGCATACGAGCCCACCTATGCCTTTGGGGATATCCTGGCGCACACAGGACGTGCTACCGAGGCCGTATGGCTGAATTCGGTCACCCTGCTGGGTTTCATGGGGCGGACACTCATCACCCTACTGGGCATATTGCCGCGTCCACGGCGCTGGCGAATCACCGCGCTGGTCAATCATATCGAATTAACCGGATTGAACGCCGTGCCCATTGTGGCCCTGCTGACCTTTCTGGTCGGTGCGGTCGTCGCCCTGCTGGGCGCCACGGTGCTCGCCGATTTCGGCATCACCATCTACACGGTGGATCTGGTGGCCTATTCGTTTTTGCGCGAATTCGGGGTATTGCTCACTGCCGTCATGCTGGCTGGGCGTACTGCCAGCGCCTTCACTGCGGAGATCGGTTCGATGAAGGCGAACGAAGAAATCGACGCCATGCGCGTTCAGGGCCTGGACCCGATCGAGTTGCTGGTGCTGCCACGGTTGCTGGCGCTGATGCTGACATTGCCCTTGCTGACTTTCGTCGCCGTTATATCGGGGTTGGCCGGTGGGGGCGTCGTTTCGTATCTCGAACTCGATATCCCCGTTACGCGTTACCTTGAGATCATCAACACGGTGCCCCTTCGGCACTTTCTGGTCGGGCTGTCCAAAGCGCCGATGTTCGCTTTTATCATTGCACTGATTGGCTGCCTTGAGGGGTTCAAAGCAGGCGCAAGCGCCGAATCTGTCGGGTTGCACACGACCTCCAGCGTGGTGCAATCGATCTTCATGGTGATCCTGCTGGATGCCATGGCGGCACTATTCTTCATGGAAATCGGCTGGTGAGATCGATGAACGACAAGACGTTCACCGAGCCGCTAGTGCAGGTTCGTGGGCTGAGTAACCGCTTCGGTACCAATGTGGTGCATGAAGGACTGGATTTGGACCTCTATCGCGGTGAGATCCTCGGCGTGGTGGGTGGGTCCGGAACAGGCAAGTCGGTTCTTCTGCGCAGCATTGTCGGGCTACAGCGACCGGCTGCGGGAGCGATCCGCTTTCTGGGCAAGGAACTGTCCGGGCTGCCCGGACAGCGAGGGACCGAACTCACCCTTCGCAGTGGTGTTTTGTTCCAAAAGGGCGCGCTGTACTCGTCCTTGACCACCATAGAGAATATTGCCCTGCCGCTGATCGAACACGCGGGTCTATCGCGCGCGGATGCCGAATCTCTGGCCTGGGTAAAACTGGCTTTGACCGGTCTGCCGCCCGAGTCCGGTTTCCTCTACCCTGCAGCGCTGTCCGGCGGCATGGTCAAGCGCGCCGCCCTGGCGCGTGCGTTGGCGCTGGACCCCCAATTGCTATTTCTCGACGAGCCTACCGGCGGGCTCGACCCGATCGGCGCCGCCGCCTTCGACCGGCTATTATTGACCCTGCGAGATGCATTCGGATTCACCGTATTCCTGGTCACGCATGATCTGGATACCCTCTATACCACCTGCGACCGTATCGCCGTTTTGTCCCGCAAGCACGTACTGGTTACCGGCACAATCGAGGTGGTGAGCGCGACCGATGATCCCTGGGTCCAGGAGTATTTCCATGGTCCGCGCGGCCGTGCCGCACAACAGGCCGCACGAACCGCCGGTGAGGCTCGCTAAATGGAAACACGTGCACACTATGTCCTGATTGGCTTGTTCACTGTGGTGGTTGTCGCCGCGGCGATGTGGTTCGTGTTGTGGCTGGCGAAGGCCGGTCCCGGGGAGGATGCCGATGTCTACGATATCGTGTTCCGGGAATCGGTCACCGGCCTGTCGATAGGCAGTCGCGTACTCTATAGCGGCATTCATGTGGGTACGGTTGAACGGATAGCGATCGATCCAAACGACCCGCGCCAGGTGATTGCACGCATTCGGGTCGCCGCTACAACCCCCGTCAAGCAAGACACCCGCGCCGAGCTGATCCTGGCCAATATCACGGGCGCATCCGAGATCCAGTTGACCGGTGGTTCAGCAGAGAGCCCGCCACTCGTGGGTAAGGACGCTGGTGTGCCGGAAATCATCGCCGAACCGTCGCGGATTTCCCGCTTGAGCGGCTCACTCACGGAGCTGGTCGAGAAGCTCTCCACCCTGATTGAAAACGGCAACAGGCTCCTGTCGGAAGAGAATACGGCGCATCTCACGCACAGTCTGCACAACAT
>JBFEYJ010000185.1:0-5984 GCA_041562215.1 Thiohalomonadaceae bacterium | reverse complement strand
GGCAGGCAATTGCGGGTACTGGCATGCGGCGGCGCTGCGCTGGATGAGGCGCTGGCCTGGAACCTGGAGGCCCTGGGCTGGCAGGTCGCTGTCGGTTACGGCCTGACCGAAACCGCCCCCCTGCTGACCATCGATCCACCTGGGAAGATACGCCCTGATACTGTTGGGCGGCCGGTTGATGGCGTGTCGTTGCGGATTGACCGACACGCTGTCGCCGAAGTCGGTCTACGCGGCAGGGATGGTGAGATCCTTGCCCGGGGGCCAAGTGTCTTTGTGGGCTATCACCATCTTCCGGAGAGGACCCGCGAGGCCTTCACCGACGACGGTTGGTTTCATACGGGGGACCTGGGATGGCTCGACGACGATGGGTATCTCCATCTCTCAGGTCGGGTGTCGACCCTGATCGTCACCGCGGGTGGTGAAAACATTCAGCCTGATGATCTGGAAGAGCGTTATGCCGCCCATCCAGCAATTAAAGAGATCGGCATCTTGCAACACAAGGACAAGCTGGTCGCGCTAATCGTGCCGGTGACCGGCATCAGCAACGACGTCGAATCCAGACTTCAAACTGCACTCAGCGAAGTTGGCCGCGAGCTCCCCTCTTATCAGCAGCTCACTGACTTTGCCGTGAGCCGCAAGCCGCTACCGCGTACCCGGCTTGGTAAAATCAGGCGGCACAAACTTAGCGAACTTTATCAGCAAGTCATCAGTACCGGCGGTGAGGCGGCAGAGGTCAAGCCCATGGAACTGCAGGAGATGTCCGCCGAGGATCGTAGCCTGCTTGAGTACCCTGCCGCCCGTGGCGCATGGGAGTGGCTGGCACAGCACTACCCGAAAAAAGGGCTTACCCCGGACTCAAGCATGGAATTCGAACTGGGCATGGACTCCCTGGAATGGCTCAACCTGACGTTGGAACTGGGTGAGCATACCGGCATCGAGCTGGATGATGAAGCGATTGGACGGATCGAAACGGTTCGCGATTTGCTGCGAGAACTGATCGACGCCATGGCGCAGGCCACAGCGATCGCCGATCCGATCAAGGAGCCTGAGCTGGTCCTCGATGAGGCCGATCGCCGCTGGCTCAAACCCCGTGGACCACTCTTGCGTGGCGCAGCCAGAGGCCTCTACATCATCAACCGGGTGCTGCTGCGCTCACTGTTCAGCCTCCAGGTAGACGGCCTGGAACGTCTACCCAAACAGGGGCCCGTTGTGCTTGCCTGTAATCACGTCAGTTATCTCGATCCGTTCACCGTTGCCGCTGTGCTTCCCCTCGCAAGGCTGGACACACTGTACTGGGGAGGCTGGACGGGGGTGGCTTTCACCAATCCGTTGAAGCGGTTTGGCAGTCGTGTGGTGCAGGTTATTCCGATCAACCAACGCCGGGGAGTGCGCACCAGCCTGGCCCTGGCCGCCTCGGTGCTTGAGCGCGAACATGGCCTGATCTGGTTTCCCGAGGGCGGGCGCTCCGCTAGCGGAGAGTTGCAAGAGTTTCGCCCCGGTATTGGCATGTTGCTGGAGCGCTTTTCCGTGCCTGTGATACCGGTTGTGCTTCAGGGTACGCACGAAGCCATGCCTCCCGGTCAGCGCATACCTGCTTTGGGCCGCCTGACCATCCACTTCGGTGAACCGCTCGATCCGCGCCGACTCGCTGAACAGGGCCAAGGGGATAATATTGCTGCGCGCATAACGAATGCACTGCAACACCATATGCGTGAACTTCAAAGGTACTCTGCTAAAAATGACGCAGGTGTATGAGATTTGTCCTTTCAGGGCTTCAGATACCAGGCCCTGGAGGGGTTAACGATCCTGAAATGCACCTTGCAGGAACATGAGCAGCGCATCGCTATGCAACTCGATGTGCTCCGCGGAGTCGTGGTCAGCGTTTGGGATAGTGAGCAACTCCACATGTTGATGTGTCCTCCGGGCATAGATTGCTTCGGCATCAGATAACGGAACGCGACGGTCATCGCCACCGTGGATAAGCAGTACCGGGCAATTGACCTTTCTAATGGTATTAACCGGCGCGATCGTCTCATAGCGGGTGCCGATCGCGTGCTCGATATAACGCAACACCGCCCAGCCGACAACCGGGTATGGAATATGATGGGTCTTCATCTGGCGGCGCATCAGTGCCTCCGGATGGGCAAACGCGGCGATGCTTACCACAGCGGCAACATCGTCGCGGCGTGAGGCAACCAGAAGTGCCGCGCCTGCCCCCACCGAGTGGCCTAGCAGGGCGATCCGATGAGGATTGACTTCGAGCTGTGCTGACAGCCATTCCAATCCGTGTTCCAGGTCTTCTGCGAATCGGGGTAGAGAGGAGAAGGAGTCGGCATCACTTCTGCCGTGGTTTCGGGCGTCGATAAGCAAGGTCGCGTAGCCGGTCCGGTGAAACGGCACTGCAAACGGTAGCATCAACTCGGCATTCCCTCCCCAGCCATGTATCGCCACCACGCCCGGTGCGTTTTCCGAGTGGTCAGGCGGAGGGACATACCAGGCATGCAGACATCTGTTGTTTTCGGTCGGGATAGCGATTATGTGAAAAGGCAGACCGAGATCCGCCGGCGATCCGGTTTCGACTCTCCTTGGCGCGCGATAAGTTCGGTGGATAGTGAACGTTAGAATGATGTAACCGAGCGCCAGGGACAGTCCAAGCAGTGCGGAAATGGCGAGAATCATTCAGGGCACCTCTACATATTCTTGCGCACGTATCATAGGCCAACCGTATCGCCAAGCGGGCAGATGCAGGAAGAGAGGTCGGTGAAGCAACCTGCCGATAGTCCCGTTCGCGGTTGCGAGGATGCGGTTCGCCGAGCTCACCAAATCCTCTTAAAGACCAGTCAAGGCCGCTCATTACCTTCGCTCTGACGGTTTGCCTCTTGCCTGGCACGTTCAATGAGCTCGCTCAGCCGTTTGAGTTGCTTCCCGGCTTCCTCAAACAGCTTGTCGCCGAGGGCTTTAAGGTACGCATTAAAGGCCTGGTTGAGTTGCTCTCCGAGCTCACCCAGCGTCACGCCAGGCACTACGGCTCCTGCCGGTGCCGGTGGATGCTCCTCGAACAGCCCCTGCAAGGCGGCATCGAAGCTCTCGGCATAACTCATGTTGTCGCCGTGCATCACCACCACGAGACGCAGTTCCGGGTAGGCGGCGGTCTCCGCGCGCAGGTAGATCGGCTCCACGTAGAGGATGGTTTCGTCGATGGGGATCGCCAGCACATTGCCGCGGATAACACTGGAGCCGCGCTGGTCCCACAGGCTGAGCTGCCCCGAGAGAAACGAGTCCTGATCGATCTTGGTCTCGACCTGTTGCGGACCGAGTACCCGCTTCTCCTTGGGGAACTTGTAGGCGAGAAAACGCCCGTAGTTTTCGCCGTCGGAGAGCCCTGCAATCCAGCCAATCAACACCTGCCGGTTCTTTGGGGTAAACGGCTGCATGAGAACAAACTCTGCCCTGTCCGACTCCGGCAGTTCCCACATGACGTAATAGGGCTCCACCGGCTGCACGCGGTTATAGTGTTTCTCCGTCGCCCTCACCCACAGGTCTTCCTGGTTGTAAAACACCTCCGGATCGCGCATGTGGTATTTGGCGTACACCAGCCCCTGTGCCAGCAGGAAGTCCTGCGGGTAGCGTACGTGGCTGCGCAGCTCGGCCGGCATCTCCTGTTTGCGCTTGAACATTTCGGGAAAGATCCGTTGCCAGACCTGAATGACTGGATCTTCGGGTTCGAAGACATAGAGCTTCACGCTGCCATCGAAGGCATCGACCACCGCCTTGACCGAATTTCGCACGTAGTTCACGCCGTGCAGATCGGATGCTGTGCGGCGGGCAAAGCCGGTACTTTGAACATCGTTGCGGAACTCGACGAACTCGCGGGAGGAGAACGGTTCGCTATAGGGAAAATATTCCGAGGTGGTGTAGGCATCGATAAACCAGTACATCCGCCCGTTGGCCAGGACCACATAGGGGTCTTCATCGAACTCCAGAAACGGGGCGATCCGCTTGACCCGCTCACGCACCTGGCGGTGAAACATGACCCGGCTGTTTTCATTGGGGTAACCGGAAAACAAAAAACGGGTGCCATCGAATTTCCAGCCGAACAGGAACTTGCGCCACAGGTTGTGCATCCGCACCCCGCCGCGCCCGGGATAACGGATGTACTCGTTGGTTTCACCACTGGGAAAATCGAACTCCTCCTCGTCACTGTTCACCACAACCGGATCGACCGTCAGTTCGCCATAGTAGATCTGCGGCCTTTCCACCTTCAGCTCCGGGTACTGGCTCCGGGGTGGGATGTCCTTCACCAACAGGTTGGGCAGGCCCTCCTCGGTAAAGTCGCTCACCGTGGCCAGCGTCAGTCCATAGCCGTGGGTGTACTTGAAACGGCGGTTGACGAAGGTCTGGCTCTGCGGAGCAAGGTTCTCCTGAGCCAGCTCCCTCGCTGACGTCATCACCTGGCGGTAAGAGCCGTCGAAGGTGTAGCGGTCCATGTCCACATCCACAAACTCGTAGTAAAGGCGGATCTCCTGGAACTGTTTATACACCGCATCCAGTGCCCGCCAGTCCCACAGGCGAACTTCGGAGAGCAGGTGCCGGTTATCCTCCACCATGGCCGGCGTGAGGGTCTCACTGGCGGGGAATTGTCGCTCCTCTACCTTATCGAGGTGAAAGCCGTGCTGTGTGAATTCGATATTCCGCTCGATATAGGGTTTTTCAAAGGTGATTTCGTTCGGCACCACGACCAGCCATTGCATCAGCGATGGCAGCACCAGCACGGCGACAGCCCAGATCCCACCGATGGTGAGCCACACGGTGATCAGCGTATTCAGTACCGGCGCGCGCAAGGAGGTTATTTCTGCCACTCGTGCCGAGAGCCACCGCCTGAACGACGGAATCAATGACAATAGTGCAAAAAGAACCAATATGGCGGCCATGCCCAGATAGACCGGCAAGCGGATGTGAATGTCAGTCCAGCCCGCTCCATACACTACCCCGAAGTCAGAGAACAGCAGATGGTATGCCTGCAGAACAGCACCACCGGCAAACACCACGGCAAGAACCGTACTGCCGATCAGCAACGACGTGAAATGGGCATCCGCCTCCTCCCTGGCAAAGTGGAAATCGGTTAACTGCTCCTTCAGAAGGAGGTTAATGATCGACGCGCCAATACCAATAATGGTGCTGTAAAGGAGAAGGCCATAGAGATTGTCATAGAACGGCAGTTCGAACAGGAACAGGCCTGTCTGTTGCCCGAACACCGGATCGGTCATCCCGGTCGTCACCCGATTGAGAAAGACCAGCAGCGCCGACCAGCTTTGTGTCCCCCACCCCACTCCGCCGACGGCAGCGGTAATCAGTGCCATGTTCCTGAGGAGCCGGTTTTCCGTTGACCGGATAATCACCAGGGTGATCCCGGCCGCCACGGCTGCCCCTGCAAGCGCGGTTCCCACCTGGAAGGCGAGAAAAACCCAGAACCTCCTCTGCAGCCCCAGAGCCTCAAACCAGAGCATCTCACCCCAAAGGCTCATGAATCCGAAGAAAGCCAGGGTCAGCATCATGATCGCAACACCGATGATGATCCGGTTGCGTTTGGACTGGTTGACACCCTGAACCAGCAGCCACAGACCGGCGCCGATCAGCAGTGCGATTATCAACGAGTACATAGCGGCCTCCGAACCCAACCTGGCACTTTAAGATTAGAGGATCTGAGGGCCTTGGCTAGACACGTTTGGGAGATCGCTATTGCAGGCCACAACAACGTGGACACCTACCATAAAGCCTAGCTATCCGGGAGATCTCTTTGCGTTGACCGGGTGTCCTGATGATTTGCTTACGTGATGATCGTGATACTCGGTTTAGGCAAATTAAGTCCGCTAGAATTGTCACAGAGCTTACAGCCGGAGGTGTTTCGGCAATGAGGAGGCCTGCTTATGCAACAAATAATTCTACTAATGCAGCACGATAGAGGGTTAAAAAAAAGCCCCGGC
>JBFEYJ010000184.1:0-5995 GCA_041562215.1 Thiohalomonadaceae bacterium | reverse complement strand
TCGATCTCAGGCAGCGAGCCTGTGGGGTTCAAATCAGGTACTGGCTTAACGGGAGTAACCGTCTGCTCCTGTGCACCGTCCTCCTCGGCGGTAATCACCTGCTCCTGTCCACCGTTATCCCCGGCAGTAACCGACGACTCCTGTACAAGCTCGTCTTCGGCAGTTAGCGCCGTCTTCTGTAAACTGTGATCTTCGGCAGTAATCACCGGCTCCTGTGTAGCATCCTCCCTAGCAGTACCCGCCGTCTCCGGTACCACGTTCCAGCCTGTATTTTCTTCCGCCTGTACTGCATCATTGCCTTGTGCAAGATTTTCCACCCGCCGGATCAGGTCGTCTCCCGGGGTGACAGGCTCATGATTTTTCACCTGCTCAAGCATGCTGACCAACCGGTCATGTGACAGCTGCAACAAATCCATCATCGCTGGTGTATGTGCGAGCAACCCGTCAACGACTTTATCCACCGTCGACTCGAGGCTGTGGCTCAAATCACCGACAGCAGTTATACCGGCCATACGTGCGCCGCCCTTCAGGGTGTGAAGCTGTCGCTGCAATTCTTCCACCAATGTATCATCGCCGGGATTATCCACCCACGCCTGAAGTGTCTCTTCACTGGCATCAAGAATATCAGCACCTTCCTCAAGAAAAATATCCAATAGTTCTTGATCGTAATCTTCAGCAGATGCAGAGAACACTGTTGCTGGATTCGCTTCCCTATGTTCCAGAGTGGTCGTACTAGCCTCTGAGGTATCTGCAAGAGTATCTGTTGTTTGCGACTCCTCTGACCAAACAGACTCAATTGCCTCTAACCCTTCAGAAATGAGAGTGTCCACTGGCTCAAAAGTTATTGTCTCCTCAGCCACATCACTGCTGGAAGTCAACTCGGGTGCATCAGATTCATCGACTAATATGGATGATTCGGATTGAACTGGTTTCTGACTTACGGCTAATTGATCCGGAACGCTCTCATCCACTTGATCCAAGCCATGTTCAGGCTGAGCATAGAGCATATGTTCGAGATGCTGAACTTTCTCGAAAACACTACTTGCAAGCGTTAATGCCCTACTGTTTTCCGGAACGGACTCAACCTCACCATCGGTGAGAAAATCCAGCATGGCCCGAACATAAGTCGAGCACTCCGCAAGCGCTTCAATGCCATCATTATCTATGGCCTCATTGGATGCCTGTAAAGCCTTCACGTATTTTTCAAGTTTTGCGCAAACATCGGCAACCCGATGGACACCGGCCATGCGAGAGCTTCCCTGCAGAGTATGCAGAGCTCGGATCACAGGCTCCGTAACCCTTCTGCTACCACCTGCGCTGATTTGACTGGTAAAGGCGTCAAGCTCATCCAGATGCCCGGCGGCTTCTTTTGAATAGATCTCGAGCAGGACAGGGTCCAGTTCAGGAACAGCTTCTTTCTCATTTAAAATGGCAGGCCCTTGTTGCATTGTAGCGGGCTTGGTATCCGGCTGAGTCGCAGATTCCTCACCTTGGCTTTGCTGGCTGATCTCATCAGCCATCTTTTTCAGCGAAGTAATGTCACTCTGCGGTTGCTGGCCTGACTTGAATTGTTCAATCATCTCTGGCAAGGCTTCTATACCTTGCCAAACAATGTCAAACATGGCGGAGCTATGGGAAATCGTCCCGTCAAGGACTCGATTCAACAAGCTTTCAAATGCCCATGCAAATTCGCCAAGCTCCAATGCTCCGACGAGACGACCACTACCTTTAAGTGTGTGAAAGCTACGCCGCAAATCCTTGAGCGTATCTATTCCTGCCGGATTTTCAGACCACTTGGGGAATAATTCGCGAAGGTTGTGTAGCTCTTCCTCTGCCTCTTCGATAAATATCTCGATAATCTCATCATCAAGATCAACTGCATTGGAAGTGGACTGCACTACGACAGGTTCTTCAGAAGGCTGTGGGGCCTCGGCTTCTTCCAGGGGATGGTCGAGGTCAACAACATCATTAGATAAGGGAGCCTCCTCAGTAGATAAGGGAAGCTCTTCCACCATATCGTGTGAGGATTGATCACCAATCGTGAACGCTCCAACTGAATCTTTTGATGCCAGTTCCCCGCTGTCAATGTTATCGACAGATTCCCAATCAGTGTCGGAATTCTCAACGTCATAAATCGCTGTGGAGTCCAGCGAGGAAATTTCTCTTGCCTCCATCCCCAAGCTAACACTGCCCGCTGAGTAACCCAGACTGGACACTGCGCTTTCGGCGACTTCCAGGACTGAGCCCGGATGGACACGACTTTGCACGAAGGCTTCCAGGTAGTATTCGACGCTCATGACCGCATCAGCGAGAGCGTCAAGCTTGTCACTAACAGGAAGTACTTCGGCATTGATCAATTCATTCTGAATGAAAGCCCGACACGAGATCAGTACCTGGGCGACCCGCTTGTAGGACAGAAGTGTCAGGCTACCGATTATCACATGTAACAAAGAGGGGAGGTTATCCAGAACGGTATTGTCTTTAGGATTCTCGAGGTACTTGTTAATCGCCTCACGCACTCGAACCAGGTCATCCTTGGCTTCCTTCATTACCTGGCGTGTCACACGCAAATGCTCAGCCGCTGCCTGCGGTGAGTTCTCAGTATCAGCCACTTGTTCTTCGCTGGCGTCAGCTTTGACTAATGGAGTTTCGTTACCCCAATCACGGAGCGCTGATTCTACGGCGAGGACGGCACCTGCAACCCCCATCAAGATATCGTCATTAATTTCCATGGCACCTGCGAGGAGCTGCCGAACAATATCAACTTGCTGTTGCAAGCTTTCCTGCAATGAGTTTTCCTGCAAGAGCCTGAGCGTCTCCGCCATTCGCTCAAGCTTTTCGGCCATCGGTCCCAGGTTTTCAATCGCAGACCGGTCACTGCGCACAAACACATCGAAGGCGTCCTTAACGCTGGACAACTCTTCCATAATATCCGCTGAAACAGTTTGCTTTAGTTCAGCATTGAGACCGCCCAATCCACCTGAATATTGCTGCAAATAATCTGCAAGCCCAAAAGCCTGACTTACCTCAGTAGCAATCTTGCCGTTAGACGGCGAGCGGGCCAACAAATAGAGCGTGTGCACGAGCAAGACTGTAACAGCCTCATCATTTAATGCCGTCTCACCTTTTGCCGCAATGACCTTGAGTAGCTGCTCGAACTTTCCAAGCAACGGTTTGCTTTGGCTGGACAGGCCTATACTCTCGTTCCTTAAACTCTCGACTAACGCCGCAGAAACCCAAAGAAGCCTCCGCCACTGTTCTGCTTCAGCGACTATAAGCAACTTATCGAGAATCGCAGCGATTATCTTGAGGTTATCCTGAACATCCGTTCCCTTAATGACCTTGACAAGTGCAACCATATAGAATCGGTGCAGTTTTTTTGCAACAACGGCACTATCTATTCCAACAGGAGCATTCGATGTTTTGGTTGGAGGAGGAATCGACAGGTCTGGTCGAAAAAAATCAATGCTATCAAGCAGGCTATCACCACGCTGCTGTCGCATCTCATTTAGTAGTGGTAAAAGGCCTTGCGGATTGTCTTTTTGCCCATCAAGCAAGTTTTCGAGATAATCCGGCAATTGCAGGATTGCCCGCATAAGTAGTTCAAAAGCCTGCTCTTTGTCATGGAGCTGATCGTTTTTGATGGCAGAGCCTAACTGCTCCATCTCATCGGCGAATAACGCTGCACCACCGAGTTCGACCATCTGCAGCGTACCGACAACCTGATGAATAAGCGCAACGCATAAATCCAGCCCCGCGTTATCGTCGGGCTCGTCAACATAGCGCTCAAGCGCGATCCGCGCCTGTTTCAACGTATCGTCAATCTCGCCCTTGACCCAAGCCAGGGTGCTGATATCAAACTGTTCAGGCATCATAGAGCTGTATCCTTAATCCCACACCCTCTGATACGCCAGGGAGTCCGCTAACTTCACACACATTTAAGCAAGAGGTGATGTCTCGAAACAATCTCACTGTCGCTGAGCACAAAAAAACCGGGACAAGGTAAGCTCACAAGACAATCTAAAAGCCCATTGCCCCGTCACTGGCACGAATTTCTCAGCAGATCAACGAACCGGTACTAATCAGGTACACTGATTCATCATCCACGACATTAAGCGGGCAGCTTGAAGCCCGAAACCGAATGCTTCAGCTCGCTGGCCAGCTCCGCCAGGTTACCGATAGACGATGCCGTCTGATTGGTACCCTCGGAAGTCTGAGTTGTGATTTCCTGGATAACATTCATGGTGTCGGAAATATTGGACGCCGCCGACGCCTGCTGACTCGTTGCATCCGAGATGCTCTGGACCAGATTAGCCAGGTTTGCCGATACCGTCTCGATTTCACCAAGTGCCGCACCGGCATCCTCTGCAAGTTTCGCACCCGCAACTACACCCGAGGTACTCTGCTCCATAGAGATAACCGCCTCGTTGGTATCGGTTTGGATAGTTTTTACAAGAGCTTCAATCTGTTTGGTTGCATCGGACGAACGCTCAGCGAGTCGTGTTACTTCGTCCGCAACGACCGCAAAACCTCGACCGGCTTCACCTGCCATCGCGGCCTGAATAGCCGCGTTCAAAGCCAGGATGTTTGTCTGCTCTGCGATGTCGTTAATCAATTCAACGATATCACCGATCTCCTGGGAGCTTTCACCCAGACGTTTGATTCGCTTGGACGTTTCCTGAATCTGATCGCGAATAGCATCCATACCATAAATCGTTTTCTGTACCGCCTCGGCACCTTTTTTCGCAATAGATACCGAGCGCTGTGATTCTTCAGCCAGCTGATCGGCATTCCTCGATACACTTTCGATGGAAAGCGCCATGTCATTCACAGCGGTACTGGCTGAGGCGATCTGCTGTGCCTGATGACTACTCGCTTCGGCCAGATGTACGGCTGTGGCCTGGGTTCTCTGTGCAGCTGTTGTTACCTGTGAAGCCGTATCATTAATTGCGGTAACAAGGGTACGCAGAGCGTCGATTGTAAAGTTCATGGAGTCGGCGATAGCGCCCGTAATATCCTCGGTTACGGTAGCATTTACGGTCAAGTCACCATCAGCGAGGTCACCCATTTCATCAAGCAGCCTCATGATAGCCTGCTGGCTTCGACGACTCTGCGCTTCCGTTTCCTGACGTTGCCCTTCGGCCGCAGTCAGACGGACTTCACCGTCTTTTCTCAGGCGTACACCAAGAATCAACAGCAGCATTACGGAAATCGCGGCGAAGAAGTTGCCCAAACCATAGGTAATGCTACGGGAAGCTATTTCATTTTTAAAACTAGTCTCCAGCGTCGATATGCTCTCAAGCAACTGGTCTGAATCATTCAATACGTTCTGGATAGCCTCTGACACCTGGAACATTTCAGGACTCCGCTCGAGTATGCCGCTAACCTGCTGCCCCAACATTCCGAACAGGTCACTGACATTCTCCAGTTTTTCGATGACCTCACTATTTCGTACTTCCAAGATGTTGAGAGCCTTGTCACCTTCCAGGAAACCATTAACCACGCGACCGTACAAAGCGGCATCACGCCCGAAACGGTCAGCGGCGGTTACCGCACCTTCACCGCCTTCAAGCACCCGGTTTACATTATTAATAATACGCTGACTGAGCATTAACTGCCGACTGGCGATATAAACCTGATCCGCCGCAGCACCATTTACTGCCATCAAGGTAGCGACCTCGTCGGTCACGGCAAGCAGTTGTGCCGAGTTTTCGTTAATCATCCTGACGATTTCGCGCAGTGAGATAACAACGCCTCGTGCATCAATGATGACCCTGGCGCTCTTGTCATAGTTCGTCCAGTTACTGACCACTTCATTCAATTTTTCGGTGACTTCCATATTATCGGAAGGATCCATACCGGTATCCGGGTCTCCGTTACGCAGCAACTGCAAATTATGCGCAAACTCATCACGGTGCTTTCTCAGGTCGTCGAATGTTGCCGGCGAACCTTTGTTAGCCTGACCGCCAAATTTTGAAATACGCTGGGAAAGTAC
>JBFEYJ010000183.1:0-6035 GCA_041562215.1 Thiohalomonadaceae bacterium | reverse complement strand
TCCGGACCGAGGATTGGGTCGACACCAGGAAACTTGATGAAGGGGAATACCGCCTCCTTCACCGAGTAGTAAGCAGGCACCACCTCACCGGTCACCCCCTGCTGAGGCAGGCTCTGACCGACCATGCAGCGGGCGGCGATCTTCGCCAACGGGCGGGAGGTTGCCTTGGAAACAAACGGCACTGTACGGGAGGCCCGTGGGTTCACCTCCAGCACATAGACATCCTTGCCTTTTATCGCGAACTGAGTATTCATCAGACCAATAACCTTAAGCTCCTTGGCCATCTCAACCATCTGGCGACGCAGTTCATCCTGCACCTCGGCAGTGAGACTATAGGGCGGAAGCGAACAGGCGGAATCGCCCGAATGCACACCTGCCTGCTCAATGTGCTCCATAATGCCACCGATGACGACATTCTCACCGTCGCAGATCGCATCCACATCGACCTCGATGGCATCATCGAGGAAACGATCCAGCAGCACCGGCGATTCATTGGAGACCTTCACCGCATCACGCATGTAGGTACGCAGCTCAGCCTCGTTGAAAACGATCTCCATGGCGCGGCCACCAAGCACATAAGAGGGGCGCACCACCAGCGGATAACCGATCTCCTCGGCCAGGCGCACGGCATCCTCAGGATTTCGCGCGGTGCGATTAGGCGGTTGACGCAGCCCCAGCTTGTCGATCATCTTCTGGAAGCGCTCACGGTCCTCTGCCAAATCGATGGAATCCGGGGTGGTACCGATGATCGGTGCACCGGCGGCCTCCAGGTCGCGGGCCAGCTTGAGCGGAGTCTGGCCGCCGTACTGCACGATCACCCCCTTTGGCTTCTCAAGATGAATGATCTCGAGCACATCCTCTAGGGTCAGCGGCTCAAAATAGAGACGGTCGGAAGTGTCATAGTCGGTGGAGACGGTCTCCGGGTTGCAGTTGACCATAATGGTCTCGTAGCCGTCATCGCGCATCGCAAGCGCCGCATGCACGCAGCAGTAGTCGAACTCAATGCCCTGCCCTATACGGTTGGGACCACCGCCAAGAACCATGATCTTGTCACGTCCGCTCGGATTGGACTCGCACTCCTCCTCATAGGTGGAATACATGTACGCGGTGGAGGTGGCGAATTCAGCAGCACAGGTATCGACACGCTTATAGACCGGACGAACGTTCAGCTCGTGGCGCAATTTGCGCATCTCGCCCTCACGCAGGCCCAACAGCTTGGCCAGACGACGATCGGAAAACCCCTTACGCTTGAGGCGGTAAAGGAAATCACGATCGATGCCGTTAGCGCCAAGCTCGCGTACCTTTGCCTCAAGCTGGATCAGCTCTTCGATCTGCACCAGGAACCAACGATCAATATGAGTCAGCTCATGCACCTCCTCCACGCTCATGTCAGCGCGGAAGGCGTCGCCAACGTAGAAGATGCGTTCGGCAGTGGGACGGCGCAGCTCGCGACGCAGGGTCTCGATGGCAGTCTCATCGCTCAAATCCAGAAGCTCGTCGAACCCATCAACCCCGGTTTCCAGGCCACGCAGCGCCTTCTGCAGCGACTCCTGCTGAGTACGGCCGATGGCCATCACCTCGCCCACCGACTTCATCTGGGTGGTCAGGGTGGAGTCGGCCTTGGGGAATTTCTCAAAGGTGAAGCGCGGGATCTTGGTGACCACATAGTCGATGGACGGTTCGAACGATGCCGGAGTAGCGCCACCGGTAATATCATTCTGCAGCTCGTCCAGGGTATAACCGACAGCAAGTTTGGCTGCTACCTTGGCGATAGGGAAGCCGGTCGCCTTGGAGGCCAGCGCCGATGATCGCGACACGCGCGGATTCATCTCGATAATGGTCATGCGCCCGTTTTTAGGATTGATGGCGAACTGCACATTGGAGCCACCGGTATCCACACCGATCTCGCGCAGCACCGCCAGCGAAGCGTTGCGCATGATCTGGTATTCCTTGTCGGTCAGGGTCTGCGCCGGGGCGACAGTGATGGAGTCCCCGGTGTGCACCCCCATCGGGTCGAAGTTCTCAATGGAGCAGATAATGATGCAGTTATCCTTGCGATCGCGGACGACCTCCATCTCGAACTCTTTCCATCCAAGGATCGATTCTTCAACCAGCAGCTCATTGGTCGGCGACAGGTCGAGACCGCGCTCGCAGATCTCGACAAACTCCTCCTTGTTGTAGGCAATACCGCCACCTGAGCCGCCCATGGTAAAACTGGGGCGAATGATGGTAGGGAAACCCACCTGCGCCTGCACCTGCCACGCCTCCTCCATAGAGTGAGCAACGGCGGCCTTGGGCATGTCCAGACCAATCTTGGTCATCGCCTTATGGAAACGGTCGCGATCCTCAGCCTTATCGATAGCATCGCGACTGGCGCCAATCATCTCCACCCCGAACTGCTCTAACACCCCTTCTCGGGCCAGATCGAGGGCGCAGTTGAGCGCGGTCTGCCCACCCATCGTCGGCAGGATGGCATCCGGGCGCTCCTTTTCGATGATCTTGGAGACGGTCTGCCAGGTGATGGGCTCGATATAGGTGGCGTCGGCCATCTCGGGGTCGGTCATGATGGTGGCGGGGTTGGAGTTGACCAAAATGACCCGGTAGCCTTCCTCACGCAGGGCCTTACAGGCCTGCGCACCGGAATAGTCGAACTCACACGCCTGCCCGATGATGATGGGACCTGCGCCGATGATGAGGATGCTTTGGATGTCTGTACGCTTGGGCATTGCTCTTTAAGCCACTCCGGATTAAACAAACGGGGCGATCAGCCCGGATGTTGTATAAGTTCGTACGATGATCGCACAGGATTTTGTGCGCACAAGGGATTTTCTGAAGGAGCGGCGTATCGGGGATTCCGGCCAGCTAAAGAAAATTCCTTGTGTGTGCAAAAGACAAGCGAGGGCGTGCGTAACTTGCGCAACATTCGGGCTCTACCCCGCGCTTATTTCTTGCTGTCTTCGATCAATTCAATGAAGTGATCAAACAACGGCGCAACGTCATGGGGGCCGGGGCTGGCCTCCGGGTGACCCTGAAAACTGAAGGCCGGGCAGTCGGTACGATGTACCCCCTGCAGGGAACCATCAAACAGTGAGCGATGGGTCGCCCGTAAGTTGGCAGGCAAGGTCTCTTCGTCCACCGCAAAACCATGATTCTGCGCGGTGATCATCACCACCCTGCTGTCCAGGTCCTGCACCGGATGATTGCCGCCGTGGTGGCCAAACTTCATCTTCACTGTGCGTGCGCCACTGGCCAGCGACAGCAATTGGTGCCCCAGGCAGATGCCGAACATCGGTAGGCCGGTATCCGTCAGTGTTTTGATCGTCTCGATGGCGTAGTCGCAGGGCGCAGGATCGCCGGGGCCGTTGGCAAGGAAGATCCCATCCGGCTTAAGCTTAAGCACCTCTGCGGCCGGAGTCTGGGCCGGAACCACCGTCAGGCGGCAACCACGGTCGACCAGCATGCGCAGAATGTTGCGCTTAACCCCGTAATCGAAGGCGACTACATGGTGCGGGAGTGCCTCCTCAATGGGGCCATCGGGGTGGCCGGGCAATCCGCCCTCAAGGGTCCAGGTCCCCTGCGCCCATTCGTAGGGCTGCTTGGTCGAGACCTCCTTGGCCAAATCCATACCGTTCAGGCCGGGAAAGGCACGGGCGGCGGCCAGGGCCGCCTCTGCGTCGATATTCTCGCCGGCGACAATGCAGCCGTTCTGCGCACCCTTCTCGCGCAGAATGCGGGTGAGCTTGCGGGTATCGATATCCGCAATCCCCACCACCTTGTTCTTCCGCAAGTATTCATCGAGCGGCATCTCGCTGCGCCAATTACTGGCCAGCAGCGGTAAGTCACGAATAACCAAGCCGCTGGCAAAGACGCCGGAGGCCTCTTCGTCGTCGCAGTTGGTACCGACATTGCCGATGTGCGGATAGGTCAGGGTAACGATCTGCCGCGCGTAGGACGGATCAGTCAGGATTTCCTGATAGCCGGTGATCGATGTATTAAACACCACCTCACCAACGGTCTGCCCCTCAATACCGATGGACTCACCCCAGAAAAGGGTGCCATCTTCCAGGGCCAGCAGGGCCGGTTGCCGCAAGGTAGCCTCCACGTGTCAGATGTGCAAAGCGGGAGGGACCTTGAAAGCCCCCTCCCGCTTAAGAAAACCGAAAGGATGGCGCATAACGCGCCGCGTGCCAGAATTCGTGGAATTGTAATAGAAGCCTACCCTCTCTGTCTACGCGGTTACGCCTCATAAAGCATCAAGACCGCACAATCAGGGGGCATCAATAACCATCTCTCCCTATCAGTGGGAAGCATAATGACCATTGGGGAAGGTGCAGCCCGTCAAAGCCTGACACCTAATACCCTACTTACCCACTCAAGTTACGCCGTACCTAATCCATCTGGGAGAGAGAAATAAGACTTGCACAACTCGGTACAAGGCTGGACTTGTACCGCCCTTCCATTGGACATGCCCCTCTTTCACTTCCACCCTCCGCCCACCAAACTCAAGCCTAAATTGCAGGTCTTTTCACTCATTTCTGCGGCCTGAACTATAGTTAATCTTAGCTCTCTTTCTTCGTGCGTTCGGAATACTTTCGTCAAGCCGGCTTTCATCGCGTAACCAATCTGATCTGGCATAAACACCCAATTGGCACATTTATCACGAGAGTTATATAAAGGGTGCATTCCCTTCTGGTAATACCCCCCTCCTCGTTTATTCCCGTTTTCCCATAGAGGACCTTTGTATTTAAAAGCTTCTCCCCCACTATCAAGCTCTACAACAACATCAACTATAGTGGCCGAAATCACCTTCTCAATATCCTTATAGCCAGTCTCATCAAGGCTTGTCTCGCAATATGCAAGCTTGATCTTGAAATCTTCTGGTGGCAGCTGGCCAATTCTGTAAGTGTATCGCTTGTGCTGACATACATCGACAGACCCAAGGGACAACTGGTATCTGTCGGCAGCAGATCCGAGACCCGCATCAATAAAGTAACCATCTCCAACGTATCGGGTTTGGCAGCCAAAAAGGAAAAGCACAAACAGTGTGATTTTCGATCTTTTCAAAATCATTGAAAAAACTCATCAGGCAATGTTTTGTTCGTGCCCGGATCCACTATAAACAGGTCATTAAGCCTCCCCTTAATTGAGGCACCTCCACGAGTATCAATAGTTCGATTAAACGAATGACAGTTATAAGAATCACCGGTGGCATATGCTCCGTACTCTGCATTGCCGTTGTATGCCTCAAACGCATCAAGTATACCCATATCCAGCTGAAGCTCGGACTGATTTGTTTCGGAGTTCAGTTTCGTTAGAGAAAGGTCAAAGTCATACAATCCTTTATTTCCGGAAAGCTCCTTCATTGCAGCCTGGTCATCTACATTATCTGTCATCGTGATGAGTTTTCCATCATTCCCTTTCGTCCCCGTTAGAAATGCGGCGTAGAAGGTTGCACCTTTTGCGACACCAGGTACATCACCACTCGTGTTTGTAAATTTATAGAACTTGTTCTCATGCGTACCGTACTGTTTCGGGTCAGAAGTGATGATGATGGTGAGACCATGAGCACCTAGGGGGACCCATGCAAGGTCACGAGTAGCCCGATATGCCTCTTTCCCATCGGGATCACTCAAGATCACCGGGTTATTATGGGAATATGTGTATAGTCCTAAATTCAAAGTGTTAAATATCCCTCCCATACCAGCCAAGTTAGAATCCGATTTTTTCTTACCCGTCGGTATATACTTCTCCAATATCGGATCAACACTCTGCCACACTGAGGTCCTCGGGTCATAATACCTAGCCCCGAAGTAATACAGTCCCGTCTCCTCATCCAGCTCCTTCCCGGTAAAGAGATAAGGATCCTTCTCGGTGTTGCCTCCCTGCTGCACCCATGTCTCACCGAAGGGGAAGTACTGGATGTGTTCGTGTAGCTCACCGTTCTCGCGGGTGACGTAGCCGGTCGAGCCCAGGTGGTCGGAGTGGTAGTAGAACAGCTGCTCGCCCTGGGAGCCGAGCCGGACGACCTCTGTTGT
>JBFEYJ010000182.1:0-6119 GCA_041562215.1 Thiohalomonadaceae bacterium | reverse complement strand
ATGGCAACTGGCGCAGGAGAGGGTTCCATCACGGGATAAGCGGGTGTCAAAAAACAGTTTCCCACCGAGATCCGCTTTGGCGCAGGCGGTGGCATCATCCGCCATGGTGTCCACCTTTTCCGGCAACGCCTGCCAGCGGTAACGTGGCAAAGGTTTGGACGATACGGGTGGTTTTACCACAATTTCGGTAACAGGCGCAGGTTGGCTTTCATTGACATTAAAGCCGATACCTATAGCGACAATAAACAGCAATTTCAGGACAAAGGCGGCCACCCCGGAACCCAGGGCGGCGACAAGAAGCCAGTGACGATACCTTGCGAGTCCAGTAATCATCTTCAGATCCCGGTGAACCAGCAGCAGGACAGCAAGGGCTGCTGCAACAACAACGGTACCGAAGCCAAGGATGCTATATGGAGTAACGTTCATCACCGGCCTCCTCGGTCACATCGCTGTCGAAGCTGCCGCGTCACGTGTGAAAAAGGTATCGGCGGGTGTCGCCGTCACGATCTCGGTGATTGAATCGAAAGGCAAACCGACACGCTCATGCGCCCTTTTCACCGCCGCCTTATCGGGCGCCATGGTGAGGCAAAATGCACGCCCCTCCTCATACCCCACATGCAGGCGCACCGGGATCACTCCCTCGGCATAACAGGCAGTTTCATACCGGCCGTAAAACTGCTCAAACTGCTTCGGAGTAAGACCGGCAGGAAAGGTCTGTTTGTCGCTATCATGGGTATCAATGAAAAACTTCAATGCTTGCATGGTGTTCTCCTTATTTCACTATTTACTGTTCACACAATGGTAAATCTAAGGCACCGCACGTTAGCGATCTGTAGCAAAAGTTACATTACGATCCCCGACAGCTGTTTTGACTTGTATAACGGGTGGACCGACGCTCAACTCACGGTTACCACAGCCGCCATATCTGCAGGAGAAAACCCATCAGTTACCTTAAGACCGACCGATTTGGGTACAATGGGCATTCATTAACCGAGGAAACAGGATGACAATCAACTGGTATCCGGGGCACATGCACAAAGCCCGCAAACAGATCAAAGAGGCCATGCCGAATATCGATCTGGTGATCGAGGTTCTGGATGCCCGAATACCCTATAGCAGCCGAAATCCGCTGGTTGCAGAATTACGCGGCGAACGCCCCTGTATCGAGATCCTGAATAAGAGTGATCTGGCCGACCCGCTAGTGACTCAGGCATGGCTGGAAACCATCGAACGGGAAAAGGGCGTGGTGGCCCTGCCACTGACCTCGACGCAAAAAGGGCAGGCACGCAAGGTACTGGATCTGGCCCGCCGTCTCTTCCCCAACCGCAATACGGCTCTCAAACCCATCCGCACAATGATCATGGGCATTCCCAATGTGGGAAAATCCACCCTGATCAACTCACTTGCGGGTAAGGCCATTGCCCGTGTAGGCGATGAGCCGGCAGTCACCCGCCGGCAGCAGCAGATCAACCTCGGCGGCGGCATTATGCTGTTCGACACCCCTGGCATCCTCTGGCCCAGGATGCACGAGGAAGACTGCGGCTATCGCCTGGCCGTCACCGGTGCGGTCAAAAATACGGCCATTGAATATGAGGACATCGCCTTGTACGCCGCCGAATACATGCTGCAGGCCTACCCAATGGCACTGAAGGAGCGCTACAAACTGGAAGCGCTGCCACAGCGTGACTTCGAACTTCTGGAAGCGGTGGGCAGAAAACGGGGCTGCCTTCGTGCCGGCGGGAGGATCGACCTGCACAAGGCTTCCGAGATCCTGCTCCACGACCTCCGCTCGGGAGAGCTGGGACGCGTCAGTATGGAGACACCAGAGTTGATCGCCAGGCTGAAAGAGAAGGATTCCGAATAAAGACCTGTTCAAATCCTTGGTTCATACCGGTGCTCCTGACTTAATTTGCGGCAGAGACCATCTGCACAAGCAACCCGACCCACATCAAAGCCAACACACCATAACTGGTGACAAAGACATTTTTTCGCCACCGCGTTTTATTAACACCCAGGTGAATGTAGCTATGAACCACCCTGGATATCACATAGGCCCACGCCAGTATCACCATGAAGAAATCAACCTCTGCGGTGAGATAAACCAGTACAACCAGAACAAAAAACACCAGCGGCATTTCATGAAGATTCTGGTAGTGCTGTTCAGCACTGAGCAGGTAGTCGGGCAGCTTTGCCCCTTTATTGAAGCGGAAATAGCCCGGATTCAATCCCTCCCGAATGGCTCTAATCCTGCGCACAAGCAACAACAGCGACACCATGAGGTTCAATAACAACATGGCCATCGCCGGATACAAAATCATATTCGTGTTCATTTATCACTTCCTCTCGATGGTGTTCCCAGAAAAAATCTCACAAGGGTATGGAACTGCTAAATATGTTTCATGAACAGTCTGAGAAATATCGAATGACATTTTCTCTTCAGCACTGAGCGTTATTTCCTGCGCATGAATGTCCATGCTTCATTCCCATAAGAACTTCTGCATGGCGCCTGACTTCATCGGCAGGTAAAGGCCCACCATGCCCCATATAAAATTTCTCCATTCCCGCATCCACCAGGCGCTGTAATGCGAGGCCTACGGTATAGGGATCATCCTCAAAGGGTGGTCGTATCGAATGACCGGTTCTAATCATCCCGCCCAGCAAAATGCCTGAAGCGATAAGATCACCGACCAGGGCCTCATTGCTGGCAAGCTCCACCGAGATCGATCCCGCTGTATGGCCGGGAGTGTGGCCGATAGTCCCCGAAATGCCGTACTGCCCCAAATCCACCCTATAGTTTTCTGAGAGCAGGATATCCGGAACAAACGCCTTGTACAGCTCGTGCGGCACAGACGATTTGAGGAATAATCGTCCAACCCAACCGGTGGGGCAGTAGCTCATCGGCACCTCCTGGTTAAAGTACTCAACATCCTCAGCGTGGCCAACGATCGGCGCCTGGGACAATTCACGCAGGTCACGGGCGCTGCCGGCGTGATCCACATGCGCATGCGTGATGACGATAAGTTTTATGTCCCTGAATGAAAGTCCATGTCGGGTTAGCACCTTTTCAATCTTCGATTCCGACCCAGGTATTCCAGTATCGACGAGAACACACCCGTCAGCTCCCCGAATCAGGTAGGCGTTCACCATGCCGAAAGGCAGTATCGGAATACGAATAATTTTTGGTGTTGTCATCGCTTATCCTTCTCATCTTTCAGTAAAAAAGAGGCATAACGTCAGCCCGGCTTACTCAGGCCATACCCAAGCATTCTCTTGTCAGATATGGGAGATTCTTGCCAATAGTAGGAAACTGTTATATATGTTCAAGAACATATTTAGAAAAAAAGGAATCGCCATGCCCTATTCAAAAGAACATAAACAACAAAGCCGGGAGAATATTTTGGCCAGCGCCAGTCGGCTGTTTCCCCGCCAGGGTTTTGAGGCGGTCTCGATTGATATGTTGATGGATGATGCCGGGCTTACCCGCGGTGCCTTTTACAAACATTTCCGGAATAAGGAAGAGCTCTATGCCGAAGCGATTATCTATGCGGCACTCCGCAGCCCGATAAGTCGCGAAAAAACTGAAGCCTCTTCACTCAAAACCTGGTTCGATAGAACCATTGGACGCTACTTAAGCCGTGAGCATATTGATGAAGCCCCATCACCGTGTCCACTCGCCTTTTTGGTGACCGACATTGCTCAACGTCAGGGTGCGATTCGCAACACCTATACCCGGGTATTCAAAAACCTGAACAACACGTTCAAGAAACGCCTGCGTGAGAACAACGTCCGGCAGGAAACCATTATGTCTGTGAGCGCAATGATGATCGGCGCCGTTGCTATCGCCCGTGCACTGGATGATCAAAAAGCCGCTGATCGGTTATTGGCTAACTGCCGGACAACCGCAAAAGAGCTTCTCAATATCAACTGAAAACATTCCTTGAGGGTAAAAGGGCAGAGCTAAATAAAGTGCTGACCTGTGATTTTTGACTTAATAACCAAGGTCCTGACGGGCCCTGGTTTTTTTATACCAGCGAAATTCGTAACCATGAAAAAGTTCAAATGGAGGGATATACCAGCTCTGGCATCTTTTTCGGTGGGGGTGGATAAAAAATCCGGTATTTGCAGCCGTTTGAGCAAGCCTGTCGATACCCCACTACCGGCATCAGTTTACAGATAACCGAATTGGGGGAAAGGAGTCGTAGTATTATGGGGATAGAAAAATCAGGGTCCCGGAAGAGACCCTGTTTTTCAGATGGCTCGCACCAAGTCACTGTTTTTTATAAAGCTCTGCCCCTTCTTCAGCGAATTTCACCGCCATCTCCTGCATCCCCTTCGCCGCATAATCCCTGACCTCCTGTGAGATCTTCATGGAGCAGAATTTCGGGCCGCACATTGAGCAGAAGTGGGCAACCTTGTGAGCCTCGGCGGGCATGGTCTCATCATGGAATGCCATCGCCTTTTCCGGGTCGAGCGCCAGGGCAAACTGATCCATCCAACGGAACTCGAAACGCGCCTTGGACATCGCGTTATCCTGTACCTGCACGCCGGGAAAACCCTTGGCGAGGTCCGCCGCGTGGGCGGCGATCTTATAGGTGATGATTCCCTCGCGCACATCCTCCTTGTTCGGCAGTCCCAAATGCTCCTTGGGAGTAACGTAGCAAAGCATGGCGGTGCCGTACCAGCCGATCTGCGCGGCCCCGATACCGGACGAGAAGTGGTCATAGCCGGGTGAGATATCGGTGATAAGCGGGCCCAGGGTATAGAAGGGCGCCTCATAACAGTCCTTCAACTCCTTGTCGACGTTCTCCTTGATCATCTGCATCGGCACATGACCGGGTCCCTCGATCATCACCTGACAATCGTGCTCCCAGGCACGTTTGGTGAGCTCGCCCAATGTCTCCAGCTCGGCGAACTGGGCCGCGTCGTTGGCATCAGCCAGCGAACCGGGACGCAGGCCATCGCCGAGGGAAAAGGCGACATCGTAAGCCTTCATGATTTCACAGATATCATCGAAGTGCTCGTAAAGGAAACTCTCCTGGTGATGAGCCAGACACCACTTGGCCATGATCGATCCACCACGGGAGACGATACCGGTGACGCGCTCGGCGGTCAGCGGCACATAGCGCAGCAACACCCCGGCATGGATGGTGAAGTAGTCCACGCCCTGCTCGGCCTGCTCGATCAAGGTATCGCGGAAGATCTCCCAGGTGAGATCCTCAGCCACGCCATTGACCTTCTCCAGCGCCTGGTAGATGGGCACGGTGCCGATGGGGACCGGTGAGTTGCGCAGGATCCACTCGCGGGTCTCGTGGATATTCTTGCCGGTGGAGAGGTCCATCAGGGTGTCACCGCCCCAGCGGCAGGACCACACCAGCTTCTCGACCTCCTCTTCGATGGAGGAGCTAACCGCGGAGTTGCCGATATTGGTGTTTATCTTCACACGGAAGTTGCGGCCGATGATCATCGGCTCCTGCTCCGGGTGGTTGATATTTGCCGGGATGATCGCACGGCCTGCGGCGATCTCGCTGCGTACGAATTCGGGGGTAATTTCATCCGGGATATTGGCGCCGAAGGAGTGACCGGCATGCTGGCGCAGCAGTTTGGCATAGGCCGGATCGGCCTTCATCACCTGCAGCATATTGTTTTCACGGATGGCGACGAACTCCATCTCAGGGGTGATGATCCCCTTGCGCGCATAGTGCATCTGGGTGACGTTCTGGCCGATCCCATTCACTGTTCGGGCCCGGCGCGGTTTACGGATGTGCTCGAAGCGCAGGTGGGCAAGCTCTGCATCGTTCTGGCGGCGGGCGCCGTATTCAGAGGTAGGACCATCGAGGAATTCGGTATCGCCACGCTCATCGATCCAGCGCTCACGCAGCGCCGGCAGACCGGTCATCAGATCGATGCCGGCGGTGGGATCGGTGTATGGCCCGGAGGTATCGTAGACATAGATCGGAGGGTTTTTTTCCGGCGCACCGGTGGTGTGAGTGTCATCCTGCGCAATCTCACGCACCGGGACACGGATGTCAGCGCGGGACCCATCCACGTAGATCTTCTTCGACTTTGGAAACGGCTTGGTGACCTCGGCGGAAAGTTGCGCGGTCTTCTTCAGGAATTCT
>JBFEYJ010000181.1:0-6130 GCA_041562215.1 Thiohalomonadaceae bacterium | reverse complement strand
CCGGCAAGCCATCGGCGGTATCCTTTCTGCTGCACTTTCCGTCGACTCACGCCGCCCAGGCGTTACCTGGCACCCTGCCCTATGGAGCCCGGACTTTCCTCCGTATTCGAAAATACAGCGGCTGCCAGGCCGACTCCCGCTACATAAGATACGCCTTATACAGCAAAGTTCAATGGAAGGATGGGGCAAAGCTTGGAGGAAAAGCAACCATTGTCCATCGAAAAGGTGTTATCGGCTATATCTGTACCGATTTTGTGCAAGGTCTTGCGCATGGCACACCATCGTTGTTTTCCCTTTGGATCTCTTACTTGCCTATCACCCCTCCCCCCTTTTTTCCAGGAGGTACTTATAGAGGGCATTCTTCTTTTCTCCACTGATTTGAGCTGCGAGGGCAGCTGCCTGCTTTACAGGCAGCTCATCTGCAAGCAACGAAGCGATGCGACAGGATTCCGGGTCAATCCCTTCTGCAATCTCCTCACTGCCGTGCACTAGAAGCACGAACTCCCCTTTTTGCTGATTCATATCACCCTTTACCCACTTAAATAAGGCACCAAGGCTGTCATGGCGGATAGTTTCGAAGGTTTTGGTCAGCTCACGAGCCACCACTGCCTGGCGTGCCTCGCCAAACATCGCGACCATATCAGCAAGACTATCGAGAATACGGTGTGGCGACTCATAAAAAGCAAGGGTGCGCTGTTCCTGGCGAAGCGATTCCAGCAGCTTTCGCCGGGCTCCACCTTTAGCTGGAAGAAAACCCTCGAAACTGAAGCGGTCAGTCGGCAGGCCGCTGGCCGAGAGGGCGGCAATCAATGCACTTGCGCCAGGCACTGGCACGACCCGAATCCCCGCCTGCTGTGCCTCGCGCACCAGGACATAACCCGGGTCGCTGATCAAGGGTGTGCCCGCGTCCGAGATAAGCGCAATACTCTCCCCGGCACTCAATCGGTGTAACAGGGCCGCTACCTTCTGCCGCTCGTTATGTTCATGAAGCGACATCATAGGGGTGGTGATGGCGAAATGGCGCAGCAGACCGGCACTGTGACGAGTGTCCTCCGCGGCAATGCGATCGACCTTCTGGAGCACCTCCACTGCCCTGGGGGTCATGTCTCCAAGGTTGCCGATAGGCGTGGCCACTACATAAAGAATTCCTACTTCAATTGACATGCCGCCACCCCACCAAGATACTGTGCAATTTCCAAGACCAATTTCATTCATCCAGAAGTTGTCTCAAAATCAGGGGTCGCGCGATGAAAACAAGCGCAGAAACTGCCGGGAAAGGGATTTATACAACGTTAATGAGTACCAGAGCAGGGTTTGTACCCACTCTCAACGTGTATAAACCATTTTGAGTTACTTCTACCAAGCGGAATATCCTACACCTTTTAGCCATGCAAAAGCTGCTATTAACCCTAATCCTCACCGCACTGCTGTTCGGCTGTGCGGGAACACCGTTGCTGGATCCGGCCAAAGACAAACCAGGTGCGGCTCAGCAAGCACTCGACACCGAGAACTACTATCTGGCTATCCAGCTGTACAATCAGTTGGCCGAAGAGAGCCCTCCACCCAAGCAATACGAGTACCAGCTCAGATCCGCCCAGGCGATGTTCAAGGCGGGACTGGGACAGCAGGCAGGGGAGGTGCTGGAGCAAATACCGACTACCAAGCTGCCCTTGGCGCTCAGGATGGAGCACCAGTTACTCCAGGCGGAAATTCCGCTCAAGCGTGCCCCTGAGCTCAGCCTCAATCTGCTGCGAAAACCCGCTGTTTCCGAGACACAGCTTCCCACTCGGCTCGACCTCTACGCGGATTTCCACCTGCTGCGCGCCAGGGCCTTCGGTCGCCTGGGTAATCATCTGGAAACCGCTCGTGAGTACATCCTGCGTGAACTCTATCTCTCCGACGGCTCCGAAATCGAAGCAAACCAACTGGCTGTCTGGCAATCGCTGTCATTGCTTACCCCCGAGGCACTTCGCAAGCTGCGCCTACAGCCGCCGCCTGATGCCCTGAGCGGCTGGATAGAACTCGTTGCCATTGCCAAAGATTATGGTCTGGCTCCTGTCAAAGTCCAGAACCGGATCAAGGCCTGGCGAGCACGTTACGTAGGCCACCCCGCCAGTGAGCAATTGCTGACGCTACTGCTTGAACGCAGCCGCGAGCTGACCACTCGTCCAGGCAATATCGCCTTGCTCTTACCACTCTCCGGGCGCTTTGCGAGCGCTGCCGAAGCGGCGCTTGATGGTATTTTCGCGGCCTATGAACAAGACCCGCAACGCAACAATATCACTCTGCGCATTTATGACATCGGCGATAAGCCTGAGCAGACTTTGCACTTCTATCAACAAGCCGTTGCGGAAGGCGCCGAATTTGTCATCGGCCCCCTCGACAAAACGGCGGTTATCGAACTGGCACGTGAGCGGGAACTTCCTGTTCCAACCCTCGCCCTGAACTATGCAGAGACAGCCGCGAACGCGAACCTCTACCAGTTCACCCTGGCCCCGGAAGATGAAGCGCGGGAGGTAGCCGAACGTGCCTGGCTTGAAGGATACCATCAGGCGGCGGTAATGGTGCCCGCATCACCGCTGGGCGAGCGCCTGCATAGCGCGTTTACCGAACGGTGGCAGGAACTTGGGGGACAGGTCGTGGCTGAAAGCACGTACGATAGTGACAGCAATGATTTCTCCAACTCGATCAAAGCATTGCTGAAAATCGATGACAGCGAGTTCCGCAAGACACGAGTGAGACAGCTAATGCGCATGCAAGTGGAATTTACTCCGCGGCGTCGCCAGGATATCGACTTTGTCTTTCTCGCTGCTTCCCCGCAACCTGCGCGCCTCCTGCGACCGCAGCTCAAATTCCATCATGCCGGCGACCTGCCGATCCTGGCCACCTCGCACCTATACAGTGGCGTCATCGATCAAAATGCAGACCGTGACCTCGATGGCATCGTTTTCTGTGATATGCCTTGGACCCTTGATGCCCAGAGTCCCCAGCAGGCCCTACGCAAAATGGATGAGCTGAAGGTGCACCGCGATCAGCTTCAACGCCTGGTGGCACTGGGCATCGATGCCTATCAACTGGTGTCCCTGCTATCGATGCTAGAGAGACACCCCTATGAGCGCTACCAAGGTGAAACCGGCAACCTCCACCTTGATTCCGATCGACGCATTCTGCGCCAGTTATTGTGGGCGCGTTTCGAACGAGGGCAACCTAAGTTGCTAAAAGAAAGCATCATGGATGGTACTCAGCGTGGCTGGCAAAAGCCGGATTGAACAGGGACAAGAGGCGGAACAGCAAGCTAGCGAGTACCTGCAACAACAGGGACTCAGGCCGCTTGCGCGCAACTATCGTTGTCGCAGCGGAGAAATAGACCTGATCATGAAAAGTCATGACAGTCTTGTTTTTGTCGAAGTCCGCTTCCGTCGTTATAGCGCTTTTGGAGGCGCCGCGGCCAGCGTGGACCGGAGAAAACAGCGACGGCTACTCGCTACAGCCCAATACTACCTCCAACAGCATAAGGCATCCAACCGGCCTTGCCGGTTCGATGTGGTCGCAGTATTGCCAGGCCCTAACGGAACACTTACCTTTGACTGGATACAAAATGCCTTCGAACTGGATTGATGCACAATGATGCAGGAACGAATCAGACACCATTTTCAGGCCAGTGCCGAACTGAAACTAAAAGCGATGGATAGTCTGTCACCAGCTATCGCCGATGCTGCACAGCTCATCAGTCGCCAGCTGGTGGCGGAACGGAAGGTGCTCAGTTGCGGAAACGGCGGCTCAGCCGGCGATGCCCAACACTTCTCTTCCGAGATGCTTAACCGCTTTGAGCGTGAACGCCCGGGGCTGCCGGCCATGGCGCTCACCACCGACACCTCAACACTGACCTCAATCGCCAACGACTACAGTTACGAAGAGGTGTTCGCCAAACAGGTACGGGCACTGGGTCAACAGGGCGATGTGCTGCTGGCCATTTCAACAAGTGGCAATTCCGCCAATGTCGTGCGTGCCATTTCGGCCGCGCATGAACGAGGCATGCATGTTGTTGCACTTACCGGCAAAGAAGGCGGCGCCATGGCTCAAAAAATGATCGGTGAGGATGTCGAGATCCGCGTTCCATCGGACTCTACCGCCCGGACCCAGGAAGTTCATCTCCTTGTGATCCACTGCCTGTGCGACCTGATTGATCGGCAGCTCTTTGGAGATGAAACTCCGCTATGAACCGCGCTAAGCGGCTTATCAACGCCATTGGGAATCCCGGTGCCTGTTCCGCCCGACAATCCATCGGACACACCGCATGAATCCAGAGGAGCAGCACCTGCCACCCGCTTTTGTGAGCGCACTGCAGCAGCAGTTTCAGCCGCAACAGCTGCTCTTCGACGAAGCTGAACGTTGGACTTATGGCTATGACAACAGCCGCCAACATGCCCTGCCCAGTGTGGTGGTCATCCCTGATAGCCATCTAGCTGTAGCCAGTCTCCTTGAACTCTGTCACCGCTACCAAGTGCCACTGGTAGTACGAGGCAGCGGCACGGGAACTGCCGGCGCTGCCGTACCCATATGCCACGGGGTGGTGCTTTCAACTGAACGCTTGAACCACATTCTCAGGATCGACCCGAACAATCGCCTTATGGTGGTCGAACCAGGTGTCACCAACCAGCAGGTGCAACAAGCCGCTGCAGAACACGGTTTTTTCTGGCCCCCGGATCCAACCAGCGCCGCTATCTGTACCGTTGGCGGAAATCTTGCCTGCAATTCTGCCGGGCCACGCGCAGTCAAATATGGCACCCCGCGTGAGAATGTGCTCGGCCTTCGTGCGGTCACCGCAGACGGCCGATCGATCCGCACCGGCACTTACACCACAAAAGGCGTCGTCGGTTATGACCTGACAAGGCTGCTAATAGGTTCCGAGGGCACCCTGGCGGTGATCACCGAGGCCACGCTCAAGCTCACCCCACTAGCCGAAAGCAAGCGGACCATGCGGGCGCTCTATAAAGACATGACAGGCGCCGCCGAGGCGGTTGCGCGCATTATGGCTCAACCTGTCACTCCCTGCGCCCTGGAGTTCATGGACGGACAGGCCCTGGCCATCATCCGCGATTACACCGACAATGATCTCCCGGCAGAGGCAGGGGCACTATTGATGATCGAGATAGACGGACCCACCGCCTGCATAGATGAGGCCGCCCAATCATTGGCTAAAGCCGCTGCAGGAGAAGGGTCATTGGAAGTCCTGCTCGCCGACACACAAGAGCAGGTCGCATCACTGTGGACCCTTCGCAAGGCACTCTCTCCGGCTCAACGAACTCTTGCGCCCAAAAAGATCAATGAAGATGTCGTTGTACCGGTTTCACGCATACCGGATTTAATCGACGGTCTGCAAAAGCTCGGTGAAAAACATGCCATCACCATCGTCAACTTCGGACATGCCGGTAACGGCAACATCCACGTCAACCTGCTGGTCAATCCCGATGACAACGATGAAATGCAACGTGCCGATGCCTGCCTTGCAGAGGTCTTTGCCCTGGTATTGAAATTGGAAGGCACCCTTTCCGGCGAACATGGCATCGGCCTGGTCAAACGCGACTTCGTCCCGCTGGAGATCGACCCGGTATCTCTTGAACTGATGCAAAAGATCAAACAGCAGTTCGATCCATACGGCATCCTCAATCCTGGCAAAAAATTTCCAGATATTTAGTACAAGCGAATGCTCATCATGCTCTCGGGGCGGACCCTTCATGCGGAATAAATCTTCGCGCCCCGTACCAGGTATAGCGTTGAATGACCTGCTAGGGTCAGGCGCCATTAGTTGGTGTGAAAACGTAGACCTCGCCAACTATCGGGGCGACAATCTGCCTAACGACCCCCGATGCCGTCAGCACTGCTTTCCCCAATGTTTGAGGCCTGAAGTACATAGTGGCATCCACCACCCTTGGCCATATAGTCCGTCCCCCCCTCTAGTAGGGCAATGTTAAGGATTGCCTAGGGACTCGTTGAGCTTGCCGCCCATCTCCAAATCTCAAGTAGTAAAGATAAGTTTCAGGGTTTCTCTGTGCTTATTCATTTGAACACTCGCAGCAACGCTCTCGAATGTGCATTCCCCCGAGTTTACCAGCCCAAATAAAAGCGG
>JBFEYJ010000180.1:0-6139 GCA_041562215.1 Thiohalomonadaceae bacterium | reverse complement strand
TCGGTCTACCTGATGGGCTGGACCGGCGGTTACGTGCTACTGGCGATGTTATTGGCGCCCTACCTGCGCAAGTTCGGCAAATTCACCGTACCGGAGTTTATCGGCGAGCGATATTACTCGCAGGCGGCGCGCATCGTTGCGGTGATCTGCCTCATCGTCGCCTCCATCACCTACGTTATCGGTCAGATGAAAGGGATTGGCGTCGCCTTCTCCCGCTTCCTTGAAACCAGCTATGAGGTCGGCCTCTACTCCGGGATGGGTATCGTCTTCATCTACGCAGTACTTGGCGGCATGAAGGGGATCACCTACACCCAGATCGCCCAGTATGTAGTGTTGATCTTCGCCTACACCGTACCGGCCATCTTCATCTCACTTCAACTGACCGGCAACCCCATCCCGCAACTTGGTCTGGGCGGTTCCGTTGAAGGCGGCATGCATTTGCTCGCCACCCTCGATACTGTGCTGGTCGATCTCGGCTTCAATGAATACACCGATATGAAGGGAACGGCGCTCAACATGTCGCTGCTCACCCTCTCTCTGATGATCGGAACCGCAGGCCTGCCCCACGTCATCGTTCGCTTCTTCACCGTGCCGAAAGTGTCCGATGCGCGCAAATCAGCCGGCTGGGCACTGGTCTTCATCGCCATCCTCTACACCACCGCACCGGCCGTTGGCGCCATGTCCTTCTTCAATCTGATCAATACCGTGCAGCCTGGCGAGATCAGCTCGGTTGAAGGAGCAATGAAGTATGAGGATCGCCCCCAATGGTTCAATAACTGGGAGAAGACGGGCCTGTTGACGTACGAGGACAAGAACGGCGATGGCCGCATCCAGTACCGTAAGGCCGCCGATGAGAACGAACTCAAAATCGACCGCGACATCATGGTGCTGGCCAACCCCGAGATCGCCAAGCTACCCAACTGGGTCGTTGCGCTGGTGGTCGCTGGTGGTCTCGCTGCCGCCCTCTCCACCGCAGCAGGCCTGTTGATGGCGATTTCATCAGCCGTCTCCCATGACCTGATAAAGGGGGTATTCAAACCCGGCATCAGCGAAAAATCCGAGTTGCTGGCAGCACGCTTTGCCATGGCCGGCGCCATCGCCGTCGCCGGATGGTTCGGCCTGCACCCACCCGGCTTCGCCGCGCAAGTCGTAGCGCTGGCCTTCGGTCTGGCCGCCTCGTCGATCTTCCCGGCACTGATGATGGGGATCTTCTATAAGCGAATGAACAATGCGGGCGCCATCGCCGGTATGCTCACCGGTCTGGTCTCCACCCTGATCTACATCTTCTGGTTCAAAGGGTGGTTCTTCATCCCCGGCACCGAGATGGCGGCAAACACTGCCGATAACTGGTTCATGGGGATCCAGCCCGAATCCTTCGGCGCCATCGGTGCGTTGATCAACTTCGCTGTGGCGCTCGTGGTATCAAAGCTCACCGCACCACCGCCGGAGCACATCCAGCACCTGGTGGAAGATATCCGCGTTCCCAAGGGAGCCGCCGGCGCTGTCAGCCACTAAAAAGAACCGCCCGAAGTGCCATGCCCCCCCGCCACCAGACGGGGGGCCCCATCCCCATGGCACATTTTGGTGAGGTGCCCGGCACCTCACCTTTTTTTCTTAGAGCGAACCTGTTAAAAACCGATAGGAATGCGTGAAACAGTGATATTTTTATGCACTATTGTGAAGTTTCTTTTCGCCACGGACCTCACGAAGATCACGAAAGAAAAAATGATGATTTATTTTCTGCAATGCCTGTTTGACATGAATGCGAATCCATCTCGCAACCACGGTGGTACATTCAAGAACATTCAACCGTGCTTCGCCGACCACGGCTGAAGAGGCAAGCTGCGTGATCTTCGTGAGGTTCGTGGTGAGAAATGTTTATCAAAGATTTGGTGACGAGCGGTAATGGATGTTGAACTGATTGAAATACGGGAATTTCTTGCCAAACATCCCCCGTTCGACCATTTGCCGGCCGATGTCCTGGACACTCTGCCCAAACGTTTGACCGTCCGCTACCTGCGCCGAGGTTCCCTCTTCCCACCTCCGGACATGCAGGCCCCGGCACTGCCGATCTTGCGCAAGGGTGCGATCGAATTTCGCGATGACAAGGGAGACCTGTTGGAGAAACTCGCCGAGGGCGACCTTTATCCCGCCTTGTGCATGGGAGCGGATGAAACCCTGCCGGCCAAAGGCAGAGTAGTCGAAGATACCCTGCTCTACCTGCTTGCCTGCGAGGAGCTGGAATCACTGCGCAAACGGTTCAGTCTCTTCAACAGCCACTTCGAAAAGAACCTCCGTGCCCGCCTGCAACATGCCATCGCTCAGCAACAAGGCCAGGGTGGCATCAGCAACCTGATGCGAATCGAGGCGGCGGTATTAATGCATCGCCGCCCGATCACCATCTCACCCGAGCAGAGTATCAGGCAGGCCGCCGAGAAAATGACCGCAGAAGGGGTATCCTCCCTGCCGGTAGTGGACGAAGGCAAACTGCTCGGCATTGTGACCGACCGCGATCTGCGCAAGCGCTGTATCGCGGCCGGTGTCGATGCCCGTGAGAAGGTCCACACCATAATGAGCCGCGATTTACAGACCATCAGCGGTGATACACCCGCCTTTGAGGCATTGCTGCAGATGACCCGCCACCACATCCACCACCTTCCTCTGGTGGATCCTGACGGGACTTTGCGCGGCATCATCACCGCCAGCGATATCTTGCACCAGCACAGCATCAATACCGTCGCCCTGGCCGGCACCATTCGCCGCTGCCAGGATGTGGAAGCGGTCGTCGAGGCCTGCAGGCAACTTCCGGAACTGCAGACACAATTGCTCAGCAGTGGGTTATCGGCAAATCATCTCACCCAGGCACTTTCAGCGGTGGTAGACGGCCTGGGCCAGCACCTGCTGCAACTGGCTGAGGCCCGGCTCGGCCCGCCACCGGTACCCTATGCCTGGCTGGTGTGCGGTTCCCAGGCAAGGCGCGAGCAGACCAGCCTTTCCGACCAGGACAGTGCGCTGCTCATCGCCGATAGCATGGCACCGGAACACGATGCCTATTTTGCCGAACTGGCCCGATTTGTCAGCGATGCCCTGGCCCGCTGCGGCTTTGCCTACTGCCCAGGTGAGGTGATGGCCACCACGCAAAAATGGCGACAACCGCTGCGAACCTGGCAAGGGTATTTCGAACACTGGATCAACAATCCGGAACCGAAGGCACTGATGCATGCCAGCATCTTCTTCGATATGCGTGTCCTCTATGGCGATCAATCACTTTTCCAGCCACTCCGGAAAATGATTTTGCAGCAGTGCCGCCACAACACAATCTTCCTCGCCCACCTGACGGCCAATGCCCTCCACCACCGTCCGCCACTCGGTTTCTTCCGCCAGTTCGTGCTCGTGCACGATGGTGCTCATGACGACACGCTGGACCTGAAACATCGAGGGATCGTCCCCATTGTCGATCTGGCGCGAATATTCGCCCTTTCTGCAGGCCTGCCGCAACTCAACACCAGACAACGACTGAAAGCGGCCGAACATGCCGGGGTACTGAGCCACGATGGCGCACAGGATCTATTGCATGCGCTTGAATTTATCTCTGCGCTGCGTGCCCGCCACCAGAGTCGGCAACACATCAACGGCGAACCAATGGATAATTTTGTGCATCCGGACTCTCTGTCACGACCGGAAAGATCCCAATTAAAGGACGTGTTTGCGGTGATCAGCACGATGCAAAAAACACTGGAACAGCGCCATCAGAGCGCAAGGATCGGATAGTCCGTGTTCGCCTCCCTGCTCACTCTTGATTACCGCCGCAAGCGCTTGTACGCCAAAGCACCGAGCGGGTTTATGCAGGATTTTTACGCTACCGCCTTTCCCTCCCGCCGCAGCGATTGCCGTACGCTCGACTTTGTCGCGCTGGATCTGGAAACCAGCGGACTTGACCCGCGGCGCGATGAAATCCTGAGCGTGGGGTGGGTCTGCCTCAACGGCATGCAGATTGACCTCAGCACCGCCCAACACCGGCTGATATGCCCACAGTGCGACATCCCGGAGCAAAGCGCGGTGATCCACCAGATCACCGATGATCAAGCGGCAAAGGGTGAACCCCTGCGCACGGTGCTGAGCGAATTGATACCGCTACTGGCTGGAAAGGTGCTCATCGCTCACCACGCACGCTTTGAAATGCAGTTTATGCAACGCGCCTGCGAAAGGCTGTTCGGTGTGAATTTTTTGATGCCGGTGATCGATACCCAGGCCATTGCCAGGCGAAGCCTGGAACGACGTGACATGGCCTTTCGCCCACAAGAGCTGCGCCTGGGGGCGTTGCGAAAACGCCATCAACTGCCGCGCTATCGCCTGCACAACGCACTGAGCGACGCCCTGGGGGCAGCGGAGCTGTTTCTCGCGCAATTGGCGCAGTACGATACCCGCAAGCCAGTCGCTCTGAATAATTTTCTGCTCAAGGTGTGATATGTTCTACACACCTTGCATCGATGGCCAATGCCGCGCAGCAATGTCGCGGCGCCGGTTATCACTATTGCCAAAATAAAACCGAAAGTGCTCGAGGAGAAAACGATGTCCCACGAAGTAAAACTGTATCCGGTTCCCGCCGAGGTGGCCAAAAGCGCCCACATCGATGAGGCCACTTACAAAGAGATGTACCAGCGCTCAATCGACGACCCTGAGGGTTTTTGGGGAGAACAGGCCGAGAAGTTCCTTAGCTGGTACAAGCCGTGGGACAAGGTGCTGGACTGGAGCTACGAGGGTAATGTCCACATCAAGTGGTTCGAGGGCGGCAAGATCAACCTCGCCTACAACTGCATCGACCGCCACCTGGAAAGCCGCGGCGATCAGGTCGCCATCATTTGGGAAGGCGATGACCCGAGTGTCGACAAGAAGATCACCTACAACGAACTCTACGAGCACGTCACCAAACTGGCCAACGTACTAAAGAGCCGAGGTGTAAAGAAGGGAGACCGGGTCTGCATCTACATGCCGATGATCCCCGAGGCTGCCTATGCCATGCTCGCCTGCGCCCGTATCGGCGCCATCCACTCGGTGGTATTCGGCGGCTTCTCCCCCGAATCGCTCAAGGATCGCATCCTCGACTCCGACTGCCGTGTAGTGATCACCGCCGATGAGGGCCTGCGTGGCGGCCGTGCCGTAGCACTCAAAGCCAACACCGACAAGGCAATGGAACACTGCCCCAATGTGCACACCGTGCTCACCGTCAAGCACACCGGCGGCGACATCGCCTGGCATGAGGGACGCGACGTCTGGTACCACGAACTGATGGAAGGCGCCTCCACCGACTGTCCGCCCGAGGAGATGGATGCCGAGGACCCGCTGTTTATCCTCTACACCTCCGGCTCCACCGGCAAGCCCAAGGGCGTGCTGCACACCACCGGCGGCTATCTGCTCTATGCAGCAATGACCACCAAATACACCTTCGACCTGCACGAAGGCGATATCTACTGGTGTACGGCGGATGTCGGCTGGATCACCGGCCACAGTTACCTGGTCTACGGTCCACTGGCCATCGGCGCCACCACACTCGCCTTCGAGGGCGTCCCCTCCTACCCCGACGCCTCACGCTTCTGGCAAGTGGTGGACAAGCATCAAGTCAACGTTTTCTACACCGCCCCCACCGCCATCCGTGCGCTGATGCGCGAAGGTGACGAACCGGTGAAAAAGACCTCACGCAAAAGCCTGCGCCTTCTCGGTACCGTGGGTGAGCCGATTAACCCCGAGGCGTGGGAGTGGTACCACAAGGTCGTCGGTGAAGCGCGATGCCCCATCGTCGATACCTGGTGGCAGACCGAAACCGGCGGCCACTTGATCACCCCCCTACCCGGCGCAACCGCACTCAAGCCCGGCTCCGCCACCCGCCCCTTCTTCGGGGTATTACCGGCTATCGTCGATGCCACCGACGGCACCATCCTCGATGGCGAAGCCGAGGGCGCCCTTGTCATCACCCGCCCCTGGCCAGGTCAAATGCGTACCGTATACGGTGACCACCAGCGCTTCATCGACACCTACTTCAAGACCTACAAGGGATTCTACTTCTCCGGTGATGGCGCAAGACGGGATGCCGACGGCTACTACTGGATCACCGGTCGCATGGACGATGTGCTCAATGTCC
>JBFEYJ010000179.1:0-6162 GCA_041562215.1 Thiohalomonadaceae bacterium | reverse complement strand
TGTCGGCATGTCTACCAAGACTGTTGAGGGGGGGATCTGGTGCGTCGAGAACATGGACGTGGTGATGGCCACTTATAATCCGCTCCACACCGAGGAGCTACCGGTGCTGGAGCGGGCCGCCCAGCTTGGCAAGGGGATTCTGATCAAGAAGGGGTTGCAGAGCGGCCACGCGGATGCCGCCGCCGGAGGCGCCGGGGTAGAGCAGGCGCTGCGTTTTGTTTTCGAACACCCGGTGCACTCCGTGGTGGTGGGCACCATCAATCCCGAGCATCTGAAGCAGAACGTCGCGATCATTGAACGAGTACTGAGAGGCTGAATGGTGGACAAGGCACCGCCACGTTATCTCATTGCCGGTCCCGCCTGGGTGGGAGATATGGTGATGGCGCAGAGCCTGTTTATGACGCTCAAGCAGCGTGAGCCCGATGCGCAGATCGACGTCTTAGCCCCTGGCTGGTCGGTGCGACTCCTCGCGCGCATGCCCGAGATCCAGGAGGCGATCACCGTACCGGCTGGCCATGGCGAGTTCGGGTTGGCAGCACGCTGGCGCATTGGTCGTGCCCTGCGTGCGCGTCACTATGACCATGCCATCGTCTTGCCCCGATCACTAAAATCCGCCCTGATCCCTTTTTTTTCCGGTGCACGGGTGCGAACCGGTTATCGCGGCGAGATGCGCTACGGTCTTCTTAACGATATCCGTCTGCTGGACAAGTCCCTCCTGACGCAGACTGTGCAGCGCTTTGTGGCATTGGGGCTGCCTGCTGACGCCCCCTTGCCGCCTGCCATCCCCGAACCAAAGCTTAGGGTTGAGCCGGATAACCAACAGCGTCTGGTGCAGACGCTGGGGCTTGGACAGGAGCGCCCCGTGATCGGCTTTATGCCTGGAGCAGAATATGGTCCGGCCAAACAGTGGCCGCTAACGCACTATGCCGAACTGGCCGGGGAGTTGATTGCGCAGGGCTATCAGGTGTGGCTGTTCGGCTCGGCTAAAGATCGCGAGGCCGCTACGAAGATTGCCAACGGCCTTGATCAGATCCACAACCTTTGCGGTCGAACTGAACTGGTCGATGCGGTGGACCTTATCGCGATGTGCCGCGCCGTGGTGAGCAACGATTCCGGCCTGATGCATGTCGCCGCCGCCGTGGGGACTCCGTTGGTAGCACTTTACGGCTCATCCACCCCGGACTATACCCCGCCGTTGACCAGGCGTGCTGAGATCCTCTACCTCGGCCTCGACTGCAGCCCCTGTTTCAAGCGGAGTTGTCCACTGGGCCATACCCACTGTCTCGAGCACATTGGCGCTGAGCAGGTAATGGATGCCCTGGAACATTTGTTAGTTAACCAAAACGTCAGAGAATGAGACCAGGATGACGATTAGCGCCACCATCATCGCCTATAACGAGGCGGACAATATCGCGGACTGTGTCCGTTCTGCCTTCAAGGTGTGCGACGAGGTGATTGTGGTGGTCGATGCCAAGACCACTGACGATACCGCCACCATTGCCGAAGCTGAAGGAGCAAGGATACTTCACCAGGAGTATCTTGGTGATGGTCCGCAAAAGGCCTTTGGCGTGCAGTTTGCACATAACGACTGGATCTTGAGCCTCGACGCGGATGAACGGCTGGATAAGGATGCGGTAGCCGCGATAAAGGCACTGGATCTGGTTGACAGCAACATCGATGGCTATAGCTTTCGTCGGCGCAATTTCGTCGGCGATCACTGGATCCGCGCCGCCGGTTTCTACCCCGACGCGGTGGTGCGCCTCTATCACAAGGGGCGTGCCGCCTACCTGCCTAAAAAGGGACACTCCAGCGTCGATGCCAAACGGGTAGCGGCCTTAAACGCACACCTCATCCACTTTACCTACCGTGATTACGCCCATTGGGTCGAGCGGATCAATGCATTGAGTTCACGCGATGCATGGGCGATGTACGAGCGTGGCAAACAGCCGTCAAAATCGGCCCCGGCAGTGCACGCGCTGGTCGCATTGACCCGCAAATTGATTTTCAAGGGTGGCATCTTCCAGGGCATGGATGGCGCCACCGTTGCGATCACCACCGCGTTTCACGCCTACATGAAATACCTCAAGCTCAACGAACTGCATGAGCGGAAACAGCGCGAGGCGAAAGAGTGAAAATTATCGAACTCTGCCTCTCGCCCGATCTCGGCGGACTGGAGCTTTACATGTACCGCTGCTGCCGCGAGCTGCAGGGCGGAGCTGAGGTGGTCCCGTTGGTATGCGAACATGGCCGCCTGCAGCAGCGCCTGGAGGCTGAAGGGCTCAAGCCGTTAGTGCTTGCGCGGAGGAGCCGGGCATTGCCGCTGCTGGCCGCACGCCGACTGGCCCGGCTAATCGATGATGAGCAGGTCGATATTATCCACCTGCACTGGACCAAAGATATCCCCTTGGCGGCCTTCGCCAAAGCCTTTTCGCGACGCAAACCGATGCTGGTCTCGACCCGTCAGATGCAGATCACCCGGCCCAAGCGGGATCCTTACCATGATTTTCTCTATCGCCAGCTTGATCTCAATATCACGATAACGAAGGCTCTGGCTGATGACATGCGTCGCTTTCTCAATCCCGCTTACGTCGAGCGGGTGGTGCCTCTTTACTATGGCGTGGCTGCCCCGCAAGCGTTTCTTTCCGCCGAAGCTCGTCAGGCGGTGCGGGATGAACTTGGGATAGCCCCCTCGACCTTTCTCGTCGGCCTCATCGGTCGCATCAAGCAGTACAAGGGGCAGCATTTGCTGGTCGAGGCTATCGGCAAGGCGCTCTCGCAAGGGGAGGATGTTGCTGCGCTCATCGTCGGTCACGCCATGGAGCAGGATTACCTCGATGATCTGAAACGCCAGGTACAGAAAAATGGATGGCAGGAGCGCATCCTGTTTCGTGATTTCATCGAACAGCCACAGCGGTTGATGCAGGCCTGCGAAGTGGTCGCGCTGACCACGGTGGAAGAGACCTTCGGCTTGGTTCTGGTGGAGGCGATGCGGGCCGGGGTAGCGGTGATCGGTTCTGACCGCGGCGGTGTGCCGGAGATCATTGACCATGAACAGACCGGTCTGCTGTTCCGCTCTACCGATGGCGAGGATCTTTACCGGCAACTTCAACGGCTATGGCAGGACCGTGACTTCTGTGCACGCCTGGCGGCGGCCGGTAAGGTGAAGGCCGACCGCGTATTCGATGAAGCAAAGCACTTCATTGCATTGCGGGAGTTGCTTCAGCAGCGCCATGAGGCGAATATCAGCGCAGAAACTTCTCTCTAATCTGCTGCGCCGCGCTGACAACATCAATGCTGCTGACCCCGTCGGCCTCTGCTTCCGCTGGAGGTACAAAGGCCAGCCGTTTGTCCGGGGCATTGAGTGTTTGCCAGCGTAGCGGAGTCGCTGAGCGGTGCCGAGGATAGAAGGCTGCGGTCGGGCGGTCAAGCGCACCAGCTATATGCAGGGGACCGGTAGAGCCGCTGATAAAAATATCGGCGAGCTGCAGGACGCGTGCAAAATCCACCAACCCCTTTGTGGATGTAAAGACCACTGCTGGTCCCTTGATTCCTTTTGTCACCTCCTCCGCCACCGCCAGTTCGCCAGGACCTGCGGTGACAACATAAGCGCAGTCGGGACAATCAATCGCGTTGGCCAACTCGGCATACTGTTCAGGACTAAGATTGTTTGCTGAACCACCGCTGCCGGGGTGAATGAAGATCAACCGCGACGTTGGTTCCAGACCGAGGCTATTGCAGAAGGAGGATTTTAACTGGTAGGCATCGTCCTCAAAGCCAAGAAATGGCCGTTCGAGCTGCTTAGGAAGAAAATCACCATCTGCTTCTTTCGTGGCGTTGTAGGCACAGGTGTTGTGGTCCGCGAGAAACTGCAGGCTCAGGTCGATGTTGTAGGCATATTCGGGCTTTTCTGAACGAGAGCGACGCTGTTTTAGCCTGTGGTTGTAGCAGAGCTGTGCCAGCTTGGAGGCTGGGGCCAGCCGGTAGGGAATGGGGGCAAGGCAGCCACCGATAGCGACGCGTCCTGTGGAAAAATATGTGATCATGGCATCGAAACGGCCGAGCCTGAACTGCCCACTTAACCAAAGCGCGCCTTTGTCCGGCTCGTCGAGAATAACATCATCAATCCACGGACATAGGTCCGCCATGGGTGCCGTATAGGATGGGGTTAGTGCGGTAATATGAACGGAATCGAGATTCTGTTTTAGCAAAGCTAAAGCTGGCCAGACAAGCATAAAGTCACCTAGCTTGTCATTTCGCACTACAAGTAGAGTAAGAGGGTTCTTTTGTCGCATTAGACTCTGCTTCTTGAGAGAATGTCTCATCTATTGGAGATAGTATAAGAATCTTAGTCATGGAGTTATAGCCCGATGTTGAAATTTGGCGGTAGTAGCGATATCAAGCTTTATGTGACAAATTATTTATCCGGGCTAAATCTCAGTGGATGCACGGTTATCGATGTTCCTGCCGGGAAGGGGGTAACATCAAGATTGCTGAAGGAGGCGGGTGCGGAAGTTAGGGCATACGATCTCTTTCCTGAAGTCTTCGAATATGGTGAAGTTGTATGCAATGAGGCCGATCTTATGGATAGGCTCCCTGAGCCTGACGATAGTGCTGACATGCTGATATGCCAGGAGGGCATTGAACATCTTCCTAACCAGATGGAAGCCTTCCGTGAGTTCAATAGGGTATTGAAAGTCAACGGCAGATTGATAATCACGACACCGAATATATCTCATCTGCGTGCGAAGGCCAGTAATTTTCTTACCGAAAGTGAACTCTATAGCCGTATGCCACCCAATGAGCTGGATGCGCTCTGGTACGCGAATAATGGCAAGATGTATTTCGGGCACATTTTCCTCATCGGTATACAGAAATTGCGCGTTTTGGCAGTAGCCTCCGGTTTTCGGCTAAAGACCATTCACACGGTGAAGGTCAGTAACGGTGCCCTGCTTTATGCTCCGCTTTACCCTCTAATCGCCCTGACCAATATCTGGTCATATCTCAAAAATGTGTATAAAAACGACGGTATTGACAGAGAGGAAAAACGACGGGTCTACGGTGAACAAGTGAGACTTAATCTGCACCCTGGTGTGCTTTTTGGACGCCACCTGTTTGTCGAGTTTGAGAAAACGGACAAACTTGATTCGGTGGATGTCAGAGTGGTGTCATCTCGTTATTGAGTGCGCTAGCCAGCTTGGAAGTGACTCAGAATGATTTACGACTGTTTTCCTTTTGTTAATGAGCTGGACGTTCTGGAGAACCGTCTGAAGGAGTTGGCCGATCTGGTCGATCGGTATGTGATCGTCGAGGCAACCAAAACTTTCCAGAAGAAGGACAGGACGCATTAATTTGCGGAGAACCGTGAGTTATTCAGAGAATATGATGACAAGATCGTTCATGTAGTTGTCGACCGATATCCGGGATTCTTTCGTCGTTTACGTTTACCCACGGCCTGGGATTACAGCAATCATCAGAAAATATGGTATCAGAAGGGCTCAAGGATTGCCGGCAAGATGATGTGGTGATCATCTCTGATTTGGAAGAAATTCCACGTGCCGATAAAGTGTTGGAGTACAGCCGGAAGCCGGGGATTAAGGCGTTCGAGCAACGGCACTTTAATTTCTTTCTCAATTGCGTAGCGGTTGATGGACCGGATACACGTCATCTACGTAAGCACAGCGGCCTGCTCTACTGGCGTGGTAGCGTGATGATGAATTATCGGGATTTTCGTAATTTCAAGCAGGCAAGACTCCAGCGTGATCGCGTAGGGGATGATATTTTGAGTATCCCTGAGGTGGGCTGGCACTTTAGTTTTCTTGGCGACTGGCAGCGGGTGGCCTACAAGCTTCAGGCTTGGGAACACGCATCCGAGGCCCGCTACAGTCCTGAATATCTTCAGAATCCGGAAAAGTTGCGGAGGATCATCGAAAACGGCGATGACCTCTTCGGTCGGATGTTCCAGTTTCGCTTTATGCTTATTGACAAGACTTATCCGCGATTTGTGCAGGAGAATCTTGAGCGTTTTTCCAAATATATCCGTTAGTCGGGGGGAGATAGTGCAGGTCATTTGCCTCCCCCAGAGTGCCTTTAGCCTTCCAGTAATGAGCGAAAATACTCGATGGTTTTCGGCAAACCTTCATCCAGTGTGGTGAGCGGTTCCCA
>JBFEYJ010000178.1:0-6180 GCA_041562215.1 Thiohalomonadaceae bacterium | reverse complement strand
CTGTCACACCTTGAGGCTGTCCGTGCCCGCTGGCAGTCATTCCTCGATGGGCTCGATACCCCGGCAAAAGAGCATGCAACAGCACTCGGCGCTGAACTGTGCGAAAGGCTGCGCCCCGGCGATACTCTGTTCAGCCTGCTGCAGCGCCAGGAATTACGCGTCTCCTACCGACATGAGGTGGAGCGACCACTCAAGGAGATCTACAGTGGTCGTGAGCTCGAAGCGGTGCGTGATAAGCTTGATAGCCTCCATGCGGCGACGAGAACCCGTCGCCTGTTCGTCGCCACTCATATGCACGCCGGTGACGGCAATGTGCACACCAATATTCCGGTGCACTCCAGCGATTACGAGATGCTCCATGAGGCTGAGCGGTTAGTCGAGCGTATCATGGCGCTGGCCGAATCGCTCGGTGGCGTAATTTCCGGTGAACATGGCATCGGTCTCACTAAAATGCAGTTTCTAGCGCCCGATGTTGTCGAGGCCTTTACCGCTTACAAGCAGAAGGTAGACCCTGAGCAGCGATTCAACCGGGGTAAGTTGCTGACCGGCTCAGGGCTCGATAATGCCTACACCCCATCATTGCGCCTCCTGCAGCAGGAGGCACTGATCCTTGAGGCGAGCGAACTTGGTGAGCTCAATGATATGGTCAAGGATTGCCTTCGCTGCGGCAAGTGCAAGCCGGTTTGCACCACACACGTGCCGCGCGCCAATCTCCTCTATTCCCCACGCAACAAGATCCTTGCCACCGGCCTGATGATCGAGGCCTTCCTCTACGAGGAGCAGACCCGACGTGGGATTTCGGTGCGCCACTTCGATGAGATGAACGATGTGGCCGATCACTGCACCATCTGCCATCGTTGCGAAAAACCCTGCCCGGTGGATATCGATTTCGGTGATGTCTCGGTTCGCATGCGTAACATCCTCCGCGCTCAGGGACAGAAACGCAGCAATATCGGCACCCGTGTCTCAATGGCTTTTCTCAACGTCACCGACCCGGCGACGATTAAAATGATGCGCAAGACGTTGATCGAGTGGGGCTATGCCGGACAACGTCTGGCCCACCGTATTGCCAGACGCACCGGTTTGCTTGGCAGCAGCAAGAAGCGGCCGAAGGGTACCACCGGCAAGATGGGAGTGAAGGAGCAGGTCATTAACTTCATGAAGCGACCGATGCCCTCCGGCCTGCCGAGCCAGACCACCCGCGCCATGCTCGGTCTGGAAGACAACAAGGTGGTGCCGATCCTGCGTGACCCTGCCCGTAGTACTGAGGAGTCAGAGGCTGTATTCTACTTTCCCGGCTGTGGCTCAGAACGACTGTTCAGTCAGGTTGGCCTGGCGACGCTGGCGATGCTCTATGAGAGCGGCGCACAGACGGTACTACCACCCGGCTATCTGTGCTGTGGTTATCCGCAGAGCTCTGCCGGGGATGATGTCAGCGGTAAGCGGATCTCCACCGATAATCAGGTCCTGTTCCACCGCGTGGCCAACACCCTGAATTATCTCGATATCAAGACGGTGATTGTCTCCTGCGGCACCTGCATGGATCAGTTGCTGAAATACCAGTTTGAGGCGATCTTCCCAGGTTGCCGTCTGTTGGATATCCACGAATATCTGATGGAAAAAGGCGTAAAGACCGAAGGTGTCGAGGGAAAACATTACCTCTACCATGACCCCTGCCATACGCCGATGAAGCAACATAACCCGGTCAAGGTAGCAGCGAACCTGTTAGGCCAGGAGGTGAGACTGTCTGATCGCTGCTGCGGTGAGGCGGGAACTTTCGCTATCTCGCGCCCTGACATCGCCACGCAGGTCCGCTTCCGCAAAGAGGAGGAACTGCGCAGTGGTATTGCCGGTTATACCGGCAAGCAGCGGACTAAAGGCGATGTCAAAATCCTTACCTCCTGCCCGGCCTGTCACCAGGGACTCTCACGCTACACCGATGCTACCGGTCTGGAGAGTGACTACATCGTGGTGGAAATGGCTAATCGCCAGCTGGGCGAGCAGTGGCAGCAGCGCTTCATCGAACAGGTGAAGCGTGGTGGTATCGAGCGCGTGCTGCTCTGAGATTCTGGTAAAAGCAAAAAGACCGAAGGGGGGACTCCTGCATGTCCCTTCGTGTTGTCGTCGTCGGGCAATGAACTAAGCTGAATGGTGTACACCTTTCATGACTTGGTGCGCCGGGTAGGAGCTGAGCCTTTCGGCGAAGTTGTCGCTACCTAGTTCGTCCATAAAAGCAGGCTCCTGCGGAGCGGCTCTTCATTTCTGTTATGGATGTATGGCGTGGAAAGTCTCACCAACAAAAACAAAGGAGCCTGATGTGAAGACCAGAGTATTCTCCCTCGCGGCGGTGGGCTGTATGTTGCTTTTGAGCGGTCCTGCTCAGGCCGAAGAACCTGCCATTGTACCGATCAAGCGCCTAAGCATGGAGATGGCTTTGCAGATCGCCCAGGGAGCGATTGAGCAATGCCGGAAGGAAGGAGTGCAGATCGGCGTGACCGTGGTGGACCGTGGCGGTCACGCCCAGGTGGTGTTGCGTGATGTCCTGGCCATGGATCTTACGCTGACCATCTCCCAACAAAAGGCCTACACGGCCATGTCTTTCAATAGCCCTACATCAGCGCTTGAAACCCGTTTTAAGGCCCCCTTTGCCGTTGGTAAGATTGATGGCCTTGTGATGAGTGCGGGTGGTCTTCCGATCAATGTCGCCGGTACCATTGTCGGCGGTGTGGGTGTAAGCGGCGCTCCTTCAGGTGAGACCGACGAAAAATGCGCCAAGGCAGGGATCGACACGGTGATTGCCGATCTGGAAATGGCTGATAGCTGAGGGGGATGAGCGATGTTTCTGAAGAACAAGGAAAACGGCGAGTTGCTCGAAGTGTTGGATATGAAAGGGCTGATCGACCCGAACATCCCTTTCATCAAGGGGCGCTATCATGCGGGCGAGGAGATGCCGGAACCGGCTGATTTCCATAAAGCTGAACTGCAGTTTCCTTCCGGTGAGAATCTGCCGAGATGCTGGATGGATCCGCATTACCGGGATTGAGTGGCGTCGATGCTGAAATAAATAACGCCGCCTGGTGACAGGCGGCGCTCTAGGTCACATAGCGTGAAGGAGGCTCACTCGTCTCCGACAGCTGCTCGACACTTACTGGTTACAGGGTGCTGACGCCGGACTCGCTGCCCACCAGGACTACATCGGCCGGGCGCATGGCGAACAGGCCGTTAGTGACGACACCGGTGATGTTGTTGAGTTTTTGCTCCAGCTCCACTGGATTCATGATCTGCAGGTTGTGCACGTCGAGGATCACGTTGCCGTTGTCGGTGACGAAACCTTCTCGGTAAACCGGCTCGCCACCAAGCTTGACCAGTTCGCGGGCGACATAGCTGCGTGCCATCGGGATTACTTCAACCGGTAGCGGGAAGGCACCGAGCACATCGACCACTTTGGTGCTGTCGACGATGCAGACAAACTTCTTCGCCACAGCGGCAACGATCTTCTCGCGGGTCAAGGCCCCACCACCGCCCTTGACCAGGTGGGCGTATCGGTTGGTCTCATCCGCGCCGTCGACATAGACCGAGATCTCGGCAACACTGTTGAGGTCGTATACCGGGATACCGTGACCTTTTAGCCTTTCTGCACTGGCTTCGGAGCTGGCGACGGTGCCTTCGATCCTACCCTTCATTTCCGCCAGATAATCGATAAAGAAGTTGGCAGTGGAGCCGGTTCCGATGCCGATGATGCTGTCCGGAACCACATATTCCAGCGCGGCACGGGCAACGGCCTGTTTCATTTCATCCTGGGTCAAAGCCATGTTGTGGTTATCCTCTTGTCTTTATTTGTAGCGATATAAAGCATATTACCAGTTTGCCGGGGATTTGCGCGACAGAGAGATGAATTGAATGCTTCCCAGAAGGAGCGACACCTTGCGCAACCCGCAAAACCGTTCGCCGCTCTAAAACATGCAAAACCACACCCCGGATATCCATCAAATCGACTTGAGCTCTTGCAAGTCTTTTTGCTGACCTATGTGTGCATAACTCCACTACGCCTTCATAAAATTCTTCACAATACGGAATCCCGAGCGATCATTACTCGAATTTGCAGGATATCCGGGTTATGTTATGCGCATGTTAAGTGACTATATAAAACGCATCCTCACCGCCAGGGTTTATGATGTCGCCATTGAGACGCCACTGGAGTCCGCAAGAGCGCTTTCGGCACGGCTCGGTAACCGCATACTGCTCAAACGCGAAGATCTGCAGCCGGTTTTCTCCTTCAAGCTGCGCGGCGCCTATAACTGCATGGCCAATCTCACCGCAGTAGAGCGTGAGCGTGGCGTGATCGCCGCTTCGGCGGGTAATCATGCCCAAGGGGTGGCACTGGCGGCAAGCCGTCTCGGCATCGACGCCCTGATCGTGATGCCCATGACGACACCGGAGATAAAGGTACAGTCGGTGGCGAGCCTGGGTGCACGAATCGCCCTGCACGGTAATACATATAACGATGCGGCTGAGCACGCCAGTCTACTGGCTGAAGATGAAGGGCGTACGTTTGTTCATCCTTATGACGACCCGGCGGTGATCGCCGGCCAGGGCACAGTGGCTGTAGAGATCCTGCGTCAGCATAGTGGTCCTATCGACGCGGTGTTCGTGCCGGTAGGCGGTGGTGGGCTCATTGCAGGAGTGGCCGCCTATATCAAGTATCTCTACCCCGAAATCAAGGTGATCGGCGTTGAACCTGAGGATGCGCCGTGCATGTACGAAGCGCTCAAGGCCGATGAACGGGTAGTGCTGGATCAGGTCGGTATATTTGCCGATGGCGTGGCGGTTCGCCAGGCAGGTGAGGAGCCGTTTCGCATCGCCCGTCAATACGTGGACGAAATTCTGTTGGCAACGACTGATGAAATCTGTGCCGCCATCAAGGATATCTTCGAGGATACCCGTTCAATCGCCGAACCTGCCGGTGCGCTGTCGGTCGCCGGACTGAAAAAATATATCGAGCGCGAGGGATGTGAGAACAAAACGTTCATCGCTATCGATAGTGGTGCGAACATCAATTTCGACCGTCTGCGTCACGTCGCCGAGCGGGCGGAACTAGGCGAACGCCGCGAAGCCCTTTTGGCGGTGACCATTCCCGAGCGTCCCGGCAGCTTCCGTCAATTCTGTGAAACGCTCGGACAGCGCGCCATCACTGAATTCAATTACCGTTATGCCGACGACAACGATGCCCATGTCTTTGTCGGCGTCCAGATGGCCCGTGGTCAACAAGAGAAGGGCGACCTGGTGGCCCTGCTTACCTCGCGTGGTTACCCCCTGCTGGACATGAGCGATAATGAAATGGCCAAGCTGCACATGCGCTACATGGTCGGCGGTCGGGCTGTTGTTGCCGATGAGCGCCTGATCCGCTTTGAATTTCCTGAACGTCCCGGCGCACTGCTGCGCTTTCTCACCCATATCGGACAGCACTGGAACATCAGCCTGTTCCATTACCGTAATCACGGCGCTGCCTATGGGAGGGTGCTGTGTGGTATTCAGGTGCCGGAGAGTGAGAACGAGGCGTTTGCCGACTTTCTCGAACAGTTGGGGTATCCCTATTGGGATGAGAGTGAGAATCCGGTGTATCCGTTGTTTTTGCGGTGATCCGGGGCTTGCCCAAAGAATGCTCATTTTTTGGAGTGGTGTGTGAAGATTTGTATCGCACCTCCGCACCGCAGGAAGGTACGCTGCGAAGTCCATCCATATCGCCCCCCGGGTCAGCAAGGCTGTCCCAAATCACAGCAGTCGAAGTGGACTTATAGTGAGTCGGACGCACAAAGCTCGCCTGAAAGGCTCATGCCGTACAGGGATGTATTCATGTCGCGAGCGCATTGATGCGTAGGAGCGAACTCTTTGGTGACTTTCTCTTGGTCGCGCAAGAGAAACCTGAGCCGAGTAGTCCCCGCATTCAATTAATCCATCGTGATAACGACAACACCTCATTCCAACCCTAAAATAAACGCCCATTCCTCCTCACTCAACGGCATTACCGATAACCTGTTGCCCTTTTTCAATAGAGGAAATTCAGGCAAGGCCACTGCGTGTGTCTTAAGTTCTTGCAGGCTGATAGTGCGCTTTAGTCGCCGGACGAATTTCACATCGACCATGAACCAGGTCGGCTTATCCTGTGTACTTTTCGGATCG
>JBFEYJ010000177.1:0-6203 GCA_041562215.1 Thiohalomonadaceae bacterium | reverse complement strand
GTGCAAAGGCAGCATAACAGCCGTAAAGGCTGATGGTGAAAAGAATAACCTTTACCTGATACTCGAAAGCATCCCTGTCACCAGCATGGTACTCGCTGAAGTCCTTCATCCGATTTCCTTCTCTGTGAAACGATTACCTACTGAGAATTTCCATATAGTAATCTTAATGTAATTGATTGTCAGTTTTTACCTGTAGTGGTCAAGTCATTCTGGCCACAGTTTTATGGGCATTCAATTCCGGTACAAAGCCGAATGCAGAACAATCCGGCTCTCCTTGATTCCGTTTTTGTGAACTATCCACATGTGGCATGGATATCAGTCGACACGATAGTGACAAGTGAGCAGAACCATCAGGGTGCAAAGGAGAGTGAACGTTAGCGAAAATTTGAGCACTGGTTCATTGCAAAATAATGCGTTTGCCATCATCCTTGCCAGCTTTGCGGGGTTGGGTCTTTTTTGTTAATTGTTACAAAGTAAACAAGGGAATAGTCAGTTCTCATGAACCTGAACGCAAATAAACGAAGCTTGGCCTATCGGGGGCTTATTACGTTACTGGTGTTGGCTCCGCTTGGTTTGATGGGGTTCAAGCTGTATGTGCTCGACTATCCGCTTAAGGGCCTGATCCCTGCCCTCAGCTATCAGGTGGAGCTGGCGATGCAGGTCGATGGCCATGGTGAGCGTATTGCCATACAGACCTTTATGCCACGCTCCGATGCGCGTCAAACCGTATTGCAAGAGCAGCAGGCTCCTGGGGTGTTTGTACAGAACCAGTTGAGCGAGGGGATGAATCGCATTGCAAGCTGGGAGGCCTCAGCTGTGACCGGGCGGCAGGATCTGCGTTATACGGTTCTGGTGCAGGCGAAAAAGATCCAGTATGTGTTACCTGTCGGCATGCCGATCCCGGAACGCTATCCGGAGCAGTTACATCCATACCTGCAGGCAGAGGAGGGGATCCAGGTTGATGACGAGCTGATCACCCAGCGTTTGGATACGATTCTTCCCCGAGGGCAGGAGCGAACACTGGGCGAGAGTTTGACGACCATTCATCGCCACCTGCAGGATGATTTTACCAATCGGAATTTTTCCGGCTATACCGATGCGCTGACGGCATTGAAGCTGGGCGAGGCGAGTTGCAACGGCAAGGGAAGACTGTTCGTTGCCATGGCGCGAAAGCTTAATATTCCGGCGCGGCTTGTCGGCGGCTTTATAATGAGTGGCGGCAGCAAGCGCACTAGCCATCAGTGGGTTGAGGCCTACGTCAATGGTCACTGGGTGCCTTTCGACACCATTAACGATCACTATGCCGAGATCCCCTCAAATTATCTCACCCTCTATTACGGGGACGAGGTGTTGTTCACCCATAGTAGCAATGTGAATTTTCAGTATCACTTCACTACCACAACTAAAATGGTGCCGCGTTATGAGGCACAGCAGGTGCTGGGTGACTCTATCTTCAACTTGATTAATTTTTATGCGATTTTCGAACGGGTAGGGATGTCGCAGGACTTGCTCAAGGTGTTGTTGATGATCCCCCTCGGAGCGTTTGTCACCGTGGTGTTTCGGAACGTTATCGGGATTGAGACGTTTGGGACTTTCCTGCCTGCACTGATTGCCGCCGCCGCACGTGAGACCGGACTCTTGTGGGGGCTGATCGGTTTTGTGCTGATTATTGCCGTTACCGCAACCATCAGAAAGGGACTCGACTGGTTGCAGTTACTGCATTCGCCGAAGATGGCGGTGATTCTTGCCGTGGTCGTGCTGGTGATGATGACGATAACTGCGGGCGGCGTACACTTCGGTCTGTTCGAGTTGGCGCAGATGACACTGTTCCCCATCGCCATTCTGGCAATAACGGCTGAGCGATTCGCCATCCTCAGTGAGGAGGAGGGGATAGTAAAGGCAATGCAGCTGATGTTTACCACGGCAATCGTTATCGCGGCGGCTTATGCCGTGATGTCATCGGTGTTCATGCAATCCCTGTTTCTGGCGTTTCCCGAACTGCTATTGGTGGTGATGGCCCTGAACATGTGGTTGGGGCGCTGGGTTGGTATGCGTCTTACGGAGTATTACCGGTTCCGTCACCTGTTGCGCTCTGAGGCGCAAATCAATGTTTAGCTGGCTTAATCAATGGCGCAAGTTGCGTGATGCGTCAGGTGACGTGCTATCGATGAATATGCGTAACCTGGGCTACATTTATCCACACAATGCACGACGGGACTTTCCCGTTGCCAACGATAAACTGCTGTGCAAGGAGATCCTCGCACCATTAGGCGTGCCACTGGCGAAAACACATTTCAGTTACCGCTATTTTTATGAGCTTCAAAACCTGGCCGGAGATCTTGGCAGTCTTGACGAGTTTGTGATCAAGCCCTCTAAAGGGAGTGCGGGGAATGGAATTCTTGTTATCGCCGGACGCGAAGGTGAGGCATGGATTGGTATCAACGGCAGACGTTACAGTCTTTCTCAGTTGAAACGCCATATCTCCGATATTGTCTTCGGCGTCTACTCGTTTGACAACAAGGATGCGGCGATTATCGAACAGCGGGTTGTGCAGCACCCTGATATCAATGTGCTGTTTGATCGCGGTCTTGCCGACGTACGCATCATCATGTTTCAGCATCAGCTCGTCCAGACGATGAGCCGTGTGCCGACTCTTGCCTCTGATGGCAAAGCCAACCTGCATCAGGGCGCTGTGGGTTTGGGGCTTGACCCGGAGAGCGGACGCTGCACTCACGCTATGTTGAAAGGGGTGCCGATCAGTCACCATCCGGATAGCGGTGCGCCATTGCTCGATGCAGTTATCCCCTTCTGGGATGAAATCCTTCTCCACTCAAAACGTATTGCCGAAGCTGTAGCCTTGAAGTATCTGGGGATCGATATTGCGATCAGTGAGCAAGGCCCTGTCTTGCTTGAGATAAATGCCCGGCCGGGGCTTGAGATTCAGAATGTAAATCGGCGCGCAATCCGCCCTTTGTTGGAAGCTATTCGATGAATCGTGCCTTTAAGGAAAGCTTTATCCCCATTCTCGGTTTGCTGGGATTATTGTTTCTGTTATTGCTCTATGTGCGTTATCTGGTAGGTCTGGATGCGGATGAGGTAACGGTGATTACCATTCATGCGTCCTCTGAAGAGAGTGCCGAAGGGGAACTGGCGGAAGAAGAGTTTGACACGATTACCCTGGAGGATCCGCAGACCAAAGAGGTGCTTGAGCTGATTTCCGCGCAAAAATGGCAGAAAGCGGAGTTACGTCTGCAGCAGCTTGTCAAACAGCGTGACGATGCCTTGATTTGGGCAATGTTCGGTGTCTTGCGCTATAAGCAGCAACGCCATGATGAGGCACTGAATCTACTCGATCGGGCAGCGACAAAATCACCAACGTGGCCGAATCTCTTCTTTTATCGTGCGCTGGTTAACTCCCGGTTGGGAAATCTTGCGGCGGCAGAGCGCGACTACCGTAAACTTGCAGAATTTAACGCTAATCATTTTGAGGCTCATTACAACCTCGGAATAGTGCTGCTGCAACAGAACAGATACAGGGATGCTGCGGAAGTGCTTGAGCGGGCGACCACTCTTGGTGGCGGTGAACGGCGGGCGCGTGCCTATTATCAGTTCGGACGGGCCTTGCTTGAGCAGGGTGAATCATTCCGGGAACAGGCGATCAACAATTTCAAGCTGGCGATTCGTCATTTTCCTGCTTTTATCGCCCCCAGACTCGCCCTGGCAAAGATGGAACCCGAGACAGAGGAGGGTATGAAGGCGGCTGAACAACAGTTCCTGACCGTTCTTGAACTCGATGCCGGAAATTCATCGGCATTGTTTGCCTTGGCCCAACTGGATACGGCCAGAGGTGAGGATGAAGCGGCAATCAAACGCTATCGAGAATTACTGCGATTTTCCCCTGAGCATATCGCCGGCCGATACAACCTGGGATTGTTGATGCTGGGTAATAAGCAATGGCGTGAGGCGCTGGAACAATTTAATCGGGTTATCGAAGCTGAACCTGTGAACGTGACGGCTCTGTTCAATCGGGGGCGTGCCTATTATCGGATGAAGGAGTATCCGGCAGCGCTGGAGGATTACCGGAAGGCACTTGACCTGAAGCAGGGGGATTATCCGGAAGCACTGCTGAATATTGGTCTGGTTTACGTGGCGCTTAATGACTACAGTGCGGCACAGCAGAGCTATCGTCAAGCCTTGCAGCGACGTGAGAATTACGCATCAGCCTGGTACAACCTTGGGTTGCTACACGTGCGCCAGGGCCTGGCTGATGAGGCTTTGGATGACTTTAAACGTACCGTACATTTGCGCGACGATTACGTGCAGGCCTGGTACAACCTGGGTTTACTTTACGCCCGCATGGATGATAATGAAAAATCCATTACTGCGTATGAGAAGGCACTAACGCTACGGCCACACTACGCAAAGGCGAGATTGAATCTTGCCGTGCGCTGGATGCGTGCAGGAGACCCGTTAAAGGCAATAGAACATTATCGTATGGCTCTCGATGCTGACGATACTTACTCTACCGCCTGGTATAACCTTGCGCTGGCCTACATTGCACTCAAGCAATACGAGGATGCAGAGAATGCGCTGGTCAGGATGTTGGCGTTGGAGCCTGACAGTATCAAGGGAAGACGTCTGTTAGCCAATGCTTTGACGGCCCTTGACAGGGACGCTGATGCTGTAAAGGTTCTTGAGGAAGCGGTGGATATCAAAGCCAACAGTACCTCACTACGTCTTGCGCTGGCGAAAAGTCTCCGCAAGACAGGTGATTTGCAGCGTGCGCGGTCCGAAATTTATAAAGGGCTTGCGCTTAACGCTGATGACAGCGAACTTCTAGCTGAGCTGGTATTGCTGGAAAAAGGGTTAAACATGAAATCTGAGGAAGTAAAATGAAAAACGTTAGTGTGTTGCTTGCTGTTTCATCAATCCTGGCAAGCAGTGGTGCCGTGGCCGGAAATAGCGATGGAGGAACGGAAATCAAATGGTCGGTAGAGACCGGTGTTGGCTATGATACGAATGCCTATCATGCCCCGGACCATGAGTATATCGATTACTATGCGGATCCTAACGGAACGATTGTTGTGACACCGGAGGAACAGGCCGGGGTATTCATTCCCTTGAAGGTGAAAACGCAAATAATCAAGCCGATTGCCGACCAGGTTTCTTTGAATGCCAAATATCGTTTTGGTGGCTACTACTATCCTGAGTCAGCACTTAATGATGCGAGTTCCACCGATCATGAGCTTAATCTGGGTGCGGATTTCAAGTTGGGCAAGAAAGGAAATAAGGGCGAGGCTTATACGGGAATTTTTGTCCGTAGCCATGACAAGGTTTATGTTGATCGCGATAGTGGTTATCCGAAAACGTCTGTCGCCGGCGTCGATGTTTCCAACCGGTATACCTACAAAAGTTTTGGTATTGAGGGCGACTACGAGCGCAAACTGTCGCGCAAAAACAGTGTTGGTGTCAGTGCTGTGCTGGAAAACCTGGATTATGAAGATCCACTGGCCTGGAAGCAGTATGACCATACCTATATGATGCTGGGCGCCTACATGGAACACCGCTTGCAGAAAAACACCAAACTGACTGCCGATGTCAGCACGGAGGTTCGTGATTATAGTGAACGTCACGCCTACAACCAAAACGGAGCATTACTGGCCAGTAACCCTCTGTTGACCTATAAATATATGGTCTATGAATTGGGGCTACGTCACCGTTTTAGCCCCAGCACCGTGACCTATTTCGACTATGAATTTTTGCAGCGTCGTGACAGCCATGTCGGTTACAACGACATGGACCAAAACAGCTTCAAGGTTCGCGTGATCCACGATGTCAATGATAAGGTGGCTCTTCGCGCCAAGGTTAGCGTGTATGATCGCGACTATGCCAATGCCTTTAACTTCGAAGATCCGGCTCAGGGGTTAAAAAGCGCATCTGGTACTGACTGGCAACTCCGCGGTGAGTATCGTGGTAATGACCACCAAACCTACTATGCTGAACTTGAACAACGCAACAGGGATAACACCGATGACCGTTATCAGTATATCAATACCTCAGTAACTCTTGGGACCAAGTGGGAGTTTTGATTTTAGTTGGGAACTGGAAAAAACTGTGGCGGTAAATAAGGTTTGTGCAAAATTAGATTATGCATGGCACTGCCGTTAGGAAATAAGAAAAGGGAGGCCTTCGAGGCTTCCCTT
>JBFEYJ010000176.1:0-6287 GCA_041562215.1 Thiohalomonadaceae bacterium | reverse complement strand
CTTCCTTGCCTCTCTGCGAGAGATTGATGAAAACATCGGGTTAAATTGTCAGTCGCCAGTTTTCAGTCGTCAGCGGCCTTGTTTTACGCAACAATATCCAGCTGACGCTGATAGTATACTGACGACTGTCAGTTTCTGTTAAATATCACGCAGCAGCTCGTTGATGCCTACCTTGCCACGGGTCTTCTCGTCCACTTTCTTGACGATCACCGCGCAGTAGAGGCTGTACTTGCCGTCCTTGCTCGGCAGGTTGCCGGAGACCACCACGGAACCGGCAGGGACGCGTCCGTAATGGACTTCTCCAGTCTCGCGGTCGTAAATTTTGGTGGACTGCCCGATGTAGACACCCATGGAGATCACCGCGCCCTCTTCGACAATCACGCCTTCGACCACCTCGGATCGTGCGCCGATAAAGCAGTTATCCTCGATGATGGTCGGGGCGGCTTGCAGTGGCTCAAGGACGCCGCCGATACCGACTCCGCCGGAGAGGTGAACGTTTTTGCCGATCTGCGCACAGGAGCCGACGGTGGCCCAGGTGTCGACCATGGTACCGGAGTCCACATAGGCGCCGATGTTGACATAGGAGGGCATCAGCACCGCGCCGGGGGCAATATAAGAGCCGCGGCGGGCGTTCGCCGGCGGCACCACGCGTACGCCACCTTTGGCAAGCTCGTCGGCACTCATACCGGCGTACTTGGAGGGAACCTTGTCATAGTAGTGGGTAAAGCCGCCATCCATCACCACGTTATCGTTGAGGCGGAAGGAGAGCAGCACGGCTTTCTTCAGCCACTCGTTGACATGCCAGTCGCCCACGCCCTTTTGCTCGGCCACACGGGCTTCGCCACTGTCGAGCAGGCGGATCGCCTCGTTAACGGCGTCGCGTACCTTGCTGTCGGCATTGGCCGGGGTGATTTCGGCACGGCGCTCGAAGGCCTCTTCGATAATGTTCTTGATGTCGCTCATTCTTACTCTCCTGGAAAATAAAAAAATCTCAAGTCACGGGTCACAAGGGAAATAAATGAAGAAATGTCATTGTGAGGAGTGAGATGGCTCCGCTTTGCTCGCAATGACACTCAACATTTGAAGAAATCCCCTGGCGACGATTTTCTTCGTGTTCTTTGCACTATCGCTTTTCAATAAACTCGCGGATGCGCTCTGCAGCCTCAATACATTCATCCAGTTCAGCCACCAGCGCCATGCGCACTCGCCCCGCACCGGGATTACTGCTGTGGGCCTCGCGCGAGAGGTAGCTGCCGGGCAGGACGGTGACGTTTTGCTGTGCGAACAACTCGCGGGCAAATTCCGTATCACTGCCGGGAGTTTCGGCCCAGAGATAAAATCCTGCGTCTGGGCGCTCCACTTTCATTACCGGTTGCAGTATTGCCAGGACCGCGTCGAATTTTTGGCGGTAGAGTTCGCGGTTGGCCTTCACATGTGTTTCGTCCCGCCAGGCGGCGATGCTGGCCGCCTGGGTGTGAGGTGGCAAGGCACAGCCGTGATAGGTGCGATACTTGAGGAAACGTCCCAGCACATCGGCATCGCCCGCAACAAAGCCCGAACGTAGACCCGGCAGGTTGGAACGTTTGGACAGACTGTGGAACACCACGCAGCGGCGATAGTCACTACGCCCCATCGAGGCGGCCGCCTGCAGCAGTCCCGCTGGGGGGGCTGCTTCATCGAAATAAAGCTCCGAGTAACATTCGTCGGAGGCGATAATAAAGTCGTATTTATCGGCCAGGCCAATGAGCTTCTGCAGGTAGGCGATATCGGCCACTGCACCGGTGGGGTTGCCCGGCGTGCAGAGATAGATCAGCTGGCAGCGTTGCCAAACCTTGGCAGGGACCGCATCAATGTCCGGCAAAAAGCCGGTCTCGGCGGTCGTGTTGAGGAACCAGGGTTCAGCCCCGGCAAGCAGTGCCGCCCCCTCATAGATCTGATAGAACGGGTTGGGAGAGAGTACCAGTGGAGCCGTTGTGCGGTCGATCACCGCCTGGGCGAAGGCAAATAACGCTTCTCGGGTGCCGGCTACCGGCAGCACGTGGTGCTCGACATCCACCGATCCCTCAGGTAGGTCGAAGCGGGCGGTGAGCCAGTCGGCGATCGACTGGCGAAGCTCCACTCGGCCCTTGGTGAGCGGGTAGTTGGCCAGCCCGTGCAGGTGCGTGATCAACTCCTCCACCACAAAACCCGGCGGCTGGTGCTTGGGCTCGCCGATGGAGAGAGCGATATGCTCCTTTGCCACGGGCGTAATGCCGGCCTTGAGCTGGGTCAGCTTCTCAAAGGGATAGGGCTGCAGTTTGTCGAGATCTGTGTTCATTCGTATTGTTGTTGCCTAAATGGGCGAGCATTATATGGTATTGAGCGTAGAGCATAAACCACGCCATGATAAGGGAAGTCAGCACAGTTCCACGTTTTCACTTTAGGGCAAAGTCGTTTTACCGGCACAAGGTGGAGGGCGGGGAGGTAGTATTCGGCTTTAGCGTAATATCCGAATCGGGGCGAACAGTCAGCGAGTGGACTCATATCATCAGGTGTTTCCGTTCCGATGTCGATCGCTGAGTCATCTCAGCCTTATCAGTGCATGCCTAACAGAGGAAGATCATCATGCATATTCTTGCCATTCATCACCTTAGCCTGCTGGTCTCAGATACCGAACGAGCGCTGGGTTTTTATCGTGATGTGCTCGGCTTGAGCGTTGTCGAACGGCCCGAACTGGGTTTCCCGGGTGCCTGGCTCGCCATCGGTGATAAACAGTTGCACCTGCTGGAGTTGCCCAACCCTGATCCGCTTGAGGGGCGCCCCGACCATGTCGGTCGAGATCGTCACCTTGCCCTCAGTGTGCAGGGGCTGGATCGGTTGGAAATTCGGCTGGCGCAGGCTGAGATCCCCATTACCCGCAGTAAATCAGGCCGCGATGCTATCTTCTGCCGCGATCCTGATGGTAATGGCGTCGAACTGATTGCCGCTCCCTGAGATCAATCCTTGCTCACCGCGCTGGAATAAACAGTAAGACAGTAGCGGTAGTGTCTCACCATTCCAGGCCTTTGGCGCCATGATAGTTCTCAGCGACGAATAGCAGCGCTCCAGCCAAGGACGAGTCGCCCACGATCTGTTTGGCGACCATCGGTGTTGTCTGTGAGGTTGGATATGGTCAAAAACACAGTTCCTCGTCGCAGTGTTGCGCTGTAGTCGCCTACCTCGTGTTCCGGCGTATCATCTATCGCCCTACTGTGTTGGATACCGTAATGGAGTGTCAGTGAGACCGTATCGGACAACGGTTGCGTATGTTCGAGTTCGATGTAATAGCCTGCATGGTCACTATCGAGGTAGTTATCACTGTATGAGCACCTTGCCATCCAGCGGTTGTGGCTTGCCCCAAGTTGAACTTCTGTGAAGGCATTGCTTTCCCCCCTCTCCCAGGCCTGGGGATGAAAATCGTAGCGGTGCTTTCCCCCGGTAGGGAAAGCGTAATGTCGTACAGCCACATCTATGGTTGCAGGCTTGAGGGGAAACAGGCGACCAAGATAGATATCGACCTCATAGCCGGGTTCGCCGCCATAACGAGTATTGGATGACCATGCACCCAGGTACCACCCTTGCGCATGTTGATACTCGAGCGAGAGTGCGATAGCCGGTTGGTCATCTGTTTGCGTAACACCGCGCCAAAGATAATTAGTGCTCGCGGTGAGCGCTCCCAAGAGCTCGGCTTTTGCCGGTGAGCCGGAGAGCAGAAGTAACAGGATGGTCAAAGATCGTGATAACCACATTTTGAGGGCTCCCGAGTTTGGCGTAAGCGCACATCGCCAAAAGTGCTCCTTACATTACAGTGGAGTATGGATCACTCAGCAAGCAAGAACGCGGTGGTGAACTGCTGATAATGCCCGGGCACGTGGCTGCGCTCGCGGTGCTTCTGAGCGTCAATCCCGGGGAAAAAATCCTGAAGGCCGGAGAAGTGAACGCCCTCAGGCAGTGATACCGCCCACCCCATTGGCGGATGCGCTGGCCTTATACAGCCTGTGTTTTGGCGAAAATCTTGTTTTCTCGCGTGCTTCGCGTGTAACCGCTTAGGAGAACCATTCGGCTTTCTCTTCCTGTTGTTGGCGCAACCAAATCCCGCCTATGGACATGGCTGAGTTGCCGGATATCATCTTTCGGTTGACATTACGAGCGCCTGCGACTAGTTTAAAAAGCAATTGATTACTCACAAATTGAACCGGCATGGGCAAATCGCACGAAGAGCGTAAACAGGAGATCATCGAGGCCACCATGGAACTGTCGGTGGAGAAAGGGCTGAAGAAGCTTACCACGCAGGCGATTGCCGACCGTGTGGGGATCGCTCAGCCTACCATCTTTCGTCACTTCAAGAGCCGCGATGAAATCTTCGGCGCGGTGATCAACTGGGTTGGGGATAGCCTGTTCAAGGTGGTCGGCGGACTGTTTAACGGAACAGGGCCTGCAGACGAGAGGTTGCACCAGCTTATTCTCAAGCAACTGGCCTTTATGAATAAGCATCGCGCCATTCCCCGGGTGCTCTTTTCCGACCGACTCCACCTGGAGTCACCCAAACTCAAGGCCGTTGTCCAGAAGATGATGGACGGTTACGTTCAAAACGTAACCCAATTGTTGGAGCAAGGTGTACGGGAAGGGGTTTTTCGCCAGGATTTGGAGCCTGAAACGGTTGCTCGCTATGTCGCGGCGTTAATTCAGGGATTGGTGATGCGCTGGTCGGTTTACGAATTCAGTTTTTCCCTGGAGAAGGAGGCTGAACCGCTATGGCAGTTTCTCTGGCCTTCACTCCGGCCCTGAGAAATAGGGAGATACCACGCCGCCGAGTGGTAAAGAGCTGACAGCGACCAGCAACCCGGTCCAGGCTGACAGGTGAACCGCTTAACGTCGGCATGTTGATAGTTCGTTGCTTTTTTTTTATTAAAAAAGTGAGTGATTAATTGCTTTCGGATGATGTGTGATGAAACGACTGATCGGATGGATATGGCTAACGGTCTTGATGTTGATATCGGCTCCCTCTGCGGCAGGGGATGGTCCGATGGCAGAAGTGATGCAGGGACTGGGTGAGAACATGGCACGGATCAATGAAGGGATCTGGCGAGAGGAGTTCGTAGCGGTGGGACTGGCGGCTGAAGGTATTGCCGAGCATCCCTTACCTCCGTTGTTACAGCGGCTCGAACTTCTCGCGGCACTGGGTACGGATGCCTCTCAGTTCATGAAGGCCGATAAAGCGTTGCAGGCCGCCGCTCTGGCACTGAAGGAGGCTGCCGGAAAGAGGCGGATGGGAGAGGTGATGAGTGCATATCAGGTGCTGCAACAGCGCTGTGTCGCTTGCCATACCTGGTATCGCGATAGAACCTCGGTAAAAGCACAAACGGCATTGGACCAAGAGAATAATGACTAACAAATCGGGAACAATATTTTCAAGTTTGAAATGGCTACCCTCGATGCGGGCCTCGCATCTTTTGCTACTTGGGATCGCCCTTGTCGCTGTCATCGCCGGAATGCGGCTGCGTGAGCGCCTGGTCGTGCCTGAGGTGATCCTGTCACCACCATTGCTCGTTGAGACAGTGCGCATTACTCCTAATCCGTTTGTGGTGACCGCCAGCTATAGCGGCAGTGTTGAGGCCGACAGACGCGCTACGATTTCCGCCCGTTTGCCTTCGACGGTTAAAGCACGGTACGTCAAGGAGGGGGATGTCGTCGAACAGGATCAGGCGCTGCTTCTGCTCGACGACACGGAACAGCGTCAGGAGTTGCTCCGCCTGCAGGCCACTGCGGATCGGATCGCCGCTGATCTGCGGTACTGGCGGGGACAGCATAAGGTCGATCGAAACCTTTTTGCCAAAGGTTCGATCAGTGAGCAAAAATTGCAGGAGACAGTACGTCAGGTGGCCACTGCAAGCGCTTTGCTGGAGGAGAACAGACATGCTCAGGCTACCGCCGAGACGCGTCTGAGTTATGCGGAAGTGGGCGCGCCGTTCACCGGAGTGGTGCAGTCTGTGTTGGTCGACGAGGGTGAGACCGTCAACTCGGGGATTCCACTGCTGGAAATGGTGGACACAAAAACACTCAAGGCGGTGATTAGTGCACCGCAGGCCGATCGGCAACGACTTGCCCCCGGCCTTCGCGTCTACCTTCAGCTCCATCAGATGGCAGCGGCCTGGCAAGGTGAGATCGGACGTATCTATCCGGCGTTGGACAACCGCAGTCGTAATCTCACTTTCGAGGTTCCTTTCCCTCATGAAGACCAGGCGAAAGTGCAAGCTGGAATGAGCGTG
>JBFEYJ010000175.1:0-6337 GCA_041562215.1 Thiohalomonadaceae bacterium | reverse complement strand
TTATCGCTCAGCTCAGCACTGCTCACACCTTCGCGTGGAGCAATACGAATCAGCACTTCGGTGGCGGCACCGAAGTGCTGTACCACCGCGTCACCGTAACCGCTATCGTCGAGAGTCTGGCGGATTTGGGTCAGCTCAGCATTCTGCGGATACCCCACCTCGATCAGAGTACCGCCGGTAAAGTCGATGCCGAAGTTGAAGCCACGCACCACTATGGAGCCGATCGCGATCAAGATAAGCAACAATGACAGAAACATCGCCGGCTTGCGCATGCCGAGGAAGTTGATATGGGTCTCTTTTTTGAAGAGTTGCATCGTATTCCCCCTCAGATGGACAGTTTGGACAGACGTTTGCCGCCCAGAGCCAGGTTAAGCACCGCACGTGTCACCATAATAGCGGTGAACATTGAGGTGACGATACCGATGGCTAGGGTAATGGCGAAGCCCTTGATCGGACCGGTGCCGAAGCCGTACAGCACTACCGCCGCGATAAACGTGGTGATGTTGGCATCGGCGATGGTGGAGAAGGCCTTCTCATAACCTGCATGGATCGATGAGTGCGGTGTGTTGCCGGCGCGCAACTCCTCGCGGATGCGCTCGAAGATGAGCACGTTGGCATCTACCGCCATACCCACCGTGAGCACGATACCGGCAATACCGGGCAGGGTCAGCGTGGCCTGCAGCAGGGAGAGTACGGCGACGATGATGATCAGGTTCAGGCCCAGCGCCAGGTTGGCCACCATGCCGAAGCTCTTGTACCACAGGGCCATGAAGGCGAGGACGAAAATGAAACCAATGACGACTGATTGCAGTCCTTTGGCGATGTTGTCCTTACCGAGGCTTGGGCCGATAGTGCGTTCTTCGACGATCTCCATCGGTGCGGCGAGGGCACCGGCACGCAGCAGGAGTGCCAGGTCATGCGCTTCTTCGACACTGTCGAGCCCGGTGGTCTGGAAGCGTTTGCTAAAGACATCGCGAATCACGGCAATGCTGATGACCTCTTCGATGCGCTTAGTCTCGCGCACCGGTTTACCGTCAACCATGCGCGTTTTTGTCTTGGTCTCGATATAGACCACCGCCATACGCTTGCCGATATTCTCGCGGGTATTGTCGAGCATCTTGTGCGCACCCTTCGAGTCGAGAGTCACGCTGACAAGCGGCCCACCGCTCTGCTGGTCGATGCCGGAGGCGGCATCGATGATCTGATCACCGGTGACGATGATCTCCTTGAGCAAAAGTACCGGCCGGCCATCCCGCTCCTTGTATAAACGCGAGCCGAATGGCACACGGCCTGCAAGAGCGTCGCGTACTTCATGCTCCTCGTCCACCATGTGGTATTCGAGGGTGGCCGTGGCGCCGATAATATCCTTGGCGCCGGTAGTGTCCTGTACACCGGGCAGTTGGACCACGATGCGATCCTCACCCTGCTGCTGAATCACCGGCTCAGACACTCCGATCTCATTGACACGCTTGCGCAGGGTGGTGATGTTCTGCTTAATGGCGAACTTTTTTGTCTCCAGTTGCTCTTTCTCGCCGATAGTGGCGTAGAGGAAGTAGCCGTCTTCACGCGCCTCATCGGTAAGCTCAAGGTCGCGATACTCACGGTGTATCACATCAACCGCCTTCTCGCGCTCAGCCGAATCACGGAACTTCACTTCGACCCGACCGTTGGCATCGATAATGGTGAGGTAGCGCACAGTGTTTTCACGCAGCAGGGCACGGATGTCGCTGACATAGCGCTCGAGCGCCTGCGAAATGGCGGCGTCCATATCGACTTCCATCAGGAAGTGCACGCCGCCGCGCAGATCGAGGCCCAGATACATCGGCATGGCGTTCAGCTCGCGCAGCCAGGTCGGTGTAGCCGGCGCAAGGTTGAGCGCCGCGGTAAAATTCTCACCAAGAGCCTCGCGTACCGGCTCGTACGCCTTAAGCTGGGTTTCGGTGTCGCCAAAGCGCACCAACAGCTGCCCCGGGGTCAACTCATAGGATTTATAGGGGAGTTGCTGAGTGTCAAGAACCTTGAGGACCTTGTCTCGGGTATCGGCGTTGACTTCAGCCATGCGGTTAGCGGAGATCTGCAGTGCCGGATCATCTCCGTAGAGATTAGGTAGGGCATAAATGGCACCGATCACCAGCAGGAAGACTATTAATAGGTATTTCCAGAGCGGGTAGCGGTTAATCATGATCACACTCACGAGCTGCCCGCTCTATCCTGCAGCGGGCACAGTTATTGTTTTGGATAAAGACGGGTTACAGGGTTTTAATCGTACCCTTGGGCAGAACACTGGCCACGGCTGCTCGCTGTAGCTTTACCTGGACGTTGTCGGCCAGTTCCACAGTTACAATCTCTTCGCTCACCTCAATGATCTTGCCGTAAATGCCGCCTTGGGTAAGCACTTCATCGCCTTTGGCCAATGCCTCGACCATTTTCTTGTGCTCTTTGGCGCGCTTGGACTGCGGGCGAATCAGCAGAAAGTAGAAAACAATAAAAAGGATAACAAATGGGAACAACGCCTCAAGCATACCAGGTTGTGATGCACCTGCAGCGGCAGGGGCGGTTTCGGCGAGGGCATCGGAAATGAAAAAGCTCATAGTGGTTCCTTACGTCGTTCTTGGGTTCGGGTTGTTGGTCTCACGCCACATCAGGCGTAACGCAGGTACGGCCTATTATGGCATAGGCGGTACGGGTTGTGACCGCTGGGTATAGAAGTCGTTCACAAAATCCTCCAGCTTCCCCTCGCTGACGGCCTGGCGCAGCCCGCGCATCAGGTGCTGGTAATAATAAAGGTTATGGATGGTGTTGAGCCGCGCGCCGAGGATCTCGCCGGTCTTGTCCAGGTGGCGGAGGTAGGCGCGAGAGTAGTTCCGGCAGGTGTAGCAGTCGCAAGCCGGATCCAGTGGACCGGTGTCGTGTTGATGACCGGCATTGCGAATCTTCACCACCCCCTGGCTGGTGAACAGGTGCCCATTACGTGCGTTGCGGGTGGGCATCACGCAGTCGAACATATCCACTCCACGGCGTACCGCCTCGACGATATCCTCGGGTTTGCCAACCCCCATCAGGTAACGTGGTTTATCCTGGGGCATATGCGGGGTGATCCCCTCCAGTGTGCCCATCATCTCCTCCTTGGGCTCACCCACGGAGAGGCCGCCGATGGCGTAGCCGTCGAAGCCGATCTCCACTAACCCGGCAAGCGACTCACGACGCAACTGTTGATACATTCCCCCCTGGACGATACCAAACAGGGCGTTGGGGTTGTCGCCATGGGCGATTTTCGAGCGTTTGGCCCAGCGTAGCGACAGCTCCATCGACTTGCGCGTCTCAGCCTCGGTGGCAGGATATGGGGTGCACTCGTCGAAGATCATCACAATATCGGAGCCAAGATCGCGCTGCACCGCCATCGACTCCTCCGGACCCATGAAGACCTTCGAGCCATCCACCGGGGAGGCGAAGGTGACCCCATCCTCGGTGATCTTTCTCATATCCCCCAGGCTGAAGACCTGGAAGCCGCCGGAATCGGTGAGGATCGGCCCCTGCCAGTGCATGAAATTGTGCAAGTCGCCATGTTCGCGGATCACCTCTGTACCGGGGCGCAGCATCAGGTGGAAGGTGTTGCCAAGGATGATCTCGGCACCGATCCCCTGAAGCTCCTCAGGGGTCATCGCCTTTACCGTGCCATAGGTACCCACCGGCATGAATGCCGGGGTCTCTACGGTGCCACGTTCGAAGGTAAGACGGCCGCGGCGGGCCTGCTGGTCGGTGGTGATCAGTTCAAATTGCATCAGTCGTCACTCGCATGAATCCTGGGTGCCGCGACATGTGCGGCGGGCTGCTGCGGCAGCACGAACATGGCATCTCCGTAGCTGAAGAAGCGGTATTTTTCTGCCACCGCATGGCGGTAGGCGTTCATCACCTGAGGATAACCGGCAAAGGCACTAACCAGCATCAACAGGGTCGATTCGGGCAGGTGGAAGTTAGTGATCATCGCATCGATGACACGGAAGACATAGCCGGGATAAATGAAGATATCAGTCTCACCGGAATAAGGCGCCAACTCCCCCTTTGGGTTGGCGCGAGCCGCGGACTCAAGCGAGCGGACGACAGTGGTGCCCACCGCGATTACCCGCCCGCCACGCGCTCGGGTTCGCGCCACCGCCTCAACCACCGCCTCAGAGACCTCAATGTATTCCGAGTGCATGACATGCTCACGGATATCGTCAGCGCGCACCGGCTGGAAAGTGCCGGCGCCCACATGCAAGGTGACAAAGGCCGACTCGATACCCATCAACTTCAAGTGCGCCAGCATCGCCTCGTCGAAATGAAGACCGGCAGTGGGCGCGGCGACCGCTCCCTCCTTGCGTGCATAAACCGTCTGGTAACGCTCGGCGTCACTCTCGGCCGCCTCGCGATCAATATAAGGTGGTAGCGGCATATGACCTACCCGCTTGAGGATCTCCAGCACCGGTCCGGGAAATCGCAGTGCGAAGAGTTGACCGTCACGCCCGGTCACCTGAACCTCGACCTCCTCCTCAAGGGTCAACCAGCTTCCCGCTTTGGGCGATTTGCTGGCTCGCACATGGGCCAGTACATCACGCTCGGAAGTGATCCGTTCAACCAGCACCTCGACCTGACCGCCGCTCTCCTTGCGGCCGTATAGGCGGGCAGGGATCACCCGTGTGTCGTTGAACACCAGCAGATCGCCGGGCTGGAGCAGGCTGGGAAGATCGGTGAAAAACCTGTCCTCCAGCACACCTTTGGCACCATCAAGCATCAACAGCCGGCTACCCCGTCGCTCGGCGGACGGACGCTGGGCAATGAGCTCCTCGGGAAGGGTGAAATGGAAGTCGCTACGTTGCATAGGGCGCGAATGATACAACAGGAACCCGGATATCAGGTAACAGGTTGCTGGAATTAAGCGGAAACTATCGCTCCCAGGGCTTTTTTCAGCCCCTCCCCCCTACCCTCTGCGATTTTACCTTTTACCTTTTCCCTTTTCCCTTATATAATGCCTCTCCCTTGCCGGGGTGGCGAAATTGGTAGACGCAGGGGATTCAAAATCCCCCGGTGGCAACACCTTGTCGGTTCGAGTCCGACCCTCGGTACCATCTACATCCCCCCATAAAGACTCACTTCCCTATCCTGTGACTCGCATTCGATGTCAGGAGCACCTCGATACCGGCAATCATTTGCATATTCCGAATCATGCGCGCTACTCCCTGCTTGTCCATAACACCAAAAAACGCTAGCCTTTCTCCCGGTACCCTCCGTCAAAGGACAGCTCCCTTGCACCACTCGAGACTCTTACGCTTTCTTGCCCTGCTGCTAATAGGGCTAAGCCTCAGCGCCTGTACCTCCATGGTTACTACAAGACTGGGTAATAACCTTTCTCAGGCCATTCTCAATCAGGATGACCCGGATACAGTGCGCGCCGGAGCACCTGCCTATCTGCTGCTGCTCGACAGCCTGATCGAAGGGGATCCGCTCAATAAACACACGCTGATCGCCGGGGCCAAACTTTATAGTGCCTATGCCGCTGTTTTTGTCGAAGACCTTGAGCGTGCACGGAAAATGAGTGATAAGGCGCGATCGTATGCCCGTCGTGCCCTCTGTCTTGACCGCCCAAAGGTGTGTGAGGTGGATCGGAACGCCTACAGTGAGCTGCTACCCGTACTCGATACTCTGGCCTACCAGGACCTCCCGGCATTGTATGCCTATGCCCTCTCATGGGCACTCTGGATCCAGACCCATAGCAGCGACTGGAACGCCGTCGCCGATTTGCCAAAGGTCGAGGCGATGTTCGAGCGCGTAACGGCACTGAAGGATGACTACGAAAACGGGCAGCCGCACCTCTATCTCGGTATAATACGCACCCAGCTTCCTCCGGCCATGGGAGGAAAACCCGAGGAGGGAAAGCGCGAGTTCGAGAAGGCCATCGCCATCTCCGGCGGGTATGACCTGATGGCCAAGGTGGAATATGCACGCCGTTACGCCCGTCTGATGTTCAACCGGGAATTGCATGACAGCCTGCTGAAGGATGTGTTGACTGCCGACCCGATCCAACCCGGACTGACGCTGGGCAATGTTCTGGCCCAACGCCAGGCCAAAGAACTGCTTGAGTCTTCAGCAGATTATTTTTAGGAGTTTTTCCCGACATGTATCGTATTACCAGCGCATTCCTGGTGGGCTTTGCCCTGCTATTTTCTTTAGCCTCCCAGGCTGTCACCTTCAAGATCGCCAGCATCGCCCCTGACGGGACCAGCTGGATGAACGAAATGCGCAAGGGCGCCGACGAGATTAAGTCGCGCACCGATGGCCGGATCAACTTCCGTTTCTACCC
>JBFEYJ010000174.1:0-6354 GCA_041562215.1 Thiohalomonadaceae bacterium | reverse complement strand
GGGTTCGTGCTGCCTCGACGTCAATGGGAAGCCGGCCTATCTTGTGAGAGGGCGTGGAGGCGGGGTATGGGTAATGATCTTCGGCATGTTCTTCACTCCTGTCCTTTTTACTTTGATATACCTTTTGGGTTTTATCACGCGAGAACAGGAGATTGTTAAAAGCGACTTATTAGCTGCTGCGTTCAATATATTATGGATTTCTGTGCTGAGCGATATCATCATATGGTTGACTACTTTGTATCTTATCCGCATTTGGCGCACGCACATTCCTCTCCGCTTCAACCGCAAGACCCGCAAAATCTACTTTCATCACTGGGGTAAGACCTTCATTTCTGACTGGGACAACATCCGCGCCTATCTTCGCGTGAAGCTTAGTTCGACAGGGTCGTCGGTGACAAGTGACCCACAGGTACACATCGAGTTCCAGCGGGAAAACGGAAGTACCTTCGAGGTCTTCCTCAGGGCGAAAAAGCGGGGTTATGGTTACTATGATGCAGCGGCCTTTTGGGAGTATATCCGAGTATACATGGAAGAGGGGCCTAAGAAACTGCCGAAAACTGACGTAGATGAACGCGACAGTGATGTGCGGAATGATATGAGAGGGATTTTGCGGGATTACCATCCATTCTCCCTGTTTAAGAGTGATACATTTATGCAAAAGGCGCGAGGGCTTTTGCTTTTCCTGCTTGCCCTTCCTTTATTTGCGCTATTCATCCCAACCGACTTCTTTTATTTCCGATTATTCAAACGCATCAAGGTGAATCCCTTCCCGCCCGAGTTGGCAGATCCCTGCCTTTGCAATGAAAGCAAAGAGCAGCAAGAAAAGCGTCTTGCCGAGATCCGAACACAAATCAAAAGTAACCGACTGAAAATTCACTCCGTAGAGCAGTCGCTGCGAAATACTTATGATGAGTGGTTCGTTGAGCTCCGCTTTCCCGGGCACGAGCGACTCGAGGTCATCGATGGCGTGCCGGAAGGATGGTATCGAGTCGCACTGACCGACCTCGTTGAGCTCAATCCAACCCATCACATAGAAGTAAACCAGGAAAGTTGGTATCTACCTGTTTCAGCCCTCCCCGAGAGCGGTATGATTATCGAACAGAACAAACAGGAACGTTGCACCCCTCCTACATCGACCATATTCCGCAACGGAGACACGCTTTTCCCCCGAATATCACCCTGGCTCGAAAAGGGACAACCGGGATTCGTGGAGTTTTTGGCTAGCGATGAGGTGGCCTGCGGTTCAGAGGAGCTCATCGTAATGCGTGGCAAGGGGGTGAGCCCGGAATTCACCTATTGCCTGGCCACGAACAGACACCTGCGCGAATACGCGCTACAACAGATGGTGGGAACGGCGGGTACACCGCATGTCGATCCCGAAACGTTCTCCGAATTCTTGCTTCCGATGCCGCCACTTGCTCTGCTCAACGAATTCGACAAGCAACACGCAAAGCCATCGTTTCAGGAAATTAAGCCACTACTAGCGGAGAACGCAAGGCTAAGAAAAGCCCTGGCGAATTTTTCTACAGCGGTCGATGTTAAGCCGTAACGATAAAACCCGGACACCCACACCAAACCACTCCTCACCTATCGTCATTGCATTGACAAAGATGTGCATAATAAGTGGATCGTGGACTATGTTGCAAAATACGCACCTTCTCTGTGGAGCATCTCTTCCATGTCCGGCCCGATAATTGATATGCATGGCCTTATCTTATCTTTGACCACACCATGAGCCCTTTCCTTAATATCAAACAACCTGCCAGCACCGAAGCGATCGCCGATGACAATGTGGCGGCGGTGGGGCCATGTTGCCTTGATGTCCACAGCAAACCGGCATACCTGATGAGGGGCCGCTGGGGTATGGTCTGGGGAATGATCTGGTTTGCTTTTTTTTCTTCTGTCGGGGCGTTCTATTTCCCTATTCTTTTTGACATCCTTCTTGGCAAGAAATTATTAAGTAACTTTCCTGATGCGCCTTATGCTGCAATATTGTTCTTTGTTGGGTTTGGGTTGAGTTTACTGCCCCCCCTTTATATCTGGCGCACTCATCTGCCGATGCGCTTCAACCGCAAAACCCGCAAGGTCTATTTCCATCACCGGGGACAAGTCTATATCACGGACTGGGATAACATCCGGGCCTATCTCTCCGTACAGTCCAGCCCGGTTCCCTATGCCGGTAGAGCACGTGACCCGCAGGTAAACATCGAATTTCCACTGGAAAACGGCCGTTATTTCACGGTGCCTCTCGTTGCTTCACGCGAGACACCCACTACCCTGCACGAGATGTCAGCAAGGCTTTGGGAGTATATCCGTCTATATATGGAAGAAGGGCCGGAGGCCTTGCCTTTGCGCATTAATCAATTAGAGATGAATTTGTCAGAGTGGTATCACTTCCACTCTCCCTTTCCGCTCTTTCGGCGCAGAACCTTCTTCGGCATCCTTTTGGAGCCCGTTGCCTTTCCAATCAGGCTGTATCTCTTTCTCGTCAACCTCCCGACCGACATCCTCTATCAGCTCATTACCAGGCGCATCAAGATGATCCCTTTTCCGCCGGAAATGGTCGAGCCTTGCCGTTGCAGCGAAACCGCCGAGGAGAAAAAAGCGCGTATTCACGAAACCCTTGAATCCCTTGAAACCAAAATCGGTGATTTCCGTTCCCGGATAGAGCACACAGAACAGTTTATGCTCAGCGCCTATAAGCAATGGTTCGTCGACCTGCGCTTCCCCGGCCATGAGCACCTTAAGGTCACCGACGGCCTGCCGGAGGGATGGTACCGGGTGCCCTTGACCGACCTCGTTGAGCTCAACCCGCCCCTCAATTTCAATGTCGATGGGGAGCTTCGATATGTGTCTGTCAGCGCCCTGCCCGAACGCGGCCTGCTTATCGAACGCGACAAGCTCGAACGCCGCCCATCACCGACACCGACCACCTTCCGCAATGGGGATATCCTTTTCCCGCTCACCTCCCCATGGCTGGAAAAAAGGCGCGCCGCTTTTGTCAGTTTTCTTATAGGCTTTGATGTGACAACGGATGATTTTAGCGCGCTCAAATTATTGTTTGGCTATGAGGTGGGCGGCACGTCTGCGGATCTGATAGTCATGCGCCCATTGAAAATTAGCCCCGGATTTGCTTTCTGCCTGGCCACTGATCCCCGCCTGAGAAGGCGTGCGCAACGAATACAGAGGAAAACACCCGAAGAGAAGCGGATCCCCGTCAGTGCGGTGGCTGAATACAAAATTCCCATGCCCCCTCTCGCCCTATTCGAGCAGTTCGAGAAACAGTATATCCGGCGAAGTATGAAAGAGATTCTGGAGCTGGAAAATAATGCCGAATATCTGAGCAAGATCCGAAAACGCATCATTGCCAATGCCGCATCGCTCGCGAATGAAACGGACTCGGTTGCGTGACCTACCTAAGCGGCTCACCGCATTATTATTGAACACGCCCACGATGATGTCATGGCCCATACGGCAACTGTCGTCATTGATTCAAGGTCACCTCAAAAGCCTGATATGCGTGACCGCCAATGGTAAGAGACTGGGCAATGGCGGAAAACTATGAGCCGGCCGACGGCGGTGTCGTCTACAAGTACCTCCACTATCAGGATAAGGAAGAAGCCTCCAGTGTCACCTTCCATGTCACTTGCCGGCCCAGCAAGGCTTTCAATAGAGACCTTGAGCTGACGGTCATCCTGCCGGACTGATGGAATACGGGGATGTTATGAGCCAGGACTACCTTGATCCCAAACTGACCACCGCCATCTCACCGGCGGCAGATAAAAACGTGGCTACGATTAGCCCCTGCTGCCTCGATGTCAACGCCAAGTCCGCCTATCTCATGAGGGGGCGTGCGGGCGGCGTTTGGTGGATGATATGGATGCTGATAGGTGCATCACTCCTTATTCTTCAAACTTTAGGTAACCAGACAACCGTTCCTCAAGAAGTTGCATTTGCTTTATTGTTTCTAGTCATCTTATTCGGCCTCAGCATTCTCAGATTTGTTCACATCTGGCGCACCCACCTGCCCATACGCTTCAACCGACAGACCCGCAAGGTCTACCTCCACTATAAAAAGAAGACCTATATCCTGGACTGGGACACTATCCGTGCCTATCTCGCCTTCAGCTCTGATCCAGACTTTCATCTCCTTTCACACTGTCTGGAGGTCTAACCAATGACGATGACTCTTGTTGCTAAGTCAACCATTTGTGCCACCTTCTGCGGGCTGCTTTAGAGTTGCACTGCCTTTGAGAAACAAAGCGATACTGATACAGCTAACCTGGCGAACTTTGATGATGTGGATTTTCGCCTATACGGTGAACAAATTTTTTTGGGGTGGGGTATTAGATAAAATCCACCACAAAGACATTATCGTTTACTGGCGCGATGGCCGCACGACGCACTAGATAAAGTCATGGCAATGTTCGTATTTGCACTCGACACACACATCAAGGAGCCCCCAAAAAGAATCGCCTCAAGTGAGTGGACAGCGGTTACCGGTATGATCGAAGGAACGTTCACCGGAGGCATAAGCGAGAAATTCAGTCCTTGATAAAAATGGACGGAGGGATAAATAACCGGCTTCCAACCTGGTTAATATTTATCCTCTCCGTCCTTTTTTTATCCCTCAGTTGATGCATAACCGAATCATCGAAAGTGACTCTGCTATGAGGAACAATTCTTCCTTAGCGCATTATCCTTCAGTCACTATGCAAGGAAGTCAGTCAGCCTACGCTTTCGTCTGATTTTGCCGGCGGTTGCTACAAAGCCCATCCCCAACATAAGAGCTAATTCAATTAAGCCCATAGAGCCACCACCACCCCCACCTGAAGAGCCTACGCTGAGATTATTGCTCACTGTCACCGTGACCGCACTCGAGGTGGTGAGGTTACCCGCCGCATCGCGGACGACGGCAGTGAGGGTATGGGTTCCGTCTGTGGCGGTCGTGGTATCCCAGGAAAGTGAATAGGGTGAGGCGGTGTCTTCACTGCCAAGGTTGACGCCATCGAGCTGGAACTGCACACCTGCCACACCGACATTGTCGGTGGCATCCGCCGTCACATTGACCGTGCCTGAGACCGTGCCCGCAACTGGTACGGTGAGCGCGACGGTCGGCGCAGTAGTATCCGAATTGTTCAACGTCACCGTGACTACGATCGATGTGGTGACATTACCCGCCGCATCGCGTGCCACGGCCGTGAGGGTATGAGTTCCATCCGTCGCGGTAGTGCTATCCCAAGAGATAGCATACGGTGACGAGGTGTCTTCACTGCCCAGATTGACACCATCGAGCTGGAACTGCACACCTGCCACGCCGACATTGTCGGTGGCATCCGCTGACATGGAGACCGTGCCGGAGACCGGGCCCGCAGCAGGCGCGGTGAGTGAAACGGTCGGTGCCGTGGTGTCGGGAATGCTCACCGCATTGTCCACCGTCACGGCGATTTGCGCTGAGGTGGTTACATTACCCGCCGCATCACGGGCCACGGCCGTGAGGGTATGCGCGCCGTTAGTGGCGGTCACGGTATCCCAGGAAAGTGAATAGGGTGCAGCGGTGTCTTCGCTGCCCAGATTAACCCCGTCGAGTTTGAACTGCACTCCGGCCACACCGACATTGTCGGTCGCATCCGCCGTCACGCTGACCGTGCCGGTTACCGTTCCCGCGGCGGGTGCGGTGAGCGAGACGGTCGGCGCCGTGCTGTCATTGTCCACCGTCACCGTGACCGCGGTGGAAGCCGTAACATTCCCCGCCGCATCGCGGGCCACGGCCGTAAGGGCATGGGGTCCATTGGTAATGGTCGTACTATCCCAAGAGACGGCATACGGTGAGGCGGTAACCTCAGTTCCAAGGTTGGCACCGTCGAGAAGGAACTGCACCCCAGCCACGCCGACGTTGTCGGCAGCATCAGCCGACACGGTAACCGCCCCGGACACCGTGCCTGCCGCAGGCGCGGTGATCGAAACGGTCGGTGCCGTGGTGTCATTGTCCACCGTTACGGCGATCTCACTCGAGGTGGTGAGATTGCCCGCCGCATCGCGAGCCACAGCCGTGAGGGTATGGACCCCGTTGGTAGCGGTCAGGGTATCCCAGGAGACATTATAGGGCGAGACAATGACTTCAGTGCCCAGATTGATGCCGTCGAGGAGGAACTGCACCCCAGCCACGCCGACGTTGTCGGCAGCATCAGCCGACACGGTAACCGCCCCGGACACCGTTCCTGCCGCAGGCGCGGTGATCGAAACGGTCGGCGCCGTGGTGTCATTGTCCACCGTTACGGCGATCTCACTCGAGGTGGTGAGATTGCCCGCCGCATCGCGAGCCACAGCCGTGAGGGTATGGACCCCGTTGGT
>JBFEYJ010000173.1:0-6383 GCA_041562215.1 Thiohalomonadaceae bacterium | reverse complement strand
GGAATTAATAAAATAATATATAAATAATAAACGCTAAATCAATCCTCTGATTTTTCAATATTTGTGCCAGTTAATTCGCAGTTCAGTTGGAAATAAAGGTCGAATTAAATTCAAAGTATAAGGGGGCAGTACCGACATAGAATAAGCTCATGCAAGGAGGCAGAAAGGAGAATAGCAATGGCCAGAATGGCTCGTGTGGTTGTCCCATGATATTCCCATCATGTCACTAGGCACGAGAAAAACCGGGTCAGAGAGCAATTGTTTCTATTATGAGAAAAAAAGCTCTCTGACCTTTATTTAGTTTTTAGAAAGAAGGAACTACTTCAGGCGTCTTTCTCGTCAATGCCAAGTTTTGCCAAGTTGTTTTTTACCTTCTGTGAACACTTTGCATATTCACCTTTTAGTAGTTCCTTGGCCTTATTTTTGTCGCCGTTGTCATTGGTACGAATCACTTCGCCGGCACGTTTATGGAAACAGGTGTGAGCCTTAATGAGTTCGGGGAATTTTGGATGATTGCTAAAATGTTTACCCCCAGCTCCTTCTATCCATTCACCCAGGGCACAGTGGCTGTCACGACTGACAAGGTCGGCATCGAGTTTCTCGCTACCAGTACCATTGATATATGCTTCCAGCCGACCTCTCCAAAGCACATGCGCTTGAATAGCGGCATAAAAATCAACATCACCAATTGAATCGTTTTTATCTTGAGACATGACGATATACTCCTGTTCTAAGTTGATATCCATATACGAACCTAAAGACTTCCTTGCCTGACATGAGCATTAATCTGTATAGAAAAAAGGACTCCTTTAGGCTGCGGGCTTAACCACATGACGAACAGTGTTAATGTTATCATTCAATTATATATAATCAATAAAAAACAGGGTCCGACCACGGTTTTAGCCAACCCACATCTTTAGTGCACTATGGTTTTGGAGTGATCAAGGAAGATCATTATGCCTAGAAGACCACGTATAACTATCCCTAGAGTCCCGTTGCACATCATCCAACGGTGAAACAACCGTCAGGCCTGTTTCTATGCTGAGCAGGACTACCCGTTCTATCTGGAGTGGCTTGGTAAGTATGCAGAGGAAACCTGCTGCTCGGTTCATGCTTTTGTGTTGATGACGAACCATGTACATCTCTTGCTTACGCCGGAAAATGGGGAATCTTATGCCTTGCTTATGAAAAAGCTTGGGCAGCGATATGTGTAATATATCAACCGCACATACCGGAGAGGCGGAACCCTATGGAAGGGTCGCTATCTTTCGTGACCTGCTCAGGATGAGCCATATTTGCTTGCCTGCCATCGTTATATTGAGTTGACCCCTGTCCGTGCCAGGATGGTAGAACATCCAGCTGATTACCCTTGGTCAAGCTACCGTGCTAATGCGCAGGGTGAGGGGGCAAAAATCCTGATGATGCATCAACTATATGATTCGCTAAGGGCATCCAGCATGGAAAGGCAGTCTGCATACAGTGAGTTATTTCGTACGAACTTGATCCTGGTGTAATTGATGAGATCAGAGATGCGACAAAAGGGAATACTGGCTTAGTCAAAAGCATTCCTGCCTTTCTTGAAGCCGTATCTGGCGTACTGCAAACCTCGTTTGGCTGGGTGGTGTTGCCGGGGTTGATTATATGGGTGGCGTACTATGGGAGGGCAGGATAAGGCCAGTACTGTTGACACCGAGAATTTACTGCTGACCTGTATGCGCTATTCTACGGTCCGTTTTTCTGACCGACTTTTTTCTGCGAGGCTTTTCTCTACCCCGGTGCGCCGCCCCAGGTGGCATCCTGCGGCAGCTCGAGTAATTCCCGCACTTCGGCACCGTTGCCGGCCTCAAAGGCCAGGCCTGAAAGCTGTGCCGCTTCGGCAGTCGTGGTGCTGGCGACGATGGAGGCGAGGCAGGGCGTGAGCAGTGGCTCTACCGAAAAGTTGCGGTAGCCAAGGCCGATAAGCAGGGGCAACACCCCCGGTACCTGCGGCAACAACCCTCCCAGCTGCACCCGGTGCAGTTCGCTGCGTATGGAGGTTGCCATGTAGTTGAGGAAGCGGTAGAGCACCGGCGAGTAGGGATCGAGCAGTGCGGCCACCGCCGGGATGTCACGGTCAGCGGCAAAGAGGCACTGCATCAGGTCGTTGCAGCCGATGACCACAAAGTCGACGAGCTGCAGCCATTCTGGCAGGGCGAGGGCGGCGGCGGGTGTCTCGATCATCACCCCGCGCGGAAGCGGGTGGTGAAACGTATGTCGGATGGTGTCGTGCAGTGGCGCATACTCCTCGGGTCGGGTCAGGTAGGGCAGCAATAGGCGAAGATCATAGCTTGCCGTCAGCCGTGCCAGCGCGCGCAGTTCGGCCTCGAAGATTGGCCTCACTGCTTCCTCGGCATAGAGCCGTGCGCCACGCAGGCCGAGGGGGCCGTTCATGGCCGGGATCGTGCCGAGCCAGGTGGGGTGTTTATCGGGGGCAAGGTCCAGCGTGCGTACCGTAACCGGCAAGTTACCGGCACGCTTGCACAGTTGCTGTAGGGCGGCCGTGTAGTAGGGCTCATCGGGAGCAGCGCCGTTTTGTGGCAGCAGAAACTCAGAGCGGACCATGCCGATGGCGGTGGCCCCCTTGGCCACGGCGATGGCAACGCCATGGGGATCGGCCACGCTGGCGCGCAGTTCTATCGGTACCCCGTCGGCGGTGTATACCGGCAGCCCTGCTGTGGGGGTGACGGCATCAGGTAGCGGGCTGCCGCCGGTATCGTCCGGTTCGCTGATGCGGCCGCTGTGGCCGTCCAGTCTGAGTATGCTGCCCTCGTGGAGTTCCCCGGCCTGAAAGGCGGAGATCACCACCGTTGGGATGCCGTAGCTGTAGAGGCGAATCATCGGGTGGGCCAGCGGGGCGCCGCCGACAATGATGAGCCCGGCGGGCCGGGTGTCGAGCAAGCCCAGTGACTCAAACGGCAGCAGCAGGATATCTTCTGTCGAGGGCGGGCCATGGCACCGTAGCACGCCGGTGACGATACCAGGCACAAAGGGACTGGCCTGCAGTGCGTTCATCCGATCCCGGTTGCTGTTGGTTGTTTATGCCGTGTCGGCATGGCTGCCCCCTGCATGTTCATTGTGACAAAGTGTGTGAACTTTTCCTAAGCATAGAAGTCTTCATCATGCTGAGCATTTCTCATAGACTGGCAGAAATCACTTTTCGGAGTAGCGCTTTGTTTAAACCCTCATTGGCGATCGATTTTGATGGTGTGATTGCCGAAACCCTGAGCCGCAAAAGTGCCTGGATCGCACGCCACCTGGGCCAGGCGATCGGCCCTGCCGATTGCAGCAAGAGTCGCTGTGAACCGCGCATCGGGGCTGAGAACTACCGGCGGATGAGCCGCGAGCTGGGCTATGCCGATACTCTGGAGTGTCTTCCCTTTGCCGGTGCCACCGCGGGCCTGCAGCGGCTTGCCGGTGAGTTTGCCATTAGTGTCTTCACCGCCCGCCCGGAGGAGAAGGCGTACTGGGCGCGGGAGTGGTTCCGTCACCACGGCCTGGTCGGGGCGATCAAGGAGGTGGTGAGCACCTACGGCCGCAGCAAGGTGGCACTGGCAGTCGCCACGGGCAGCGTAGGAATGGTGGACAATGACATGCGACACCTGTGTGAGGAGTCGCCGGCCAGCACCCGGCGGATCTTCTTCGCACCCGAGCCTGGGACAGCGCGCCCGCGGGAGGGGGTGGTGACGGTGTGCGGCTGGAGCGAATTGACCGAGGCGCTGCTGTTACACCGAGAACCATAACCAAAAGGGTGGGTGTTGGGGAGTGAACGGTTCAAGGACGAAATTGAGTGCTTAATCGCGCGACGAACGCGCCCCTTGTCACGTGGCGGCGATCATCGAAGTGCTGAGTTCAGGAAACACCGGTGATTTCAATTGAGTCCAGAATTAACGGTGTCAGAGCTTTTTTTTCGAGGCGCTCAATCAGAAGTGATCTGGTAGCAAGGTGTAACAAGATGACTAATTGCAATACTGCCCCCTGAACTTCTCAATCCCTTCCCACTTACCCTGAGTCATTCAAGTCTAAATTGCTACATCCAAGCAGATATGACTACCACAGAACTGGCCGGATGTATAAACGCCGGGATTGGCCGTCCAATCTCCTTCCTTGCTTTCTTGTACTATATTCTGTCTATCACATCTCACCATATGACAGAGGGAAGTGCTATGGATTCAATCAGAATCGTTACAGGTATTTTGCTCTATATATTTTCAGCGACACTGATGGCACAGGAATTCGGTGAAAGTGTTACGTTGAGCAAGAGCTATCAAGATGACATCTATGCGGCCGGTGAAAAGGTAATGTCTACTTCCATTATCGAGGGTGACCTTGTCGCTGCAGGAGGCACGCTAACCATTGGCGGCGCTATCACGGGCGATGCCATTCTCGCCGGAGGAGACCAGACCATCACAGCTGAGATCAGTGATGACCTGCGCGCGGTGGGGGGCCTTTTGGTCGTTGAGTCAAAGGTCGGTGATGATGCGATTCTCGCCGGTGGTGAGATCCTGCTTTCACAAAACAGTACGATAGGTGGTAATGCACTAATTGCTGGTGGTGACATTACTGTCGCGGCGCGTCTAGGCCATGAACTACGGGTAGCTGGCGGTAATGTCACTATCACAGGGCACGTATCGGGTGATGTCTCTATCTGGGCTGATTCATTGCAGATTGGCGACGGAGCAGTGATTGAAGGGGACTTGAACTATCAAAGCCCTCGTGAGGCTACCATCCATCCCAATGCGCGAATCGTCGGTAATGTAAATTACACCTACACGGAGTTCGAGAAAGACTGGGGTATGCCCTCACTCTTTGCCCTGGTGACGATGGCCCTTACCGCCATACTCTTCTACCTGTTGTTCCCTGCATTCAGTGACACGAGCTCTCGTCTAATAGACGATGAATTATGGAAGAGTCTCGGTGTCGGCGGGGCGGTACTTCTGCTCGTCCCGTTAGTCGCCATTATCCTGATGAGTATAGTGATAGGCGTGTGGGTCGCGCTGATTTTAATCGCCATCTACCTGGTGGCACTGCTAACAGGTTCATTTGTGGGCATGTTATTTATTTCCAGTAAGGTGACGCAGCTACTGAAATGGGACGCTGCGATAAGGTCGAAGCGCATAATAGCGCTGTTGATTTCCTATGGTGTCGTTGGTGTAGTGCAGTTTATCCCGGTGGTTGGTGGATTAGTGACCTTAATCATCATGTTGATAGGTATGGGCTCCGGACTGCTCTTGCTATATCGTAGTTATGCCATAAGTGGGCAAGTAGCTATGTAAAATATTAGTGGGCTTTTTACTCTGCCCCAAACTTCCTTAATAATAGGGACTGACCACGGTTCTAGCCCAACCCTATCCCTAATTAAAAGGGGCAGCACCTTTTTTACATGACAACAACCTATCCAACCCCTACCGATACCGTAGAAGTCGAAACCGAAGTCAAAAAGAGTTGATCTTTCCCCGGTTTCTCGGACACTCAGTTAAGCCACATGTGCCTCGAATTCCTCAGGCGATAGATACCCAAGGCGCGAGTGCAGCCGACGTCGATTGTAATAGACTTCGATATATTCAAACACCTGCTCCTTGGCAGCCTGCCGTGTGACAAAGCGTTCACCATGGATAGCCTCGACCTTGAGGCTGTGGTTCCAGCTTTCCATGGCGGCGTTGTCGTAACAGTCGCCTTTCTTGCTCATACTGCATACTAGGCCGTTATCCCTCAGCAGTTTCTGGTAGTCGCCGGAGCAGTACTGACTCCCGCGGTCTGAATGAACAATGACGTCCTCAGGCCGCTTGCGTCGCCAAAGGGCCATATGTAGGGCATCACACACCAGAGCGGCTGTCATACGCTCCGACATTGCCCAGCCGACCACAATACGGGAGTACAGGTCGAGCACCACCGCCAGGTAGAGCCAGCCTTCGTCAGTGGCAATATAGGTGATGTCGCTTACCCATTTCTGGTTCGGCGCCGTGGCGGTGAAGTCCTGCTCCAGCAGGTTCGGCGCCACGGGAAGGTTATGGTTGGAGTTGGTCGTCGCCTTGTATTTTCTGGCCGCCTTGGCTCGCAGTTCTTCGGCCCGCATGAGTCGGGCGACACGGTTCTTTCCCACGCTCTGGCCTTCGGTGCGTAGCTGCTCGGTTATCCTAGGTGACCCGGCACGGCCTTTGTTCTCCTTGTAGAGGCGGCAGATATCATCCGCCAGCAGGCTATCGGCCCGCACACGGGCAGAGGGCTTCCGTGTGCGCCAGTCGTAATAGCCGCTACGGGAGACTTCCAAAAGCCTGCACATCTGCGCAACCGCGTGTTCGCCTTCATGACGCTGTATCATCGCGTACCTCACTTCGGTTGCTTCG
>JBFEYJ010000172.1:0-6399 GCA_041562215.1 Thiohalomonadaceae bacterium | reverse complement strand
TACCCATCAGCTGGTAGGTGAATCCCTGGTCATGACCGGTTCAAATCAGGAAAAGGCGCTTCAGGCTCAAAATGAACCTGAACCCGAAGCTGCCGAGCAGGAATAAGAACTTCCGAACACACACACAGGTTGGCGGCTTCAAGCAGTGCCCCACCGATAACTTAAAGTTTGATGGCATAGGAGACTGAAAAATGGCAACTTCTAGCGACGATATGAAGAAAGATCATACTTTCCGAATTTTTAAAGACGGCGACAACCAATGGGGCAGATTGACCGATAATATCTTCCAGGCCAGTTGGTCCCACAAGTGCCCGACCTACGTCCACCGTACTCCTCCTTGCCAGGGAAGCTGCCCTTCCGGTCACGATATCCGTGGCTGGTTGGACATCGTCCGTGGACTCGAGAAGCCTACCGGCGACATGACCATGCAGGAGTATGCATTCCGTCGTGCTACCGATTCGAACCCCTTCCCTTCTGTCATGGGTCGCGTTTGCCCGGCACCTTGTGAAGACGGTTGTAACCGCAACATGGTCGAAGACCATGTCGGGATCAATTCCGTTGAGCAGTACATCGGTGACCAGGCACTGGCCAACAACTTCACCTATGAAGTCGGTGCCGACACCGGCAAGAAGGTTGCCATTATCGGTGGCGGCCCCGGCGGTATGGCTGCCGCTTACCAGCTTCGTCGCAAAGGTCACGCCGTTACCCTGTTCGATTCCCAGGAAGAGCTCGGCGGTATGATGCGTTACGGCATCCCAGGCTATCGTATGCCGCGTGATGTCCTCGATGGCGAGATCAAGCGCATTACCGACATGGGTGTTGACGTTCGCACCAAGACCAAGGTCGGTGTTGACGTTTCCATGGAGCAACTGGAAAAAGATTACGATGCGGTCGTGTTCGCTATCGGCGCCTGGTCCGGCCGTGCACTGCCCGTTCCTGGCGCTGATGCTATGAACTGCATCAGTGGTGTCGCCTTCCTGGCCGCGTTCAACGAAGGTCGGTTGAAGCATGTTACCGGTAAGATTGTGGTTATCGGTGGTGGTGATACCTCTATCGACGTCGCCTCTGTTGCCCGTCGTCTGGGTCATATCACTGTCGAGAACGAGAAGGACCGTCCTGAGCACATCATCATCAACCAGACCGCTCATGACGTTGCCGCTACCGCCGTCCGTGAAGGCGCCGAGGTCATGCTGATCTCCCGCTCTCCGATCGAAAAAATGCCGGCAGCCCAGCACGAAATCGAAGACGCCACCAGCGAAGGCGTCGAGATCGTCGGTCAGCTGAGCCCGGTTGAGGTCATTAAGGGTGCTGACGGTCGTGCCAAGGCGCTGCGTGTGGTTCGCCTGGAAGCCGATGGCTCTACCCCGATCGAGGGCAGCGAGTTCGACATTGAGGCCGAGCTGATCGTCGCTGCTATCGGCCAGACCGGTGACTGGGCCGGCATGGAAGGTTTCGCCAACGACCGTCAACTTATCGATGCCGACAAGAACTTCCAGGTTCCCGGCAAACCCGGTTACTTTGCCATCGGTGACATCGTTCGTCCGCACCTGCTGACCACGGCTATCGGTCAGGCCTCCATCGCCGCTGATAGCATCGATCACTACCTGAAAAACGAAGAATTGAAGAATCGTCCGAAGGTTGATGTACACCACTGGAACCTGCTGGCCAAGTTGCGTGAAACCGAGCACACACCCTCAGAGTTCCACACCAAGACCAAAGAGGAGATCATCAAGGAAGAGGGCTTCGCCAAAGAGATCGATCTGGGTCTTCGCGGTACCTCTGAGGCTGACTTTGCTGTGCACAACTACGAAGACCGTTCACACAGCGAGATTATCTCCGCTGACGAGCTGTTCCTCGGACACTTCAAGGAAGAGGCCCGTAACAAGCGCAGTCACATTGCGGTAACTGCTGATGATGTTATCGGTAACTTCCAGGAGCGTCTGGTTCCGCTGAGTGAGGAAGAGGTTATTGCCGAAGCCAAACGTTGCATGAGCTGCGGCATGTGCTTCGAGTGCGATAACTGTGTCATCTTCTGCCCGCAAGAGGCCGTCAAGAAGACTCCGAAGGCCGAGGCTACCACCGGCCGTTATGTGTACACCGATTACTCCAAGTGCATCGGTTGCCACATCTGCGCCGATGTCTGCCCGACCGGGTACATCGATATGGGTATGGGTGAATAAGGGGACGTCATGAAGCGACAATTCAAGCTTCTCAGCGTACTGCCGGCCCTGCTGGTGCTGACATTGTCAGCACCAGCAGGCGCTGCCGGCAAGGAAGACGGCGTGGGGCCCAACATCCCCGCGCCCGTCAAAGGTGAACAGTGTGTTGAAGATACCGATGTGATGCGCAGGAATCACATGAAGTATCTCAAGAGTCATCGCGACGAGACACTCCGTGAAGGGATCCGTACCAAGCAGTACAGCCTGAAGGAGTGCCTGGAGTGCCATGTCCCACCAAAGGATGAGGCGCAGGCTAGCCAGACTGAGGGTGAACATTTCTGCAAGAGCTGTCACCAGTATGCCGCTGTCCGCGTTGACTGCTTCGAGTGTCATGCGACTCGCCCGGAAAAATCAGCCATGTTCCACCCGCTGGTTACCCCGGGTATGCAGACCATGAAGGATGTTCACCAGCCCGACTCGACTGAACTCCTGAATAACTTTGCTGAGAACCAGAACAACACAGGTGCTATCCAATGAGCGATTCAAAGCATACGGATCAGGCACGTCGTGACTTCTTGAACAATAGTGCCAAACTCGCTGCAGGTGTTACCCTGGCTCCTGGTGTCATGCTCTACGGCGTGGCCCATGCCCGACCGGCAGAACAGCCTGCCACCAGCGAAGTTCGCTGGGGCATGCTGGTTGACACCAATAAATGTGCCAAGGGCTGTGACGCCTGTGTCACCGGTTGTGAGAATGAAAACGGCTGGGGTCAAGGCAGTAACGACGAGCAAAAATCTAACGCCAACCAGAAGGCTCAGTGGATCCGTAAGGTCGAGCTGCGTAACACCGCAACCGGCCACGTTCACTCCCTGCCGATGATGTGCCAACACTGCGAGACCCCTCCCTGTGTTGACGTCTGCCCCACGGGTGCTTCCATGAAACGTGCCGATGGTATCGTTCTTGTTGACAAGCATATCTGCATCGGTTGCCGTTACTGCATGATGGCCTGCCCGTACAAGGCACGGTCCTTCGTTCATGAGGCGCTGGAAGATCAGCGTGCGCATGCGCCACGTGGCAAAGGTACCGTTGAGGCCTGCACCTTCTGCGTCCACAAGTTGGATGCCGGTGAAGGCACTACTGCCTGCGCCGAGGCATGCAATACGGAAGGTCACAAAGCCATCATCGTTGGTGATCTGAAAGACCCCAATAGCGAAATCGCCCAGGCTGTAGCCGAGTACGCAACGACCCAGGTCCGCGCCGATCTTGGCCTGAACACCGGCATGCGTTATCGCGGTATCTAAAAAAGACATAAACGGACAGATAGGCATGAAAAAAACGCTATTCACGCAAATTGGGGCCGGCAAAGGCTTTTACGGCCTGCTCGCCGGTCTCGGTGCGGTTATCCTGGTAGGCATGCTCTCGGTGTATCACATGGAGCATAACGGCCACTGGGTAACCGGTATGACCAATCAGATCGTGTGGGGCATGCCGCACGTGTTTGCCATCTTCCTGATCGTGGCAGCCTCAGGAGCACTTAACGTCGCTTCCATCGGCTCCGTCTTCGGCAAGAAGATGTACAAACCGTTGGCTCCCCTCTCCGGTTTGCTCGCCATCACACTGCTGCTGGGCGGTCTGACTATCTTGGTTCTCGACCTCGGACGTCCAGATCGCCTCATCGTGGCGATGACGCACTACAACTTCAAATCTATCTTTGCCTGGAACATCATCCTCTACAACGGTTTCCTCGGCCTGGTTGCCGTTTACCTGTGGACGATGATGGAGAAGCGCATGAACCGCTACACCCCGGTAGCCGGCTTCTTCGCCTTCATCTGGCGTCTTATCCTGACCACCGGTACCGGTTCCATCTTCGGTTTTCTGGTTGCCCGTCAGGGTTACGATGCGGCAATTATGGCGCCGATGTTCATCGTCATGTCCTTCTCCTTCGGCCTGGCAATTTTCCTGCTGGTGCTGATGGCCACCTATAAGTGTACCGAGCGTCCGCTGGGTGACGCCATGGTCAAGCGACTAAAGAACCTGCTGGGCGTGTTCATTGCCGGCGTGCTCTACTTTGTGGCGACCATGCACCTGACCAACCTGTATGCCACTGAGCATCACGGTGTTGAGCGCTTCATTCTGATGGATGGCGGCATCTACACCACCCTGTTCTGGTTCGGTTACTTTGTACTCGGCACCCTTGCTCCGCTGGCACTGTTGTATCATCCCGCCACCGGTAAGAGCCGCAGCATGATTGGTCTGGCCTCAGCCTTGGTGGTTCTTGGCGGTTTCGCCCTGGTCTATGTCATCGTCATCGGTGGCCAGGCCTACCCGCTGGTAATGTTCCCGGGTTATGAGATCACCAGTAGCTTCGACGGTGGTGTGAACTCAGCGTTCTACGCTTACAGCCCCACCATCTACGAAGTACTGCTCGGCTTCGCCGGCGTTGCCATTACATTGGCAATGACCACCGTCGCCGTGAAAAACCTGCGTTTCCTGCCGGAGAGCCTGGCCGACGCAGACGTCGACCCGCACTAAGACATACGGCAGTATCCCCTGCCCGCTTAAGGCTTGTCGACACGCAAACACCGATGTCACCGCAAGGAGACATCGGTGTTTTGCATTACAGACTTTGGAAAAGCTGCACAAACGCTTTAAAATCATCCCGTTTGTCCTTATACATGGGGTTTAGCCGACAGCTTTAATGTCGGGTGCACTCCACCGATCCCAGAGGTAATGGCATGAGCCAGGAACACGCTTTCGCACAGTATGTACGCATTCTCGGCAAGGGCCGCAATGGATCCCGCGGCCTGACCGCCGATGAGGCTTATGAATCCATGCGGATGATCATGAGCGACGAGGTTGAGCCTATCCAGTTGGGGGCCTACCTGATGCTGATGCGTGTCAAGGAAGAGACCCCGGAAGAGGTCGCCGCCGCTGTCCGTGCCATCCGTGAGCACTTGGCGTTACCGTCCAGTCTGCCCAAAGTCGACCTCGACTGGTCTTCCTATGCCGGCAAGAAGCGTATTCTCCCGTGGTATCTACTCGCTACCCTCCTGATGGCGGAAAACGGCATCCGCATCTTCATGCACGGTGCCAGCGGCCATACCGCCGGTCGCCTTTATACCAAGGATGTATTGCCACAGCTCGGTGTACCCGTAGCTAAAAGTCTGGAAGAAGCTGCAAGCCAGATTGAAGAGAGTAACTTCAGTTACATCGATCTGGAATACCTCAATCCCAAGTTGCACCAGATCATCGAGCTGCGTCCCCTCCTCGGCCTGCGCTCCCCTGTGCATACCATCGCCCGTATGCTCAACCCCTTCAACGCCCCGAATGTCATGCAGGGGATTTTCCATCCCGGCTATCGCCCTACCCATCAGGAAGCCGGTGTCCTGCTGGAGATCCCTCACATGACGGTAATAAAGGGTGAAGGAGGCGAGATCGAGCGTAATCCAGATCAGGAGGTTCTCCTGCAATGCGTGCATGAGGGCAAGATGCACGATGAAGAGTGGCCGGCCATGTTTACCAAGCGCCATGTCCGTCCCGATGAGATGAATGTTCCCGATCTCGCTGCTGTCTGGCGCGGTGACAAGCAGGATGAGTATGGCGAGGCGGCCGTGATCGGCACCATCGCCATCGCCCTCTATACTATGGGCAAGGCTAAGGATCGAGAAGAGGCCGAGGAACAAGCCCGAACCATGTGGGAAACACGTAATAAATCCCGCTTCCGGAACGCTGCCTGATTATGCCCCAGCTGCTGCTCAGCGCCGCACACAAGTCCTCAGGCAAGACCACTATTACCCTTGGGCTGTGCGCGGCGCTGGCGCGCTCAGGGCTGAATGTGCAGCCTTTCAAAAAGGGCCCTGACTACATCGACCCGATGTGGCTGGCTCATGCCGCAGGACGCCCCTGCTACAACCTCGACTTTCACACCATGGGGCATGAGGAGCTACGCCGCTGCTTCGTTCAGCATAGTGTTGACAGCGATATCGCCCTCATCGAAGGCAATATGGGGCTGTTCGACAGCATTGATGTGGAAGGTCAGGGCAGCAATGCGGCAATGGCAAAACTACTACAAGCACCGGTGGTGCTTGTACTGGACGTCAAGGGCGCCACCCGCAGTATCGTTCCCATCATCCTCGGCTTCAGACAATTCGACCCACAGCTGAATATTGCGGGAGTGATTCTGAACAAAGTGGCCGGTAAGCGCCATGAGGAACGCCTGCGCGAGGCGATCGCCCATTAC
>JBFEYJ010000171.1:0-6408 GCA_041562215.1 Thiohalomonadaceae bacterium | reverse complement strand
GCCAGGCTATTGCGTCCCTCCTCGGTAGTGAACACCATGATCGGGAACAACATCTCCATCACCTCTTCGCCCGCATGGCGCCAAGCCTCCGTTGAAAGGCCGACGCCCTTCATGTAACCCAGGCACCACTCCTCCACACTGGTTACCGTCATATCATCCTCTTCAACCTCAAGGACGATGGGTTCGTACTCGGCGGGCGACTCGGTCAAGATGTTCACGATGCCGTTCATGTGACGCAACACCATCGAGATGATCGCCTCGGACTCCTCAGTCGATCCCCACTTCGGCTCAAACTCGCCCCACAACACCGGAAGCCACTCTGAAGGTACTATCGGCCGCGGACCGCTGATGATCGCGGTCAGGAAGCCATCAAGCTCGGAAATATCGAGCACGCCCTCATCAACACTGTCAGCCAGCCCCTCCTCATCGGGAATGCGCTCAATCAGAAACCGGTTGAGCTGATCGATCTCCTGATCGGAGAGTGGTGTATTGAGTAATGACATGATTAACCTTCTGAGTAACAGGGGTGAATAATGGGAAACATTATGAAGTGGGCCGACACCTCAAGCCAGCAAAGATCAGGTGGCAGGGGAAATGACATCTCTTTTGAGTGCCTTATGTCATCACAAGTTCAATGAAACACCCCATCGGAGCCTGGCCCTCCCTGAACGCCCCCTTCAGCGAGGAAACCCTGCCCCACAAACCAGCCACCTCAGCCAAAAACCCCTCCCTCTGACAGTACAGTCGATTGGACGAACGCTTCGCTGAACAGACCGGGCTTCTACAAAACCGCTGCCGAATAACATCGCTGAGTATGCTGCCCGGCCTCCGGGCTGCAAGCATCTACCGCTTGTTGATCCGGTAACAAGGAACATACACCTTGCCCGGCAGCTTCATGCGGTGCTGTTCCACGAAAGCGGCTAACAGCTCGTCCATGGTATCCATGATCGCAGCCTCGCCGTTGAGCTCGAAGTGGCCGTACTGCTCAATGGCACGTATCCCCTCGTCTTTCACATTACCCGCAACCACGCCGGAGAAGGCGCGGCGCAGGTTTGCGGCGAGCAAGTGTGTCTCCTGCTTCTTGTCCAGTTGCAGGCAGGCCATGTTCTCGTGGGTCGGTACGAAGGGGTGCTGAAACTCCTCGTCGATCTTCAGTTTCCAGTTGAAGTAGTAGGCATCCCCATGCGTCTTGCGGTAATCACGCACCCGGGCGATCCCCTCGCTCATCGTCTTCGCCACCGTTTCAGGATCATCCATGATAATGGTGTAGCGCCGCTGCGCCGCCTCGCCCAGTGTCGAACCGATAAAGTTATCAATCTGCCGGAAGTAATCCTCGGTATGAGACGGGCCGGTAAACACCAGCGGAAACGGCATTTCGCTATTGTCCGGGTGCAGCAGGATCCCCAGGAGGTAGAGGATCTCTTCGGCGGTACCGGCCCCACCGGGAAAGACCACAAAGCCGTGCCCGGTGCGCACGAAAGCCTCCAGGCGCTTCTCGATGTCGGGCAGGATCACCAGCTCGTTGACGATGGGGTTCGGCGACTCGGCAGCGATAATCCCCGGCTCGGTCACACCCAGGTATTTGCCATCGCTGATACGCTGCTTGCTATGACCGATGGTCGCCCCTTTCATTGGCCCCTTCATCGCCCCAGGCCCGCAGCCGGTGCAGATGTCGAGCCCGCGCAGCCCCATCTGATAACCCACGACCTTGCTGTAGTCATACTCCTCGCGCGAGATGGAGTGTCCACCCCAGCAAACCACCATGTTCGGCGTGGAACGTGCCTGTAAGATCCCGGCATTTCGCATGATATGGAACACGGCATCCGTGATTCCGTCCGAGCTGTTGAGGTCAAAACTGGAATTGGTATCGATCTCGTCAGCAACGTAAATCACATCGCGCAGCACCGCAAACAGGTGCTCATTGATGCCGCGGATCATCTTGCCGTCGACAAAGGCGTGCGCCGGCGCGCCCTTTACCTCCAGCTTGATGCCGCGCTCCTCCTGTATCACCCTGATCTCGAAGGACTTGTATCGCTCCAGCAGTTCCTTGCCGTCATCCAGGGTACTGCCGCTGTTTAGCACCGCCAGCGAGCAATTGCGAAACAGATTGTAGAGTCCGCCCTTGGTGGTATCGAGTAGCTTGTTCACCTCCTGCCGCGAGAGCAGCTCCAGATGATTAACCGGTGCGATACGCGCATCAACAACCTTATATTCCATCGTCATTCTTCTCTTTAGCCATACCAGACGGCCCAGGGCCGACACCTTAATTAATGCGCCACTTGAGCGGCGGTTTGCACTGGAACGTAGCGAACCAGTCAGCTGTCCGTCTCCAGGTCCGACAGTTTGAGATACCGTCTAGCCGGTTTTTCGCTACCACAGGAAGACGGCCACATGGACACACCATTGATTGGCCGTGTCGGGAGTAGAATGCCCAAGGCTGAAATGAGGAAATAGTTATCTGCTTTTCGACCACTCAGCCACACCGCTAACAGGGGAATGAGATTCTGTCTTGCTATGGTGGATTAACAGCATACAGGTCGATTAACGCAGCGTGCTCCACGCAATTCTCCACCTCCGCCCCCATCAACTCGGTGGCTCGACAATGCACGACTCGTAGCTGTACCGCTGTGTGATCAACTCGCTGTGAAGAAACACATCAAGCAACCTCTCGTAGGACTCCCGCGAGATCGCCATCTCAGGCGTCCAGCATCCCAGCAGCTGATAAGCCATGATCGTTTCGGTCAACACCTCGGGGGAGATCTGGGGAAAGAACTGCTGCTCCAGCCGCGCGATCTCCTCGGCCGGCGACTCGATTACAAACTGCCGTCCCCTGCGATAGGCGCGCATGAAGGCAGCAGCCATGTTGGTTTCAAGCCACACGCGCGTTGCACATAAACTACTAAAGGCAACAGGCCCCACCGCATCGGCTACCGCCGCCACTGGATAACCGATACCCTCATGCTCCAACTGCTGCGGTGCCGGCCCCTGCTGATGTACGTAATCCCCCTGCCCGTCACGAAACGCTCGGTCAATCGCCGCCACGTCCCCGGCGTCAATCACCTCCAGCGAATCAAAATCCACCCCTTGCTTATGCAATCCGTAACGGAGCATCGCAAGTGGCTGGAAGAAGTGATCGACCAGCACTCTCTTTCCCGCCAGGTTCTGCCAGCGGAAATTTATCTCCGGCTCGCGCCCGGTGATAAAAAAACCGTCCCGCTCGTTAATCTGGGCAAAGTGCACAAGATCGCACACCTCTCCACGCTCCAATGTGGCAAAACTGGTCGCCACTGCCGACTGGGACAGGTGGAACTCGCCTCTGCGCAGCCCCTCCTCCACCGACATCTCCGGCGTTGCAGGCCGATACACCGGCTCCAACCCCTCTTCCTGCAAAAAGCCCCCGGCGATCGTCGCCAGCAACGGTGAATAAAACGCCGAATGGCGCAAGGCAGTAATGTGGATCTCGATCATCTCAACTCCTTTTGCCTGCCGGCTTAAGTCATTTTTCTCTTGCGTGGTTCCAGCGTTTCCCTGTGAGCAACGCCGATACAGGAACCCAGCTCACTTCGTGTTCTTGATATTAACCCAATAAAGAGTCAACAAAGTGAAAAAATATTATTCGCGGAGTTTAGCGCACGATGAAAACAGAGCGCACGCCAAATATTCCTCATTGCGCATCATGCCTGCAAACGTTTTATTGTCGGGGGGGCAGCACAGCAAAATATCAGGATACCCTCATGTTCGAAAAGGGCGTGAAAACGATAGATTTGTCGTAACTTATTTCGTTGTCTCGCGCAGGGGGACATCGACACGAAATCCATAAAAAGACACAAATAATCCCTGTGTTGTTTTCGCCTATCCCGTGGCGATCATTATCGGTTCACTCAGCTGAATGTTGTCTCTCCGCCTATTTCATCAGACCGTTGAGGGTGGCGATCACCTCTTCGTTATCCCACTCCAGACCGCCGTATAAGGCATAGCGGATCTTGCCTTCGGGATCGAGGATAAAGGTGGTGGGAACAGCACTGATCATCCATTGTTCAACGACTTCGCCGTCGGGGTCGAGCAGCAGTGGGAAATCAATCTTAATCCGGTGCTTCTTTAGGAACGCTTTGACATCGCTTGGCTCCTCCGCCATGTCCACGGCGAGAATAGCGAAATCTTTTCCGGCCATCTTTTCCTTGAGCCGCTGCATCGAAGGCATCTCCTTAATACATGGGCCGCAGTACGTTGCCCAGAAGTTGAGCATGACCACCTTGCCCTGATAGTCGCTCAGTGTATGGGAGTTAGCCTGCATGTCATTGAGGGTGAAGTCAGGCAAAGACTCCCCCTCATAAGGCTTGAGGTCTTTGGCCTGGACCAGACCCGCCGCGAGAAACAGTACTAACAACAAAACCTTTTTCATCACTTGACCTCCAGGGTACGTAGTTTCTCCAACGCCTGCTCGACCAGTTCCGGCAAGCGCTGAGCCATAGCGTTTTCACCGGCCGTGGCATCAGGACGGGAATAGAACTGAGCGCGCACACCGGGAAGTAGCTCAACGTGCACTTTACTGCCGCCTTTCTCCAGGTTTTTTTTCAGTTTTTTCACCCAGAATCGCGTCGGTGTGTTGGTAGGCTGCATGATAACAATGGGCAGGTGAGTGTCGTGCACCACCTCGAGGTATTCCAGGGGCCTTCCCGGTTCCGGGGCGTGCGCGGTGAGTATGGGGTAAAAGAGGATAGCGCCGCTCAGACGAGTGTCTGACGGATGCTGCCGACGCCAAAGGCGGGCACCGCGCAAGGCCGGGATCGCACCATAGCCGCTGGCTAACAGAACAATCCTTTTATCATTCTGTGATACCGCATGCGCGATGAGGTGGGCCACCTCCTCGCCTCGTAACGAACGCATACTGCTGGGGGCGATGGGCAGGAAATGAGCGCCGAGCAAATCGGCCAACCAGACCTCGATGCCATGACCGGCGAGCACTTCACCCGCAGCGGCCTCGGCGCGCCCTGTGCCCTGATCACAGGGAAAGCCGAGCAACATCGTGTCGCCCTCGGCGCTGAAATAACGCAGGTCCATTTCCAGTTCATCGGTGAGCATTACAGAATCGTGTTTCGCCTCTGCATACACTGCAGAGGTCAGGGTGATGAGACAAAAAATGGCGAGAACTCGCAGCTGTGCCAAGGCAGGGCTCCTTTCACGTCTGACAGTAAGTTCATACTAAAGAGGTGCCGCCTGCCCTGCAACCGCGAGGGGGGAAAGGGTAATGAATCGTTATCGGTGACCCTTCTGCGGCACGCGTCGAAATATGTGTTCCGAACCATGCATCAGATCACCCGGTTTTTTTGTCATTGCGAGTAAAGCGAAGCAATCTCACGTTGTGCCACTGTGCCGCAGATTGCTTCGTCACTGCATTCCTCGCAATGACAATACCCTCATCAGCGGCAACGAGGGGGTGCTGAGCGTCCTGTCACGCGTTCCCGCGCGGAGCGAGGGAACAGTCTAACTATGAATCTGTTCTATTCCGGCTGGTTTCGCATGAAGTCTGCGGTTTTATAGAATGCCGCTTCCAGCTCCTTGCGCATAGACTCTTCGATACCGACATCCTCCATCGCCTGGATCATGCAGTGCATCCACTGGTCTCGCGCGGCGCTGTCAACCGCAAAGGGCATGTGGCGCTGGCGTAACCGGGGGTGGCCGTACTTTTCAACATACAGTTGCGGTCCACCAAGCCAGCCGGAGAGGAACATGAACAGTTTTTCCTTTGAAACGCGCAGATCCCGCGCGTGCATCTGACGGATCTGACCGGTCTCCGGCAGGGTATCCATCAACTCGTAGAAGCGCTCGACCAATTCGCGGATTTTGGCCTCACCGCCAATGCGCTCGTAGTGGGGATTGTCTGTCATGGGATTGTATTGGGTAGGCGTTCAAGGAAATAGGAAGGTACAACTTCTCATTATACCTCGATGGCTTTGGGTCTCAACAGCGACAACCACGCAGCAGCGCGGTACGGCGGTAACATTCTGGTAGAATAGGCCGATGGATATTTCCGATCTGCTCGATGACCTGAACGAACCCCAACGCGACGCCGTATGCGCCCCGCCGGGCAACCTGCTGATTCTGGCAGGTGCCGGCAGCGGCAAGACCCGCGTCCTGACTCACCGTATCGCCTTTCTAATCCGCACCGGCCAGGCTTCGCCCTATGGCATCCTTGCCGTGACCTTCACCAACAAAGCGGCCAAGGAGATGCGCGGGCGCATCGAAGGGCTGCTCGGCATGCCCGCCTCGGGGATGTGGGTCGGCACCTTCCACGGGATCGCTCACCGCCTGTTGCGCAGCCACTGGCAGGAGGCGGGTCTGCCACAGGCCTTCTCCATCCTCGATAGTGATGACCAGTACCGCCTGATTCGCCGCCTGCTGCGCGAG
>JBFEYJ010000170.1:0-6453 GCA_041562215.1 Thiohalomonadaceae bacterium | reverse complement strand
GTCAAGGAGGGGAGTGAGGTGAAGCAGGGAGCGAAAATTGCCGAGATGGGGGATAGCGGCAAGGAGGGTGTTGTCCTTCACTTTGAAATTCGCCGTGACGGCAAGCCGGTTGATCCGTTGCGTTATCTGCCAAAGCAAGGTACTTGAAGAGGGTGGGTATGGGAAAACGAGAAACAGGCCCTAGCGAGAGTGTTCCCGGGGAAGGCGAAGAGCTGTTACAAGAGGTTGATGCGGATGAGGCCCTGGCTCCGCTCGAAGAGGAGTATGATGAGGCGCACACCATTGACGTGGGGATCGTCTCGGAAGGTCAGCTGGATGCCACGCGGTTATACCTGAACGAGATCGGTTTTTCTCCCCTGCTTAGCGCAGAGGAGGAGGTCCATTACGCACGCCTGGCGCAACAGGGTGATGAGGCAGGTCGCCAGCGTATGATTGAGAGCAATCTGCGCCTGGTCGTTAACATTGCCCGTCGTTATCTTCATCGGGGGCTGGCTCTGCTGGACCTTATCGAAGAAGGCAACCTCGGCCTCATCCGTGCGGTGGAAAAGTTCGACCCCGAGCGCGGTTTCCGCTTTTCCACGTATGCCACCTGGTGGATCCGGCAGACCATCGAGCGGGCCATCATGAACCAGACCCGCACCATCCGCCTGCCAATCCACGTGCTGAGGGAGATCAATCTTTACTTGATGGCGGTCCGCCACCTGTCACAGACTCTCGATCACGATCCGACCACCGAAGAGATCGCCGAGATGCTGGACAAGCCTATCGACGAGGTCAAGCGGATGATGGGTCTTAACGAACGCGTCAGCTCAATGGATAGGCCGATTGGACAGGATGCGGATAACTTTTTGATCGATATCATCCCTGACGAAAATAATCTCGACCCCTCTGTGCTGCTGCAGAATGAAGCTATTCACAATAATATTGACATCTGGCTGAGTGAGATCTCTGACAGACAGCGTGAGGTGGTGGAGCGGCGTTTTGGTCTGCACGGGTATGACGCCTCTACCCTGGAGGAGGTTGGAGAGGCCGTTGGCGTGACCCGTGAGCGTGTGCGTCAAATACAGATCGAGGCGTTGAAGCGCTTGCGCAAAATCCTCGAAAGCCGGGGCTATAGCGGAGATGTGCTGTAACGCAAAGGTCGCAAATGGGGTGCACCGGACTAATAACGGGTTGCACCACACTGATTGCATACCTCCTGGCCCCACATCCTTTGCATTTAAGGTTTATTGTCAGTCCGGTTACGACTCCAGGATGATCGCCGCGCCGACCCGGCGTCCCTCCCCGGCGAGGATGTTGTAAGTACGGCAGGCGGCAGGGGTATCCATCACTTCGTAGCCGATGCCGAGCGATACCAGTGCAGCCAATTGTTCGCCTGAGGGAAAGCGCAGCTGCTTGCCGGTTCCAAGCAGGAGCACTTCCAGCCCCAGATCGGCAATTGCCGAGAGATGTTTTTCTTCTATCGCATCGATAGCGGTGGCCGGCCACATCTTGAGCAGGCGTTGGGGGGTGATGATAAAACTCTGCTGCAGGGTGAGCCGATCATTTTCGTCCACTCCTTCCTCGCCAGGTGGTGCATTGATGATTACCTTATCGTCCTGGCAAGCATGAATGGTATAGAGTCCCCTGGACAGTTCACGGCTGAATTTCATGGATTTTTCCCGTTAGAATAGGAGTTTATCTGTTTCCGGCAGATTGACAGGGAATTAAGGCGCCAGTAATGTTAGCAGCTTTCGTCCCGACCGGCGGAGCACTTGTACTGCTATCGGTAATGTACCCTATCGGATATCGCCACCTTGATAGAAGAGTTTCAGAGAATCAAGCGCTTGCCGCCCTATGTCTTCGCCATCGTCAATGAGCTGAAGGCAAAGGCGCGAGCGCGTGGCGAGGATATTATCGATTTCGGTATGGGTAACCCGGATCAGCCGACGCCGAGGCATATTGTCGACAAGCTGGTGGAGGCGGCGCAACGGAGTGACACCCACCGTTACTCCATGTCCCGGGGGATCCCGCGTCTGCGCCGCGCGATCTGTAAATGGTATAAGGACCGCTTCGATGTCGAGCTGGATCCGGAGACTGAAGCAATTGTCACTATCGGCTCCAAGGAGGGGCTGGCACACCTGGCGCTGGCCACTACCGGACCGGGCGATGCAGTGCTGGTGCCTAACCCCGCCTATCCGATCCACCCTTACGGATTTGTTATTGCCGGTGCCGATATTCGCCACGTACCGTTGGTGCCTGGTCGGGATTTTTTCGAAGAGTTGGAGAAGGCGATCAAGAACTCCTGGCCGCGTCCCAAGTTTCTGGTGCTCAATTTCCCCGGTAATCCCACTGCCCAGTGTGCTGAGCTGGAGTTCTTCGAGAAAGTGGTCGCAATCGCCCGTGAGCATGAGATCTGGGTGATCCATGATATTGCCTATGGTGAGATCGCTTTCGATGGCTACAGGCCGCCGTCAATCCTGCAGGTGCCTGGCGCAAAGGATGTCGCGGTGGAGTTCTACTCCTTGTCAAAGACCTATAACATGCCCGGATGGCGTGTTGGCTTCATGTGTGGCAACCAGACTCTGGTAAGTGCGCTGGCGAAGATAAAATCCTATCTCGATTATGGCATGTTCACCCCGATCCAGGTGGCAGCCATCGCGGCGCTGGAGGGGCCCCAGGACTGCGTACGAGAGATCAGCAATATGTACCAGAGCCGCCGTGATGTGCTCTGTGATGGCCTAAACGGCATCGGCTGGGAGGTGGAAAAGCCCAAGGCGACGATGTTTGTTTGGGTGCCGATCCCGGAGGCCTATCGCCACCTCGGCTCGCTGGAGTTTTCCAAAAAACTGCTTGAGCAGGCCAAAGTCGCGGTCTCTCCCGGAGTGGGCTTTGGTGAGTATGGCGATGACCACGTACGATTCGGTCTCATCGAAAATGAACACCGCACCCGCCAGGCCGTGCGCGGCATCCGCGAAATGTTTCGCCAGGACGGCCTTCTTTGACCCTGAAAACCTCATTTGACCGCTTAATTGATAGCATTAACTTCATGAATGTTTTTGATGTGATTGCCGAATCAACTTCCGCCCGGCTGGGATCAACGTTATGGGGTGGATTGCACGCTTGTGTCCGTACATGGCAAGCTTGCAGCGCTTTGGAATGGCTTGACCATTCAGCGTCGCAGTGTCTTGCCCTGCACACACAAACCCGTACACTCTATGCCGTCCAACCGAGGCTTTCAGGTTGAACCATCCCTTGATTGCTACCGAGAGTTTTCCCGATACGATGCGCCCTGTTCTGAAGTCATCCAAGCTTGCCAATGTCTGCTATGACATCCGTGGTCCGGTCATGGCCCACGCGCGACTGATGGAGGAGGAGGGGCACCGCATCATCAAGCTCAACCTCGGCAACCTCGCGCCATTCGGTTTCGAGGCCCCTGAGGAGATCCAGCGGGATGTGATCCACAACCTGCCGCAGTCCTCAGGCTACTCCGATTCCAAGGGGCTGTTCGCCGCGCGCAAGGCGATCATGCACTATACCCAGTCCAAGCAGATCGCCGGCGTTGGGATGGATGATATTTACATCGGTAACGGTGTCTCCGAGCTCATTGTATTGGCAATGCAGGGCCTGTTAAACGATGGCGACGAGGTGCTGGTGCCTGCACCCGATTATCCGTTGTGGACCGCAGCGGTGAGTCTTGGCGGCGGTAAACCGCGGCACTACGTTTGCGATGAGGGCGCGGGCTGGCTGCCTGATCTGGATGATATTCGCAGCAAGATCACCAGAAACACCCGCGCCATCGTCATTATCAATCCCAACAACCCGACCGGGGCGGTCTATCCGGATGACCTGTTGCGCGAGCTAGTCGAGATCGCCCGCCAGCACCAGCTCATCGTCTTTGCCGATGAAATCTACGACAAGATGCTTTACGACGGGCTGAGCCACACTTCTATCGCCTCCCTGGCTGACGATGTGCTGTTCGTTACTTTCAATGGATTGTCGAAGAACTACCGAGCTTGTGGTTACCGCGCGGGGTGGATGGTAGTCTCCGGCGAGCAGAGTCACGCAGTGGACTATGTCGAAGGGTTGAATATTCTCTCCTCGATGCGTCTCTGTTCCAACGTCCCTGGCCAGTTCGCGATCCAGACCGCCCTCGGCGGCTACCAGAGTATCAATGATCTGGTGGCACCGGGTGGCCGTCTGAGACGTCAGCGCGACATTGCCTGGGAGATGCTTGACGCCCTTCCCGGAGTCAGTTGCGTCAAGCCTCAGGCAGCGCTTTACCTGTTTCCACGGCTTGACCCGAACATGTATCCTATACAGGATGATCAGGCCTTTGCCCTTGAGTTGCTCAAGGATGAGAAGGTGCTGGTGGTGCAGGGTACGGGTTTTAACTGGGTGACTCCGGATCACTTCCGGATGGTATTTTTGCCCAGCGGCGATGATCTGCAGGAGGCGATGACGCGTATCGAGCGCTTTCTGCACCACTATCGCAAGCGAAATAGTTGAGCTTTCACATTGACCGTTGCGGCAATGTTTTTTTAGGTAATTATTCAGCTCATCACAGTGATGCGGGCAGCGATGGAAAACGCGGTATCCGTGTCACTGTGGTGAATGGTTTTTAATGTCAGAAAATAGAGAAGAATTGTCATGAATCCCGTTAAAGTCGGTCTGTTGGGACTGGGTACCGTCGGTGGCGGCACGGTCAACGTCCTCAAACGCAATGCCGAGGAGATCGCACGTCGCGCCGGGCGCGGTATCGTCGTCTCCCACGCCACGGCCCGCGATATCAACAAACCACGCATCTGTGATACCACCGATATCGAACTGACGACTAATCCGGAAGAGGTGGTCGACAACCCTGAAGTGGACGTTATCGTCGAACTGATTGGTGGAGACGGCCTGGCCCGTGAGATGGTGATGCGTGCTATCGCCAACGGCAAGCATGTGGTCACCGCCAATAAGGCACTTATCGCCAAGCACGGCAATGAGATCTTTGCCGAAGCGCAAAAGCATGGCGTCATGGTCGCCTTCGAGGCGGCAGTGGCCGGCGGCATTCCAATCATCAAGGCAATGCGTGAGGGCTTATCCGCCAACCGCATCGAGTGGCTGGCCGGCATCATCAACGGCACCGGTAACTTTATCCTCACCGAGATGCGCGACAAGGGGCGTGACTTTGCCGACGTACTGGCCGAGGCGCAGCGCCTGGGTTATGCCGAGGCGGATCCAACTTTCGATGTTGAGGGGATCGATGCGGCACACAAGCTGACGATTCTCGCCTCCATCGCCTTCGGTATCCCGCTGCAGTTCGACAAAACTTTTACCGAGGGGATCAGTCACATCACCGGTGAGGGTGTCGCCTACGCGGAGGCCCTCGGTTATCGCATTAAACACCTGGGTATCGCTCGCCGCACGGTCGGTGGCATCGAGATGCGTGTCCACCCAACCCTGATCCCGGAGCGTCGCCTCATCGCCAATGTCGATGGGGTGATGAATGCGGTGCTGGTGCAGGGCGATGCGGTCGGTCCGACCCTCTATTACGGCGCCGGTGCCGGTGCCGATCCCACCGCCTCGGCAGTGGTGGCCGATATTATCGACGTTACGCGCACCCTGACCTCTGATCCCGAGAACCGTGTGCCGCATCTGGCCTTCCAACCCGATGCAATCAGTGACATTCCGGTCCTGCCGATGGATGAGGTTACCACCTCCTACTACCTGCGCATGCAGGTACAGGACAACCCGGGTGTGCTGGCCGATATCACCCGTATACTCAGCGAGGCGCAGATCAGTGTTGAGGCGATGATCCAGAAGCCGTCCATCGACGGCGGCTACAGTGTGCCGCTGATCCTGCTGACCCACCAAGTGGTCGAGGCAAAGATGAACGATGCCATCGCCCGGATTGAAGCACTCAAAACATCCCAGGGCCAGGTCGTCCGCATCCGTATGGAAACGTTGGGCTGATACACCGACACCGAATTAAAGAAGAGGGATAGCATGCCTTTCTGTACCCGCTACTCGCCCAGCGAGGCGAAGCGAGGATAGATGACGAGGGGGCCGTAAGGCCCCTTCTTGCGGGACATCGAAACATCCGCTGGAAGCGTACCGGCGGCGTACAAACCCGTTCAAGGGCTTTGCCCTACGGGCCAGCCTTCGGCTGTTCAAAATTGCAGTGGGCGTTTTCGTGTTAGAGCCTTAAAATGTCTAGCGCTCACTGCCTTGCCATATTCTCTTTAGATCGAATTTTAGAAGCACACTCTGTTTTGAAGGTGACTATCAATGGCACAGTGCTCACTTACCCTTTTGCTTTCAGGAATTGAAAGTCATCTGCTGAATGATACAGATTGGCCATCGATGCCTGCATTGCAGACGATGTTGTCAAAGGGGCGGCGTGAAGTATTGTCCACGGATGCCTCATCATGCCTGTTTGACCTTTTTCACCAGCAGGTCGATACAGCGTGTGATCGTCCTGTCGCC
>JBFEYJ010000169.1:0-6460 GCA_041562215.1 Thiohalomonadaceae bacterium | reverse complement strand
TAGGCTGACGCCGCAGCGACTGAGAAAGATTGTGGCATGGATGAACAACCGGCCACTAAAGTGCCTGGGTTGGCGTACTCCATTCGAGGTCCACTACGGGGTAAGCGTTGCACTTGTTACTTGAATTCGCGAACCCTTATTTTTCGAGCCTCGCACTGAGATTGCGAATGATCCGATCAACATCAGGATGATGTTGTAACGCCCGCGCATGATGTAAATGTTCCTGGGCAACAGTAATTTCATTTTCCTGCAAGCCAATCTCAGCCAGCAGACAGTGCACCAAAGCGCGATCGTTTTCTGTGTGCAGCCGACCACTGGCTGCCACGAGAAGATGCACTTTTGCAGCGGCAAAGCGTGCATCAGCCATTTCAACAACCCCTCGGAGCCAGTGGTAATAGGCCAGACTCTCTGCATTCAGAAGATGGGGCCAGCGTACTTGCGACAGAGAAAAGCGCACCTCTGCGAGGTCACCACGGCGAAAGGCACGAAAACCATCCCAAATGCTGCTATGGCGAAGTGCATCCCAAATAAGCCACACACCGACAACAGCAAACAGTCCGGCCAGTGGAGAGACGTTGTATGCGAGATAAAGACTACAGACAAAGGCAAGCAGCGAAAGCAGCAGGCGGCTGTCCGGGCTATATTGATGCACGATACGATAGACAGTGTTGATACGCGCCCCCCTCATCACGAATTATTAACGGCTAATCACCGGCGACTGCAGGGATCTCTAAAAACCGAAGAAAGTGTGTCGAGTTATTGCATAAGCGGCTTTTGATCTGCAAAGCTGCGCCAACTTGTGCACGTCGGATCAGTCGAACGTTGCCATACTTACCAACATCACTTTGATCGAATTTTTAGAAAACCCTAATTTCTTATGTCTACAAAAAAGGGGCCTTGCAGCCCCTTTTTCTTCATTGCAGCACTGGAATTATTCCGCAGTTACCGCCTTCATGCTCAGACGAATGCGGCCCTGCTTGTCGATCTCCAGGACCTTGACCTTAACCATATCACCCTCTTTAAGCTTATCACTGACCTTCTCGACACGCTCATCGGAGATCTGGGAGATATGGACCAAACCGTCCTTGCCAGGCAAGACATTAACAAAGGCACCGAAGTCCATCAGCTTGGAAACACGGCCTTCATAAATCATGCCCACTTCGACATCAGCCGTAAGCTGCTCGATACGACTCTGTGCCTCCTTGCCGGCAGCGCGGTCGATAGAGGCGATCTTCACCGTCCCGTCATCACTGAGGTCGATACTTGCGCCGGTCTCCTCAGTAATGGCACGGATGGTCGCGCCCCCCTTGCCGATAACGTCGCGGATTTTATCGGGGTTGATCTTGATGGTGATGTAACGCGGTGCGTAGTCAGACATCTCTTCACGCGGCTTTTCAATGACCTTGCTCATCTCACCGAGAATATGCAGACGCCCTTCCTTTGCCTGATCCAGAGCAGCATCCATGATCTCTTTGGTGATACCGTCGATCTTGATATCCATCTGCAGAGCGGTAATACCGTCTTGAGTACCGGCTACCTTGAAGTCCATGTCGCCGAGGTGATCTTCGTCACCGAGGATATCGGTCAGGACGGCAAATTTGTCGCCCTCCTTGATCAGTCCCATGGCGACACCGGCAACCGGTGCTCTGACCGGGACACCGGCATCCATCATCGCCAGACAGCTGCCACAGACACTGGCCATAGAGCTGGAGCCGTTCGATTCAGTGATTTCTGACACCACGCGAACTGTGTAAGGGAATTCCTCCACGCTCGGCATCACAGCGGAAACACCACGCTTGGCTAGACGACCATGCCCAATCTCACGACGCTTGGGGCTGCCAACACGGCCGGTTTCACCGACACTAAACGGCGGGAAATTATAGTGCAGCATGAAGTGTTCTTTACGCTCACCGGTCAGTGCATCGATGATCTGTGCATCGCGTGCAGTGCCAAGGGTGGTCACCACTAGCGCTTGAGTTTCCCCACGGGTGAACAGGGCCGAACCGTGGGTGCGCGGCAGCACGCCGGTACGGATAGTAATGGGACGAACGGTGCGTGTATCGCGACCGTCGATGCGCGGCTCACCGGAGATGATGCGGCCACGTACGACCCTTTTCTCCAGGCTTTCTATCGCCTCACGCACCTTGCCTTCATCGTATGCCTGGGCAGAGTCTTCACTGCACAGCTTAGCGATAACGGCGGAACGAATTTCGTTGAGACGACCGTAACGGGCCATCTTTTCGGTGATCTGATAAGCCTCGGTAAAGGCGGCCTCAGCTTCTGATGCTACGGTATCGGCAATAGAGGCGTCATGCGAAGGCGCCTGCCAATTCCATGCCTCGGTAGCTGCGGCGGCGGCAAATTCCTTCACCGCATTAATGACGGTCTGAATCTGCTCATGACCGAACATTACCGAACCGAGCATAACCTCTTCGCTCAGGCAGTCAGCCTCGGATTCGACCATAAGTACAGCATTTTCAGTACCGGCAACCACCAAATCCAATTTGGACTCAGCAAGTTGTTCCATGCCGGGATTGAGTACATAGTTGCCGTCGACATAGCCGACGCGGGCGGCACCGATAGGACCATTGAAAGGAACCCCGGAGACCGCAAGGGCCGCCGAGGTGCCGATCATGGCAACGATATCAGGATTGATTTGCGGGTCAAGCGAGATGACCGTGGCAATGACCTGAACCTCGTTTGTGAAACCTTCAGGAAAGAGTGGGCGGATGGGTCGGTCAATCAGGCGGGCGGTGAGGGTTTCATTCTCACTGGGTCGACCTTCACGTCGGAAGAAACCACCGGGGATCTTGCCCGCGGCATAGGTCTTTTCCTGGTAGTCGACGGTCAGCGGGAAAAAATCTCGGCCTTCCACACCCTGTTTCGCAGCGACCACTGTTACCAGGACGACGGTATCGCCCATGCTGGTCATAACAGCACCACTGGCCTGGCGAGCGATTTCGCCGGTTTCCAGGAGTACTGTATGCTCCCCATACTGGAACTCTTTCTTGACAGGCGTCACAGTTGATTCCTTTTTGGTTTTTACTTACGTAAGCCGAGGCGCGAGATGAGTGAACGGTAACGCTCGACATCCTTTTTCTTGAGATAGTCCAGCAGCTTGCGGCGCTGACTTACCATGCGCAACAGGCCACGACGGGAATGATGGTCATGGATGTGTTCCTTGAAGTGGCCGGACAGACCATCAATGTTGGCGGAAAGCAGCGCGACCTGCACTTCCGGTGAGCCGGTATCGGTTTCACTTTTGCCAAATTCCTTGATGATGTTGGCTTTTTGCTCATTGGACAGAGACATTTGGAAAGACTCCTGGGTAGTCGTTCATATTAGATTACGCGAATTTTAACCGTTGTTTCCCTGCGGGAACAAGGTAAAAGCGCCCTTTATACCCCTATTTACCTTCATGTATCAGGCGTTTGGGGCCGATGCGGCCGTCATCAAGTACAGCCCCAACACCGACGAAACCGCCGGCATTGTCAAACAGACGAACCCACCCGCTGGTGGGTGCCTGTGGTACCTGAACAGCCTGTCCTTGTCGAACATAGAACAGGCTGTTCTCGGTAAGCTTGATCTCCGGACAGTCACCCAGGGCGCTATCCAGAGGTAATAAGTAGTGATCAAGGCTTTCGGCACCCTGCTCGGCTTCTTCGCGCAGAGTGTCCAGTGTCACCATCCCTTCCTCAAGGAACGGACCTACGCGGGTGCGGCGCAATTGGCTGAGATAAGCGCCACACCCGAGTGCTTCACCAATATCCTCGACCAGAGTGCGTATATAGGTACCCTTGGAACAGTGAACATAAATCTCGATCTCATCTCCCTCGAGGCGAAGCATTTCGAGTTTATGAATCGTCACGCGCCGCGGCTTGCGTTCGACTTCAATGCCCTGACGGGCCAATTTATACAGCGGTTGACCGTTCTGCTTGATCGCCGAATGCATTGGCGGGATCTGCTCGATCTCGCCTTTAAAACGTTGCAAAACATCCAGCACTTGCGCTTCGCTGAGAGGCGGCACTTCGCGGGTCTCGATGATCTCCCCTTCCGCATCGGCACTGCTGGTGCGGACCCCAAGTTTACAAGTTCCGATATAGACCTTATCGGCGTCCAGCAGGAAAGCCGAGAGCTTCGTTGCCTCGCCAAGACAGATCGGCAGCATGCCACTGGCCAGCGGATCGAGATTGCCTGTATGACCGGCTTTGGCCGCGTACAAAAGACGTTTAACCTCCTGCAACGCTGCATTGGAGGTGATCCCGACAGGTTTATCTAACAACAGGATACCGTCAATACGACGACCACGAGGTTTCTGCCGACGTGCCACTCAATCAATCCTCTTTCTTGGATTCGTCTTCAGACACGGCCTTATCAATGAGCGCGCTAAGTCGCGAGCCATTTTCGATAGAGCTGTCGTACTGGAATCGTAATTCGGGAACAACGCGAAGGCGCATGCGATGCGCCAGTTCGCGCCGGAGAAACCCGACCGCATGGGTCAGGCCCTGTTCGGTTTCGCGCACATCGTGACCAGGATTGAGCACGGTAAAAAACACCTTGGCCACGGACATGTCACGGCTGACCTCGACACCGGAGATGGTAACCATACCCAGGCGCGGGTCCTTAAGTTCGCGCTGTACCAGTTCGGCCAGTTCGCGCTGGATCTGCTCGCCCACGCGGCGACTACGACTAAATTCTTTGGCCACGCTATGCTATGTCCTGGTCATTAATGGAACGAGCTCGGTCAAAACACCCCTTACAGGGTGCGCTTAACCTGAACCCGCTCGTAGACCTCGATCTGGTCGCCGGGTCTTACATCGTTGTAGTTCTTCACCCCGATACCACATTCGGTGCCGGACTTCACTTCAGCCACATCATCCTTGTAACGACGTAATGACTCCAGTTCGCCCTCGTAGATCACGACATTTTCGCGCAGCACGCGAATAGGATTATTACGCTTAATGGTGCCATCGACCACCATACAACCGGCAATCGCACCGAACTTCGGCGAACGGAACACATCCCGCACCTCTGCCAAGCCGATGATCTCCTCCTTGAACTGCGGCGCGAGCATCCCGGTCATAGCGCTCTTGACCTCGTCGATAAGCTCGTAGATCACACTATAGTAGTGCAAATCGACACCCTGCTCATCGATAACACGCTTGGCACCGACATCAGCACGCACATTAAAGCCAACCACAATAGCATTGGAGGCAACGGCCAATTGAGCATCGGATTCGTTAATTCCGCCGACGCCGCTGGCAACAATCTTTACCCGCACCTCATCGGTGGAGAGATTAAGCAGCGCATCAGAGATCGCCTCAACAGAACCCTGGACATCGGCCTTGAGCAGAATATTAAGGTTGCTGACCTCACCCTCAGCCATCTGGGTGAACATATCATCAAGCTTAGCCTGCTGCTGGCGGGCGAATTTAACATCGCGGAATTTGCCCTGACGGAACAGTGCAACTTCACGGGCTTTGCGCTCACCGGTAACGACTACCGCCGAGTCACCGGCAGCAGGAACACCGGACAAGCCGAGGATCTCGACGGGAATGGAAGGACCAGCCTCCTCGATCGGTTTGCCGTTCTCGTCGAGCATGGCTCGAACACGCCCGTATTCATGACCGGCCAGCACCATGTCGCCCTTACGCAGGGTACCGCGTTGGACCAATACAGATGCCACCGCACCGCGCCCCTTATCGAGGCGGGACTCGATTACGATACCGCTGGCCGGTCCATCGGAAACAGCCTTTAGCTCCAGCACTTCAGCCTGCAGCAAGATGGCGTCGAGCAGCTCATCGACTCCGGTACCATCCTTGGCGGAGACATGGATAAACATGGTGTCACCGCCCCAGTCTTCGGGAATGACGTTCTCAACAGAAAGTTCGTTCTTCACCCGATCCGGGTCAGCCTCGGGCTTGTCAATTTTGTTGACCGCGATAATTAGCGGTACCCCGGCTGCACGTGCATGCTGGATTGCTTCTTTGGTCTGAGGCATCACGCCATCGTCGGCGGCAACTACAAGAACAACGATATCGGTGACATCTGCACCGCGAGCACGCATGGCGGTAAAGGCGGCGTGACCGGGAGTGTCGAGGAAGGAGATCATCCCCTTGTTGGTCTCGACGTGATAGGCACCAATATGCTGAGTAATGCCACCAGCCTCACCGGAAGCTACTCGGCTGCGGCGAATATAGTCGAGCAATGAGGTCTTGCCATGGTCGACATGGCCCATGATGGTGACCACCGGTGCACGAGACACCTCTTCACCACCAGCGGCCTCGGCGGTCTTGATCAGCTCTTCTTCCAGTGCATTCTCACGCATCAGTACCGGTGTATGACCAAGCTCTTCAACCAGAATCATGGCTGTTTCCTGATCCAGCACCTGATTGATGGTGACCATCGTGCCCATCTTCATCATCGCCTTGATAAGCTCAGCGGCCTTGACGGACATCTT
>JBFEYJ010000168.1:0-6491 GCA_041562215.1 Thiohalomonadaceae bacterium | reverse complement strand
GTTCGCCCTTAGTGTACTCATTGCACTGATCCAACTCGGCCTACTGCAGATCGCCTTCAACAAACTGGGACTCTCCAGCTCCTCAGCCTACCTCTTGCTTTTCAGCTCCCTCCTCGGAAGCGTGTTCAACCTGCCGCTGTTTACCATGCGTACCGAGCCGCAGGCGCCTCCTATCAACATACCCCGACCACTATTCCCCGGATTACCGCTGTGGCGCTTCACCAACCGCACAACGGTCGCACTTAATGTGGGAGGCTGCCTTATCCCTATCGGCTTTTCCCTCTACCTGTTTCAGAACAGCGAGATCAGCCTTATGGAGGTCATTCAAGGGATCATTTTCGTCAGCCTGATCAGTTATCTCTTCAGCCGTCCGATCCGTGGCCTGGGGATCGGCATGCCTATTCTGATCGCCCCGTTGAGTGCGGCGCTGGTGGCAGTCCTGCTCAATCCCGAGGCCAGTCCACCGCTGGCCTACATCAGCGGCACGATGGGGGTACTGATTGGCGCCGATCTGTTGCGCCTGAAGGACATCCGCAAGATGGGCGCGCCGTTTGCCGCAATCGGCGGCGCCGGCACCTTCGACGGGATATTCATCACCGGCATCGTCGCTGTACTACTTGCCTGACGCCTGCCACACATCCGACGCCTCAGCGGCCTCCGATTTCACCCAGCCCCCTCATCGATGCTAACCTAACACCCCCAAAAATTGCATTATTCACCCTCTGCGCAAGGCCAGCCATGTCCACACCATCACCACAAAAAACCATTCTTATCACCGGCTGCTCAAGCGGTATCGGCCTGTCCGTTGCCGAGGGGCTGCATGCGCGTGGCTACCGCGTGTTCGCCAGTGCACGCAAAATGGAGGACGTAGCGGCACTGCAACAAAAAGGACTTGAGTCACTGCCACTCGATCTGGCCGATTCCACCTCAATTGCAACCGCCCTCGATGAAGTACTACGACGCACCGGCGGCACCCTCGATGCCCTGTTCAACAACGGCGCCTATGGCCAGCCAGGTGCGGTGGAGGATCTGCGTCGTGAGGTACTGCGTGAGCAGTTCGAGACCAACCTGTTCGGCACCCACGAACTGACCTGTAAGGTAATAGCGATCATGCGCCGTCAGGGGCACGGGCGCATCATCCAAAACAGCTCTGTGCTGGGACTCGTTGCACTGCCCTTCCGCGGTGCTTATAACAGCAGCAAATACGCATTAGAGGGTCTCACCGATACCCTGCGCCTGGAGCTGCACGATACACCGATCCACATTTCACTGATTGAGCCCGGGCCGGTAACCAGCCGTTTTCGCGCCAATGCCTTTGCCATGTACCAAAAGAATATCGATAAGGAAAACAGTCCGTTTCGCGACACCTACGAGGCAATGGAACGGCGCCTGACCAAAAAAGGGCCCGCCGCTCCTTTCACCCTGCCACCCGAAGCGGTACTGGAGAAGGTGATCCATGCACTGGAATCTAAACGCCCAAAAATCCGCTACTATGTCACCTTTCCCACCTATCTTTTCGCCACCCTCAAACGCCTGATCCCCCACCGTGGGCTGGACTGGGTGCTGAGACGCGTATCGCGTGGTGAAAACGCCTGATTTCAATGCTCCACCCTCACCGGGCTGAGATCAGGCCCTGCACCTTGCAGACTCACGGGAAATAACTTCTGTCTCCATCATGCATCTCACACCCTATGCGATGAAAAGAACAAGGCTAATGACGAGAGAGTTTCAAAATGCATAAAAACATCCGATACATCCCCCTCATCGCACTGCTCGCCAGCAGCGCCGTAAATGCCATCGTCAGCATGGAAGAGCTGCACACCGGAACCCCTAAAGAGGGCTTGAGCGGAAATGCGGAACTGGCGCTGAACATGTCCAGCGGCAACACCGAAAAAGAGGACTACACGCTCGGCGCGCGGCTGCAGTGGCACAAGGAGAAAATCACCAACTACCTGCTGTTGAGCGGCGCCTATGGCAAGAGCGCCGGCGTCAAGAGTACCGACAACCGCTTCATGCATGCCCGTCACATCTACCAATATCGCCCGCTCCTTGCCGTCGAAGGCTACGTGCAGGCCGAGCAGGACACTTTCGCACGCCTGGCATATCGCGGCCTGGCAGGCGGTGGTGCACGTATCACCCTATACCGTCGGGAAGAGGTCGGCGTAGTCCATCTCGGCCTCGGTGCTTACTACAGCCACGAGCGTATCGACGATGACTTCTCCGACGGCGGCACAGACAGTCTGTGGCGCGCCGGCAGCTACCTCATCCTCAAATACCAAGCCACGCCAAACACCGCACTGGTTAGTTCCACCTACTACCAGCCGGCCTTTAATGGCGCCGATGACCACCGCGTGCTGGAGCAAGCGGCAATGAAGGTCAACCTGAATGAGAGTCTGTCACTCATCCTCTCCGCCGACTACCGCTACGACAGCGAACCGCCGGAAGGCGTGGAAAAGGATGACACCACCTGGACCACCTCATTCTCATATAAGTTCTGAAGGGTTGAAGGTTTAAGGTTCAATACCGAGAATCATTTCGACCTCGGCAAGAAGCGGGGCTTGCCACGCCTGCTTCTTGCCCGCCAGTCCCAATAAATAGATCTCGGGATGAAGAATCCCCAGCGTGTCACCAAGTTCAAGCGTCTCGGCCACGCCAAAACCGTGCGATGAGATCCCCTGTGCTTCGGCCAGATCTTCGAAATTATAAGTCGACACAGCCGCCAGCCCACACTGAGCAACAACCGCATCGAGCAGCAGAATCACTCCGTTGTCCGGCTTGAGGTAATCCAGCAACGCCGTACCGGGGCGGTCAAGCAGATCACAGCGCTGCACCAAGCCGGGGTAACGCTTCTCCAAATACTGCTCAAGGTATCGGGCCGCCAGCCATCCTGCACGATCGTCTCCAAAGGGTGAACCCACGCCCACAATCCTTACGTTGCGCACAGATGCCTCCTATTCAGTCATCTTCTTGAGTCTAAGGCATGCAACCGGATCGGCGCCGCTCAAACATCAGCGTTATATGCCTGTGCATCCCACTGTCGACTCTTCATCGCTTCGATCTCAATACGTCGGTTCCAACACAGGCTGAGCTCTTCGAACGTTATCCGATAAGTTGCCGGTGATGATGATAAATCGACTCAAAAATGTCACCAAGGAGCCGATAAAGCACACGTTTAACAGCCTCTTGCCGCTACCTGTAACGCCGGACGCTTGACGTGTAAAGGTTTCAGGAAGCTCACCGGCTCAAGTGAATGGCAAGTGCCACCGGTCACTGGCAAGCACAGGACAACGAGCATTATTCTCGCGCGACTTTCAGTTTGAGGAAATGCGTGGCGCAGGAGATACATGGGTCGTAGTTGCGGATCACTTTTTCGCCATGGAGTTTCAATTCTTCATCGCAATGATCGAGTCCAAAGGCTTCGAGAGAGCGCTTGAGGTCTTGTTCGATACGGGCCTGGTTCTGGCTGGTGGGTGGGGTGATGGTGGCGCTGACAAGTTGGCCTTGTTCGTCGAGTTCGTAACGGTGCCAGAGAATGCCGCGTGGAGCTTCGGTACAGCCATAGCCGATACCTGCTCTCGGTGTTACGTCCACGTATGGGGTGTTGCAAGACTCATAATGCTCAAGGAGATCAATCGCTTCGAGCAGGGTAAAGTGGAGCTCCGCGGCACGGGCGATAATGCTGTGGAACATGTTGCGGCTCGGGAAAGTGATACCGGCAGCAGCCAGGTTATCGCGCACAGCAAGCGGGAGTTGTTCACGGTGGAGGTTGACCCGTGCCAGTGGACCGACAAGGTAGGGAATGCCCTCATCTTCCTTCGTATAACCGTTGGGAAAATAGCGCCCGTGCAGGGCGGTGGAGTGCGGGACGTGGATCTCGCGGAAATGGTTATGGTATTCGGCGATGGCGATATCCAGGCCGTCACTGGCGATGATGCGCCCTTCATTGAAGGGGTATTCCTCGGGATGGTGCAGCGCGACGGAGACAAATTCCTGCTCGTCAACCGGCAGGTCAAAGCCCGCCACCCAACGAACCAGTGACTCGGCCTCGGGTAGCAAATCACGGCACTCAGCCAGGAGTTCGCTCATAATGCTTTTAGCCGGGGCGTGGAAAAAACCACCGATACGCGCTCCTACCGGATGGACTGAGCGGCCGCCAAAGGTGCGCACTATGCGGTTTCCCAGTGCCTGTAGTCTGAGGCCGCGGCGCACCTCTTGAGGGTATTTCTCCGCCATTTCGATGGCGCTTTTGAAGTCGAGAAAATCGGGAGCGGCCAGCAGGTGGATATGAAGCGCATGGGATTCGATCCATTCACCACAGTAGAACAGGCGACGCATGGCCCGCACCCAAGGACCGGGCTCGGTATTGAAGACTGACTCAATAGCGTGGCTGGCGCTCATCTGGTAGGCCACCGGGCAGATGCCACAGATACGGGCAACGATATCCAGCACTTCGGCGTAGCTACGTCCTTCAAGGAACTTTTCGAACAGGCGCGGCGGCTCGAAAATACGCAGCTGCAGTTGCTCAATGCGCCCGTTGCGGATCGCCAGATCGAGCGCCCCCTCCCCTTCAACGCGGGTCAGCACGGGCACGCTGATCTTGATCTCCCGCTGTTCGTTCATGATTTTTTCTCCTGCCACTTCCGGCCCTCGGCGTTAAAGGGCTCGACGTAATTGTTAATGAAGAGGAAACGACGAGCGATCGCCTCCGGCTGCAGGCCCAGCCCCTCAAAACGGTTGGCCAGCGAGGCGGTGTTGGCTGACTCGGCCGGACCGTAACAGGCATAGCAATCTCGGCCGACTTGAGGGCAGATAGCGCCGCAACCGGTGCGGGTAACAGGGCCCATGCACGGCTCACCCTTTGCCACCAGTACACACACTGTCTGCTGCCTTTTACATTCCAGACAGACCTTGTCGACCTCCTCCACCGGCGGCACGCCGAACAGCAAAGAGCGCACCGCCGTGAGCACCTGCCGGGTGTTGACGGGGCAGCCCCACAGCTCGAGGTCAACCTTCACATGCTCACGGATCGGGGTTGAGTCGGCCAGCAGTTCTATGTACTGCGGCTGGGCGTAGATGCCATCGATCCACGCTCCAGCATCGTGCATATTGCGCAACGCCTGCAGCCCGCCGGCAGTGGCGCAAGCGCCGATGGTGATGAGAAAACGGCTGCTCGCACGCACATGCTTTATCCGCTCTAGCTCCTGAGGGGTGGAGACGCTACCCTCGACAAAAGCGATATCCACCTCGGTCGCTTCATCCAGGAACCCGGCCTCGGCGAAATGGACGATATCCACCAGCCCGCTCAACGTGATCAACGCTTCACCGGCGTTAAGAAAAGCCAGCTGGCAGCCGTCGCAGGAGGAGAATTTGTGAACTGCTACTTTTGATTTCATATCACCTAAAACCCTTTCGTCCCCAGTAGTGACTTCACCTGAGGATAAGAGAACACCGGCCCATCTTTGCAGACAAATTTTCCGCCGTGCTGGCAATGGCCGCATTTGCCGTCGCCGCATTGCATATTGCGCTCCATGCTGAGCCAAATGTGTTGCTCGGGGAAGCCGCGCTCTTGCAGGGCTTTGGTCACGGCGATCATCATTCCTTCCGGACCGCACATCATGGCGGTACAGTTGTGGTCCTCGATCTCTGCCTCATCGAACAGCACCGGTAAATGGCCTACATGCCACGGCCAGCTCGGGCCTCCCTGGCTTGCGGCAAGCAGCACCTGGGTGTTAGGCAGCCGGCTCCACTCCTCGTATTTTGACCGCCAGATAAGATCATCGGCGTGCCTGACTCCCTGCATGATAGTGAGCCTGCCGAAACGCTCACGCCGACGCAGCACATAATTGATTACAGAGACGACCGGTGCGCAACCGAGACCACCGGTAGCAATCAGCACATCCTTGCCTTCGGCCTCGGCCAGCGGCCAGCCTCGGCCAAAAGGCCCACGCACACCAATACGGTCGCCGACCTTCAGCTTGGCCAAAGCGTTGGTCACCCTCCCCACAGCACGGATGGTGTGATCGTACATATGCTCATCCTCCGGGTCGGAGACGATAGAGATAGGTACCTCGCCAACCCCATAGAGATAAAGCATATTGAACTGGCCGGGTGTGAAACTGAAACCGGCATGTGCGGTCGGGTCGGTGAAGCGCAGGCGCAGGGTGAAGATGGTCGGGGTCTCCTTAATGCGCTCGACAATTTCTGCCTCATGGGGCTGGCGCAAGTCGCTCATGCCTCGTCTTCCTCTGCCGTGCCGAGCAAGGCATGAATCTCTTCGGTGATGTCTATCCCGACCGGACACCAGGTGATACAGCGGCCACAGCCGACGCAACCTGATCTGCCGTACTGTTCGTGCCAACTACCGACCTTGTGAGTCAACCACTGCCGGTAACGCAGGGAGATCGTGCCGCGCAACACAGTACCGTGGAGATAACTATGGCCCTGGGTAAAGCAGGAATCCCACTCGCGAACATGCTCGCTGGAACCGCCAT
>JBFEYJ010000167.1:0-6516 GCA_041562215.1 Thiohalomonadaceae bacterium | reverse complement strand
GAAGGCACCGGTGAAGAAGGCTCCAGCCAAGAAGGCTCCAGCCAAGAAGGCTCCGGCCAAGAAGGCCCCGGCCAAGAAGGCTCCAGCCAAGAAGGCTCCAGCCAAGAAGGCGCCAGCCAAGAAGGCTCCGGCCAAGAAGGCGCCAGCCAAGAAGGCGCCAGCCAAGAAGGCCCCGGTGAAAAAGGCTCCAGCCAAGAAGGCTCCAGCCAAGAAGGCTCCAGCCAAGAAGGCTCCAGCCAAGAAGGCCCCAGCCAAGAAGGCTCCAGCCAAGAAGGCTCCAGCCAAGAAGGCTCCAGCCAAGAAGGCTCCAGCCAAGAAGGCCCCGGTGAAAAAGGCTCCAGCCAAGAAGGCCTCGGCCAAGAAGGCTCCGGTGAAGAAGGCTCCAGCCAAGAAGGCTCCGGCAAAAAAAAGAGGCCGATGAAGAAAAAAATCTTCAGTTAAGAGCAAATCTGTAAATAAGCGCTAATCTCTGGATCTTCAAGTAAAAAGCGGTGACTGGATTTAGGCCGGTCATCGCTTTTATTCTTTCCGGGCTGATTTGGCCTGATTATGCTCACTATACAACGCCTCCTCCTGTGCTATCCCTTTGATTATGGAATGCATTTGATTTTAATGGAGGTAGCCCATGCGCATAAAACATTCAGACGACAAAGGAACCGGTTTGCTTCCCACATTGTTACTCTTGGTTGCGATGCTGCTGGTATTGGCCGATCCTGAACCGGCGCTGGAGCTTTTAAGTCAACTTCACTAGGTCATTGTGGATTTCAGGGAAAGACAGTTATGTGCGATTGCTGAGGCGTTGCGAGTAATCGATAACTTTCCCTTTTGCCTATATATCACCCGAAGTATTCTTCGCAGAGGTGAAAACGATACATGGATGGTGACGGTAGATAATCTCAGAACATTTTTTCGGGCGTGCAAAGTGTACCGGCGCTCAGGTGAATCATGGATTGATCGCAGTTGTCGTGTCGAGATCTGCGATGGCGTGAGAGTTTTAGACCTTTGTTTTACTGGTATCTTTTCGAAAGAATTGATGAATAATTTAAGATGCTTGAGCGACTTCAACGCGTTATTCTTTCTGTCTATTCTGTGGCTATTTCCCGAGCACGTTTATGCCGTGATGATGCGGGGCCAGCGTTGGTGCAGGGCATCCGGCATCTCCGGGGTGATGGTTACGACATAGACTCGTTGCTCCTTTCCCTCGCGCGCGACGAGTCCTTGTACCCATTGCCCGCTATTTAGCTCGAACCAGTAATCTTTCCCCTCGATATCGGATTCCATGAAGGCGCTAAGCTGCAGGCGCACAGGCTGTGGTTGCCAGCGATCCCACCTTCCGGTCTTTATAGCCTCAAGGCGTGCCCAACCGCCGAGCGGCAGTGCACCGCTATCATTGCGGCGCCTCCCCCACGGCAGCAGCATGCTGTGACCGTGGCGCTTTGCCACCGGCAGGCGTGCGCCGGGGCAGGTAAACCCGGTGCGCACCTTTCGACCGTTATATTCATAAATAACGCCTTTGCACACAGCAATCGCCTTTAAATCAGGTGGCAGTGCTCGTTACAGCTAAACGAAAACGATCTTGTCTTTGCCGGTGAGTCGTCATTGGAAATCATTATTCAGCCTCGTCTGTTTAGGTGCTCTTGAAAAGATGCCGGGAACGGAAAAGAAGGGTGGTCTGATCCCCGATGAGATGCGTGCAATTCATAGAACGGATCGTTGTAACCTTTGCGTGCTAGGCAAGGTGTTCCTGGCATTGTTTACCATCGCCATCCCTGGCGAGAGTTCCCCCTTTGCGATTGGGGTTAGACGGTCTTGCGATGGCCGCTCGGTTTCCAGGCTGGAGCGATGACATCGGGCATGGCCGAGCGTTGCAGCAGTCGCGCCGGCGCCAGGGTGAAGTTCCCATAGCGCTGATTGATTTCGTCCATTACCCGGTTTCCTCCGTCGTGCCGGTTGCTCTCATCAAAGAGATCAAGCTGCAAGCGCGCCGGACGGGGATCCAGGGCGGTGACCTGGATCTGGTTGACCTGTCCGCCACACCAATGGGTGTCCATGACGAGGCGGCAGAGACGGAATATGGCGCGGCCGTCATCGCCGGGTAGCGGCAGGCGCAGCTTATCGCCCACCCAGCCGTGTTCGCCTTTCCAGCCGATAAGGAAGCGTTGCGCCATCATCTGGTGGCGGCGCAGCCGTGTGCCGACCTTTTCACTCATGTGTTGCAGATACGTAAGGATTAATTCCTGTTCGCGGGTACCTGGCGGCAATACCTTGCCGTGGCCGATTGATATGGGGGGCGCAACTTCTCGATGGATGTCGTCCGGATCCTCACCCTGACACATTAGCCAGATGCGTCGCCCCAGGTTGCCGAAGCGGGCGGCCAGCACGCTGATGGGCAGCCGGTGCATTTCGCCGCAGTGTCGAACGCCGTGACTGGCAAGAAAGCCGCCAATGCCCTCAGCGATCCCGCATAACTCTGTAGTGGGCACCTCGGCCAGCCGTGCACGCGCCTCCCAGGGGGGGATCACGGTAAATCCGTTGGGCTTGTGCAGCTTGGCGGCAAACTTGGCTGTGGTCTTGTCACCGCTGACGCCTACCGAGCAGTGCAGACCGGAGACTTCCCAGACCCGCCGTTGGGCTCGCCGCGCAATGCGCACCGGGGTGCCGTGCAGGCGTTGGCAGCCGGTGACATCGAGGAAGGCTTCGTCCACGGAAAAGATCTCCATGTCGGGGCAGACGCCGTGCAGCGCCTCCATGATCGCGGTGGAGACTGCGGCGTAGATCTGCGGCCGGGTAGGGCGCTGTATCAGTCCGGGACAGAGGCGGCGAGCCTCCTTCAGGCGCATACCGGTGCGGATGCCAAAGGCGCGCGCCTCGTAGGAGCTGGTAATAATGGTGGTGCCTTCGATGCCGTTGGTCACGGCGACGGGCCGGCCACGCAGTTCGGGATAGTCGCGTTGTTCCACCGAGGCGAAGAAGGCGTTCATGTCTATCAGCACAATAGCCCGGGGCCAGCGATAGGGGCAATATTCTGCCGGGGGTTCCATCGTATGCTCCTCAGCAATAGCTGCGCAATTGGCCGACCAGGCGGCCCTGGATGCTTACCCTTTCGGCAGAGTAGCGCAGCGGGGTGAGTGTGCTGTTGGCGGGGTGTAGGGTAACGGTTCCGTCGCGGTGGTTTTGCAGCCGCTTGAGGGTAGCTCTTTCACCATCGATGAGGGCTACCACGATGTTGCCATCGGCGGCCTGTTGGCAACGCTCCATCACGACCATATCACCATCAAGGATACCTGCCTCGATCATTGAATCGCCCTGCACCTTAAGCACAAAACGATTTGGGCCCATGAAGAAATCGGCCAGATTGATTTCGTCCTCCCCCTGGATCGCTTCGATAGGACGACCGGCGGCGATCTTGCCCAACAGTGGCAGGGCAGGTTGCGGCAACTCACTGTCGTTTAGCTGGATACCGCGGTGGCGGCCCGGCAGGAGGGTGATCATTGTTTCTTCGGCCAGGGCCTGGACGTAACGGTTCACTACCCCTCTGGAACGGATCCAACGCCCCCCGGCGATCTCCTCCAGTAACGGGGTGCAGCCATGGCGGGCGATGTATTCACGTATGAAAAGGCAGGTATCCTGTTGGCGGGCAGACAGCATAATGGTTCTCCAAACGTTCTCCTTTATTCTAGAGAACGTTTGGAGAACCTTCAATAGCCGTGAGGTTGAAGGGCGTCACCGCGAGTTATCCCGCTCTCCCTTGCGGCGCTGACTGCGACGCTCCAGCCATTGATCGACCTTGCCCCAGAACCACTCCGGCAGGCGGCGATGCCAGGGGCGTCGGAACCAGCTGTTGTAAAGGATTTCACGACTGTCGGCAAAGTCCTTTTCGAACAGGTTTTCGACCTCTGCGGTGAGGTCCATATCTATCAGCTCCTGATTTGCCTCCAGGTTCCAGCGCAGGTTCCAGCGGTCGATGTTGCTTGAACCGATGGAGATCCAGTCGTCGCAGAGGAGCAGCTTGGCGTGTAGGAAGCGTGGTTGGTACTCATAGATTCGAACGCCGTTGCGCAACAGGCCGGCATAGAAGCGGCGACCGGCGTGACGCACCGCGGGGTGGTCGGTAATGGAGCCTGGCAATAACAGCCGCACGTCGACACCGTGGTGTACCGCGCGGAGTAATAGCCGCTTGATCTTCCAGGAAGGAATGAAATAGGCGGTCGCCAGCCAGATCCGCCGTTCGGCGTTCTTTATATGTTTGATCAGGGTGCGTTTGAGCTCCATGCGGCTCGGTGCGTTGAGAACGACACGTCCGTGGTGTAAGCCGGGATAGGCGGTAGTGTGTGGCGGCGGCAGCGCTAGCGGCGGGCTGGCCCAGTTGTTCCAGTTCAGTTCGAACAGCTGCTGCCAGTCGGCCACGCATGGACCGTCGATGCGGATCATGACATCGTGCCAGCCGTAAGGCCTGTCGCGGGTATCGAAATTGTCGGTGATGCCGGCACCGCCGGTGAAGGCGGTCTGCCCATCCACTACCAGCAGTTTGCGGTGATCACGAAACAGGTTACGACGTAATGCGCCGTAATGCAGCGGGTTATAGAAGCTGAGGCGGATCCCGCCGTTGCGAAGTCGTTGCCGATCGCGGGAGGTGAGCTTGTAGGCGCCGAAGTCGTCCAGCAGCAGGGATACGGCGACATTGCGCGCGGCCGCAGCAAGTAAGGCGGCAATAAAATCATCAGCGATGCGGCCCGACTCGAACAGGTAGATCTCCAGGAGGATATAACGTTCGGCAAGGCCGATGGTCTGCAGCATGGCCGTGAAGAAACGTTCGCCATCCACCAGCAACTCGAAGCGATTCCCTTCACGCCATGGGAAGCGGTAGCGTTTGTCGCTCAGCGCACCCATAACACTAAGTGGCGGATTCAAGAGATTAGTGACAACTGGAGAAGCCGAGTCCCTTCGACGGATGACTTGTCTGCGGAGTGGGCTTCTACGAGGAAATCTTGTACTGTTTGTGACGCGTTATTCGCCATTTACCACCAATTGCCCTCCTTCGATTCGTAGCGTTAGTTTGCCATGCAGTAGCGCCTGCAGTGCCTTACCTGCAATGGCGGCACGCCAGCCGTGTAACAGTGAAATGTCTGACTCCCCCAGTACCAGGCGTTCGAGCTCGCGGCGACCGGCAACGGCGCTGGGGCTGATGGATTGTTGCTGGCAGCGTTCGCGCAGCAGTGCCATCAGCAGATCGACCAGTGGCTCTTGCCCCGGAGGCAACCGTTGTCCCTCTTTTAGTGTAGGCCACCGCTCTTTCGGCAGCCGTTTGGCTTCGGCAATGTGATTGAGCAGACCGGCACCATAGCGCTGTACGCTGCCTTCCTCCAACCCCCGGATGCGACGCAGGCGTGCCTCATCGGTGGGCATTTGCTTGGCCAGGTCGAGCAATACCTCATCCTTGATGATCCACCGGCGCGGCCGGTTGTTTTGTTGTGCCTGCTGTTCGCGCCAGGCGGCCAGCGACTGGAGCACCGCCAATTGGACCCCACGCAAGCGGTTGGCGCCTTTGACCCGCAGCCATGCCGTTTCCGGGGGATTACTGTAGCGGGCCGGGTCAATCAGATCATCGAAGTCGGCCTGAAGCCACTGTTCGCGTCCCAGTTCCTCCAGTTGTTGATGCTGGTGCAGATAGATTTCGCGCAGGTGGCGCACATCGTCGGCGGCGTAGTCAAGCTGGGCATCGTCCAGCGGGCGATGGCACCAGTCGGTGCGGGCGTGGGCCTTGTCGAGCTCGATGCCAAGCTCAGCCTTGACCAGGTTGCCATAGCCGATTTGATCGCCATGGCCGAGGAGGGTGGCGGCGATCTGGGTGTCGAAGACCGGCGCCGGCAGGCTGCCGCGCATCTCGAAGAAGATCTCCAGATCCTGATGCGCGGCGTGCAGCACCTTGGTGATGCCGCTGTCGTAAAGTACGTCCAGCAAGGGCGAAAGGTCGTCCAGGGCAAGTGGATCGATGCAGGCGATCACCTCCGGGTTGGCCACCTGTAACAGGCATAGTCGTGGACGGTAGGTCTTCTCGCGCAGGAATTCGGTATCCAGGGTGAGCCAGTCGTGGCGGCGCAGCTGTTCGCATAGCGCGGTGAGCTGGTCTGTGGTGTCGATGTAGAGGGCTGTCATGCGCTACGTGTCCGTATCTCAAAAGTGAGAGTATAACGGGGTGGGGAGATCAGAGACGAGATTCAGGTGAAAATAGACGAGGGGAGAGATAAGTGCGTTATATGCGAGGTTTGAGCATGAATACGCGAGTGAAGTGAACACCTTCTTCCCGCGGCCTTGGTACCAGCTTTTGGAAGTATGCGTTCACCACAGGGCGGCAAGGCGGTATTATGCTGAGCATTCCGCCGAACTGATAACGGGCACACGAATAATGGAAGCACTCTTTCGGGCGATAGCGTCGATAGCCATGCTACAGCGTGGGCCACAGATCTTGCCGGCATCCCGCCATCTGATGGCTTTGGCACTGGCGGCGCACCTGGG
>JBFEYJ010000166.1:0-6517 GCA_041562215.1 Thiohalomonadaceae bacterium | reverse complement strand
GTGTCGAGTGGCAGCGATGGGCTTGAAAGCGCCGATGGCCGGGATGGAGCACAAGCCCATGGCATTGCTTGAGCAGCATCAGTGTAATATCCGCCGGCCGATTTTTTCAGGCCTGCAGCCTGTGGCCGGGATTTGGTTCCCTGATCCGGCTGACGATGACGCACGAGTGAGGCAACAGATCCTCGTAGCGTGGCGTAAGGGTGCCGACCTTCACCGTTTTCCCGGTGGCTTGCTATTGCGCTTTGCCGATGCCGAGCCCGTGCAATGCAAGCTCTCACCTGGATGGCCTTTATGCCGTGTACGGGCGGCTCTCGCCAGCGCGCCGTTGACTGAACGCGAAATGGATGGTCTGGCACCGGCGGACCTTTATCTGGTCACCGGTGCCCAAGTGACACCGCTACGGATCGCTGACAGCACAGTCGTGGATGCGGCGGAATGGATTGACCTCGAAGACATCCCCCTGCACGACACCTTTGATTTTGCCGATACCGTGGCGGTGCCCGAAACAATTGCCCCACCGAAGCGGGCTGTTCGCGAGGTGCTGGGTGGAGCAGTACCGCCGCCGAGCGAAGCGCAGTCACGGTTCCTGGCTCAGCTTGCCGCCCGCCGTCACAGCAGTGAAGGCGCCGGAAGGGAGACGCCTCGCTTCGGAGGGGGAGCACCCGGCTTAAGAGGAGGGGGCATCGGTTTAATGAGTGCTTTGCTCGCACCGCTGCTGCGTCTGCGAAGCGTGCGGACGCCAGGCCCGAACTCGACAACGGTTTCTCCACGACAAAATAGTGGCGTAGCACCACAACAGTGGCGGCAATGGTTGAGTCGGTTTGCAATGATCACTCGCCTGTCCGGCATGTTGGGGTGGCGTCAAGCCGCCTACATGAGAAAGGTCTTGCAGCTTTTCGATAAGGGCGATTTAGGCGAGGCCCTGCGCCATGCGATCCCCTTGGGCGACGACCGGGAATCCTTGGGCCAATCCTTTGGTACGCCGGGCCCTCGCCATGATCTGAGTTTGAGCAAAACTCAGGGGCCCAGTACCGGGATTGGTCTTGACCCCGATCTGGATAGCCACCTGCGCAAGCTGTATCGCGCCGCCTTCGAAAGGCTGGACCAGGCCGGACGAATAGACGAAGCCGTCTTTGTATTGGCGGAACTCTTGGGATCGCACCAGGAGGCCGTCGATTATCTACTCAAGCATGAACGCACCCAACAGGCCGCGGAGTTGGCTTTGTCATGGGATTTGCCTGCGGAAACCATTGTGCGTTTGTTATGTTTGAGCGGCGATTGGGACAGGGCCATGCAGGTGGCCCGGCGTGACAACGCTTTTGCCTCGGCTGTCATCATGCTGGAAAAACAACGGCCTGAACTTGCGCGCCGTTTGCGCCTGGAATGGGCTCAGGCGCTTGCCGAAAGAGGGGATTGGGTGGAAGCGGTGGACGCCGTCTGGCCTGTCAAACAGGCGCGCATCAAGGCTGCGGACTGGCTGCAAATGGCGGAAGCTGCCGGCGGTGCCTTAGAAGCCCGGGCGCTGGTTCAGCGTGCCGTCCTGTTACCGGATACCCTCGAGCACCATGCTGAGCGAATCGTCGCCCTGCGTGATGACCCTACAGGATACGGGGCGCGAGAGGAGCTTGCGCGAGCACTGCTTGCCGTGAAGGCGACAAGTGCTGCGGCCACCGGGCTGGGCGGGGCCATGTTGCCGGTGTTGCTGGCGGACCGTTTATCCGGCCACAACGGTTTGACCAAGAAGGAGTTTACCCAGCTTATCAAACGTTATGCCGACAAGCTGTTGAAGAGCGACCTGCCAACCTTATCGTTTCCACCATTGCCGCCGCCGCGGCCCTTGGAACAGGCATCGGCTCCTTTGCAATGGGACGCGCCCGTTGCCGGGCTGCAACCTATGGCCGATGTTGTGTGTCTGTCAGACGGCCAATACCTTATCGCGCAAGGGGAAGCGGGCATGGCTGTGGTTTGCAGCCAGGGTACAGAGAAGCGGCGTTATGCCGTTCCGAGTGATCGTTTGGTCATCTCCGACAACCGTCGTATTGTCCTCGGATTGGCAAAACGGGACAGTGTGTGGCACGTCACCCGCGTGAATCTCGTTTCCCATGACGTCACGGACCTGGGAGTCGCGGCGCTGGAGCACTTTGCCACGGGCTTTGACGGCATCGGCTGGACCATTGTGTCGAAAGGTCATCTTTACGTTTTGGATACGACCCACTCATTGCGCGATGTACTTTGGCATGTGTCGGATCTTCCGGGGCAGGTTATGACACTGCATCGATCAGAAAATGACGAAGTTATCACCTTCGAATCGCCGTCAGGCCCCGAATATTGGCATTACCGTCTACCCGAACGCCGCCTGAGCGAACGGGGCGCTCTCATGAACCCCGGAGAGAGCGCGGACACGATTTTAATACGCCCGAATGCTATTCCGTTGTATGTCTCCATGGGTTCGAGGCAAGGGGATGACGGTGCATCCGGCACTTTTTTCACTTGCCGTGGTGCAGGCTCGCATACCTTTACTATTGTGCTTCCGGAAAGCCGTACCGTTACGTCACTCGATGTTCATCAGGACTGGCTGGTCGCCGGCCTGGGCGATGGTGATGGCCATCATTTGGAATGGTGGTTGATCCATGTTCCCAGTGGGACAGTAAAGGCTAAGGTGATGTGGCCGGGTTTCGAGACCAAACTACGTTCCGCCAACGGCGTGTTTCTGTTTTTTGATCAGCGCGGCCGAATACTCAAAGTCACTCCGGAAGACGGCAGTGCCTCGCCCTTGGTGCTTAAATGAAGGAGGGACCGTATGACTATAGATTATGCGGGGCATCCGGCGGTTACCTTCTACTCAATGTTAGTGTATATCCATGATCGACGAACTTAGATTAAGTGTGCTTTTGAGAGGAGAAAGATTTTCTCCAAAAGAAGCAGAGAGAATGACCGGTGTTGACCTCCAGGACAAACTCGAAGTTGGTGAAATAGCACCACGAGGCCCCCATCGTGGTAAGCCTGTTCCATATGGTACAGCACAGTTGGAGGTGCCAGAGGAGATTCCATATGGTGAACGCCTCCTGTGGATAATTGAAATGTTAAAAAAGCATCTTGATACATTTTATAGCCTGGGCGCTGAGACTACCCGTATTTACGCTGGCTACTTTTATAAAGATCAATGCAATTTTGAGTTTACTAAGCTGGAATTACTGGGTTTGACAAAATTAAACATCGATTTTGCTATCTCTTGTTATGACATTTCCGATGATGAAGAAGAAATACACTAAAATTAAAATAAACCACGGCACCACGGCGCCCCTCCAACAAACCAGTCATTACGTTACCAACAAGGGGAGGGGACTATACCGCCGAGATAAATGAAGATAACGTTTGGACAGGTCCATACGTTTCCTTCTAACAACAAAGGAATGCTCCAGAAAACCTACGTCCAGCCAAGTGATGTGATAAAGAACCCCCAGAGATCCAGGTAAACGAGAGATTTCTATGTCAAATTACAATTTAAGAAAGACTATCGCTCTAGGGTCGGTTGCCATTCTGTTGCTGGTAGAATTTAGCATGTTCAACGACTTTTTTTACCCATTTCGGTTTCTGTGGAATCAAGGAAAGATAGTCGAACTTCTCCTGTCACTGGCTTTGTTTGTCTGGAGCCTGCTGGGTGCATTCCTGATATTCTTTAGTGGCCGCAGTCGCCTTCGGAAAGTAACGCTACCTTTTTTCATATTCTTCTTTATTTTTAATATTGGCACCTTCAATATCGCAAACTCGCCTATTGATTTCCAGCAAGCCGTTATTATTGTGGAGAATTTTCAATGGTGGTTTTGGGCAGTGGTCGAGAATTATGGTTTAGCTGTACTACCTGGGTTCATCATTCTTATTCCAATCATTATTCTTGTTGAACGCTTACCCGAACTATCAAAACTAAATTTCCCCAAAAAAGCCTATTCCGTTCCAATAATCGCAGTAGTGCTTACCACTTTGGGTCTCCAATATAGCCATGGCTTTTCCGATCGATATCCCTCCTTTTTCAGGGTACCGGCAATGTTTGTATTTGCCGGCGAAAGCCGCCTTTACGATGGTAAAAGGGCTGAGGTTGCTTACTCGGGTCCTTTGGATGCACAGGTTGAGAAAATCATCCTGATTGTGGATGAAAGTATTCGCGCAGACATTCTGGGTATTAATGGGTTCAAAAAAGACACGACCCCCTATCTTCGCTCGCTGAAAACTGGAAGCGTGAATTTTGGTCTGGCCGCGGCTTCTTCGAACTGCAGTGATTATTCCAATCTTGTTCTCAGGACGGGAGTGCGAAAAGAAGAGATTCCAGATTTTAATCAAATGAGCCTGAAGACACCGTCAATTTGGCAATTCACCAGGAAGGCGGGGTTTTACAACGTTTACCTGGATGCCCAGAGTGAAGAGGAATGGGCGAACTACCAAAACTTCATGAATGAACATGAGGTCTCTTTCGTCGATAAACTCATTAGAGTTCGTCAGAAGACTGCCTATGAAAGCGACGGAGTTGCTAGTGAAAAGTTAATGGAATATCTAACGCAACCCGGCAAGACCTTTATCATACTTAATAAATACGGTATGCATTTTCCCTACTTCAGGAGCCATCCCAAAGAGTACGATATTTTCACCCCTGTTCTTAATCCGGGTGAACCAATGAATGACAGGGAGAAGTCGCTGAATTCTTATATGAATGGAATACGCTGGAGTGTTGATGACTGGTTTAAAGGGCTGTTATCCGAAAGCGGGGAATTTAAGCATTACGTCATTATCTATACCGGTGATCATGGGCAAAACATCGTCGACGACGGAACTTTGGCTACTCACTGTAGGCCGAGAGCAAATCGTTTTGAAGGCATTGTGCCCATGATGGTGTTCTCCAATGTCCCGGAAATACTGGAAAGGTTCAAGGCAGCTCAAGTGGCCAGTTACGACAAGACGAGTCATTTCCAGATATTTCCGACGCTACTTGGACTAGCTGGTTATGAAGAACCTTGGGTCAAAAGCCGTTACGGTGTATCTCTGGGTGAGCCACCTGATACCTCGCCGGAATTTTTTGTTGGTGATCTCCATGGGCGTGGTTCAGTTAGAGAATGGATCTCGATATTTCCCACAGAATCTGAAATGGCGCGTGTCTCGCCAAGTGTGAAGAATTCACCTTCAGGGGAGTAAATGCCTAACACCTAGCCAAAGGCGGGAGAGATCATGATGAGGTGGCAAGATCTCTCAAGGCTGACCGTCCAAGGCAGATACCACGGAGATAACTCCGCTCATACGCTACTTTACATAATAGATATTATGCGCATATTCGTGTATTGGCTATACACCCAAGAATCGCACTATATTGCGGTCTCCAGCCAGATTGCGCTTTATCTCACCTTCTCACCCGATAATGACATTTGTGGTGCCTAGCGTAACTTGGCTACTATGTGCTTCTAAAATTTACAGGCATCAATGCTGCTTCTAACAAGAGTCATAATCCAATGCAGAATCATGATGAATTTCCTCTCAAGGATGATGTTATCTATCTCAACCATGCGGCAGTTTCTCCCTGGCCGCAGCGCACGGTTAAGGCCGTTCAGCGTTTTGCTGAGGAAAACGGTTATCAGGGTTCGCTGAACTATCTGCGGTGGCTGGAAACTGAACAGCAGTTACGCGATCAGTTTCGGCTACTGTTGAACGCACCGTCGAGTGATGACATCGCGCTGGTCAAAAATACCTCGGAGGCATTGTCTTTTGTTGCTTACGGCCTGACATGGTCTTCGGGCGATAACATTGTCACCAGCAATCAGGAATTTCCTTCTAACCGGATTGTCTGGGAGTCTCTGGCACCTCAAGGTGTGGAGCTGCGTCAGGCTGACCTGGATGCCGAAGATTCTCCAGAGGACGCACTTTTTGCCCTGGTCGATGAGCGTACCCGGCTCATTGCGATCAGTTCTGTGCAATACGCCAACGGCTTGCGTATGGATCTGGCCCGTATCGGCGAGTTTTGCCGACACCATGGGATCCTCTTTTGTGTCGATGCGATCCAGAGTATTGGCGCGGTGCAATTCGATGTGCAGGCAATACAGGCCGATTTTGTTGCAGCTGACGGCCACAAATGGATGATGGGCCCTGAAGGTCTGGGACTTTTCTATTGTCGCCCGGAGCTGCGCGATAAATTGAAACTGACCCAGTTTGGCTGGCATATGGTCGAGGCCGTTGGTAATTTTGACCAGTTGGAGTGGCAAGCGGCATCGTCGGCACGCCGGTTTGAATGCGGCAGTCCTAACATGTTGGGGATCCATGCGCTTGAGGCCAGTATTTCACTCCTGCTGGAAACAGGCATGGAGCAGGTGGAGGCGCTGGTGTTGGAACACAGCCGCTTACTGATTGAACGGCTTTCGGCCATGGGAATGGTAGTGGTGACTCCACCAAAAGCGGCTCGTCATGCGGGCATCGTCAGTTTTTCAGCGCCAGGCAGAGAGACGTCAGCGCTTTTCCAACAACTCCTGAATAATGGGGT
>JBFEYJ010000165.1:0-6518 GCA_041562215.1 Thiohalomonadaceae bacterium | reverse complement strand
TGTTACGACGCGCGCGGTTTTCTCGATCAGTTCAGCTGGCTCGACAAAATGGCCACCAGCATCAACGAGCTGGGCTGGGACCTTTACTCCTTCGACCACGAGGATGCCAACGGCCAATTCGAGTTCGACTTCCAGTATGCCGATGCGGTGACCACCTGCGATCGCTACACCTTCCTGCGTCTCATGGCCAAGGAGTACGCCAAGCAGGAGGGGTTGATCGCGACCTTTATGCCCAAGCCGTTTGCCGACAAGACCGGTAACGGCGCGCACTTCAATATGTCACTGTACGATCTGGAAACGGGCAAGAACCTCTTTGCCTGCGACCCCAAAGACGACCCGCGCGGCCTGGGCCTGACCGAGCTGGGTTACTACTTCATCGGCGGCATCATCAAGCACGGCAAGGCGCTGTGCGCGGTCTTTGCGCCAACGGTCAACAGCTACAAGCGCCTCGTACGCCAGGGCGATATGCCGTACTTCACCTGGGCACCGGTGTTCAACTCCTTCGGCTCCAACAACCGCACCAACTCCATCCGTGTGCCGATGGGCGGCGGGCGTTTCGAATCACGCAATGCCGACGGTGCGGTCAATCCCTACCTGGCCGCGGCGCTGGTGTTGGCCGCCGGCCTTGAAGGGGTTCGCGAGAAACTCGATCCGGGGATGCCGCAGGAGGACAATCTCTACGAACTTTCCGAAGAGGAGCGCGCGGACCGCGGCATCGAATTCCTGCCGCGCGACCTGCAAGAGGCGATTGATGCTTTCGAGGCCGACCCGTTCGTCATCGAGGCTTTGGGACAGGGGCTGCGTGATGAGTTCATAAAGTACAAGCGTCAGGAGTGGACTGCCTATCACCAGACCATCTCGACCTGGGAGATCGAGCGGTATAGCCATTTGTTCTAACAGCGGATCGTGGCTGTCATTGCGAGCGTAAACGAAGCAATCTTATTTTCCCAGATTGCTTCGCCGCTTCGCTTCTCGCAAAGACACAAGCACTATCTGTGAGTGAAGCGAGTGATGAGTAACGGAAACGTCAGTCGCATTTTGTTTTACCAAGGACCACTACGGTCATTGCGAGTGGATGCGAAGCAATCTCTCTCCCCCGGGATTGCTTCGTCGCCATCGCTCCTCGCAATGACAAAAGCACCATGTACGAGAGAAGGAACGAGTCATGAGTAATGGCAACGGTAACGTCAGTCGCATCAGTGTTTCGCTGCAGGAGTCTTTGCTGCAGCAGCTCGATGAGATGGTGAGTGCGCGTGGTTTCGAGTCACGTTCACAGGCTATCGCCGAGATGATCAGTCATCAGGTAACGGCACATAAAAGGGAATTGGGTGGCGAGGTAATGGCAGGAACCATTACCCTGCTCTATGACCACTCAACCCCGCGTCTGCAAAAGAACCTGGCTGACCTGCAGCATGAACACATCAGCGCAGTGATTAGTTCTTTGCATGTGCACCTGATGCATTCACAGACTCTGGAGGTGATCCTGGTGCAGGGGCCTGCCGCCGAACTGCAGTTGCTGGCGGACAAGATGACCACCAACCGTGGTGTGATCTCCGGTCAGTTGCAGCTCAGCACCACACTGATGCCGCAGTTGCACCTGCCCAACGGCAAGCGCCGCCAGGATGACAAATAGCTGTTCCTAACCTCGAAACACATGTTTGCAAGTGCCTGTCATTGCAAGGAACGGTAGTGACGAATCAATCTGTTGACGTTGGTGACATATGAGATTACTTCGCTTCGCTCGCAATAACAAAACCGGGACGATCTGTAGCATGGTTCGGTACACATATTTAGACGGGCACCATTACTGTGCAGTAATAAATAGGCGCACCCCGCACTGGTGCACAAGTTCATCCCAACTCGCGTAAAACCCTTGATTCGCGTTCGTTCGCAGCTGGCATGCAACTTGCCATGTTACTGAGTAATACCAGATCGTAATTTCGTAATAACGCGGGCGAAGGCCTGAACGAAACACGGAGTACTGAACGATGACCGAAACAACCCAAGCCATGGCAATCGATCCGGCCAAACTGCTATGGGAGGAGTTCATCCCCGGTGGTACCCACTGGTCGGGGGTGATCCGTCGCGGCAATACCCTGCGAATTACCGACATCAACGGTGGTGCCAATGTCTCTATTCTGCTGTTCAACCAGGAGGAGAAGTCCGAGCGTTACAACATGGCCGATACCCTCAAGGCTCAGCAGACCGCGTTCCTCACCAAGGGCTTTGTCTGCTACTCCGATATGGGCCGGGTACTGATGTCGGTCACTGAGGACACCTGCGGCTGGCACGACACCATTTGCGGTCTCTCCAATGCGCGAATGATTCACGAAAAGTATGGTGAAGGGCGGTTCGAGGAATTGCGCAATGCCTATTTTAAAAACGGCCGCGACAGCCTGCTGATCGAGATGGGCAAGTGGGGGCTGGGCCGTCGCGATCTGGTTTCCAATCTTAACTTGTTCAGCAAGGTGACAGTGAACGATGAGGGTGACTTGCACTTTGTTGAGAGAAATTCGAAGGCGGGTGACTACATCGAGCTGCGCGCGGAGATGAATACGCTGGTGGTGCTCTCCACGGCACCGCACCCGATGGCCCTGGCCGGCCAGTACAACCCCAAGCCGGTGCAGCTTGCCGCCTATCATTCCGGTGAAGTGCCGGAAGATGATTTCTGCCGTAATTTCCGTCCGGAGAATGTGCGCGGTTTTTACAACACCGAATTGTGGTTTTGCTAGGAGGAGATGTAATGAGTAGCCAGAAACTGGTAGAGAGCCCGCGCGATCCGGCCAAAGCCTCATGGCGCTCCGTGCTGCCCGCCGGCGAACCGTGGATGCGCACCATCAAAAAGGGGCAGGTGTTGCGTATGCTCGATCTCAAGGGTAACCAGGCGGTCGACACCATTTTTTACAGAGCCGAAGATCCGACTGAACGCTACAGCGCCAACGACACCATTCGGGCGCAGGGCAACATTTACCTGACCACCGGATCGAAACTGCTCTCCGACGAGGGCAATGTTCTGATGACGATTGTTGCCGACACCTGCGGTCGACACGACACCCTGGGTGGCGCCTGTGCGGCCGAGAGCAATACCGTGCGTTACGCGCAGGACAAAAAGCCGATGCACAACTGCAGAGATAACTATTTGTTGGCGTTGGCCAACTGGGAAGCCGACGAGTTGGACAAGCGCGACCTGGTGAGCAACGTCAATTTCTTTATGAACGTACCGGTGACCCCGGAGGGTCGTCTGACGTTTGAAGACGGTATCTCCGATGCGGGCAAGTACGTGGAGCTGAAGGCTGAGATGGACACCATCGTCCTCATCTCCAACTGCCCACAACTGAATAATCCCTGCAACGCCTACAACCCGACGCCGGTCGAGTTGATTGTGTGGGATGAGTAAAAAGATTCGCTGAGTGCACGAAGATATGGGATGCCATTGCGAGTGTAGTGAAGCAATCTGAGCGTCGACAGGGATTGCTTCGTCACATCCGTTCCTCGTAATGACAGGGCCACTCAGCAAAACTTCGTGTACTTGGGGCTTATTGATTAAAGCGGTTATTACACCGGGAAACGAAAATATGTTTAACAAGGTTTTAATTGCCAACCGTGGCGCCATCGCCTGCCGCATTATCCGTACCCTAAAGAAGATGGGGATCAAGTCGGTGGCGGTGTACTCGGAGGCGGACAGGCACTCGGCGCATGTATTGCAGGCCGATGAGGCGATTTGTATCGGACCGCCGCCGGCCGCGGAGAGTTATCTCGATCATAAAAAGATCCTCAAGCTGGCCAAGGAACTGGGCGTCGAGGCGATCCATCCCGGTTACGGCTTCCTGAGTGAAAACGCCACCTTTGCCCAGTCTTGCGAGGAGGCCGGTATCGCCTTTATCGGGCCGACGCCGCAACAGATGCTCGACTTTGGTCTCAAGCACACAGCGCGGCATCTGGCGCAGGAGAATAAGGTGCCGCTGCTGCCTGGCACCGGCCTGCTCGACGATGTTGCACATGCCGAAAAAGAGGCGAGCCGCATCGGCTACCCGGTGATGCTGAAGAGCACCGCCGGGGGAGGTGGCATCGGTATGCAGCTCTGCTGGAACGACAAAGAACTGGTCGAGGCGTTCCATTCAGTCGAGCGCCTGTCGCGCAACAACTTCTCTCAGGGCGGCATCTTTCTCGAAAAATACGTCGAGTTCGCGCGTCATATCGAGGTGCAGATCTTCGGCGACGGTGAGGGCAAGGTGGTGGCCCTCGGCGAGCGTGACTGTTCGGTACAGCGCCGCAACCAAAAGGTGATCGAGGAAACCCCGGCGCCGGGCCTGAGTGATATGGAGCGCGAGCAGCTGATGGCCGCCGCGGTGCGCCTCGGTGAGGCGGTGGATTACCGCTCCGCCGGTACCGTGGAGTTTGTCTACGATACCAAGAGCCGCGAGTTCTATTTCCTGGAGGTGAATACCCGCCTGCAGGTGGAGCACGGTGTCACCGAAGAGGTGACCGGGGTGGATCTGGTCGAGTGGATGGTGCGTCTCGCCGCCGGTGAAAACGATTTTGTTCACCGCTACACGCATGCACCCTCCGGCAGTTCGATCCAGGTGCGTCTCTATGCGGAGGACCCGGGCAAGAATTTCCAGCCGAGCAGCGGTTTGCTGAGCGAAGTGAAATTTGATGACACGGTGCGGGTCGACACCTGGGTGGAGCCCGGCAGCCGGGTGCCTCCCTATTACGATCCGATGATCGCCAAGGTGATCGTCAAGGGCGAAGCGCGTGAGGCGGCTCGTGAAAGATTATTGGCGGCGCTGGCGAACACCGCCCTCTCCGGGATCGAAACCAACCTGGCATATCTTAGCCAGATCCTGGCGGATCCGGTTTTCATTAAAGGTGAGCACTACACCCGCTACCTCGACAAGCTCACGTACAAAGCGACCACCGTCGAGGTGCTCTCGCCCGGTACCCAGTCGATGGTACAGGACTATCCGGGCCGCGCCGGTTACTGGGATATCGGTGTGCCTCCCTCCGGGCCGATGGATCACCTCGCCTTTCGTTTGGCCAACCGTATCGTCGGCAACGATGAGGGCACGGCGGCGCTGGAGCTGACCATCACCGGGCCGACCCTGAAATTCCATGTCGACAGCGTGATCGCCCTGACCGGTGCCCACATGAAAGCCGAGCTCGACGGCGAGGCGCTGCACTTTTGGCAGCCGATCCCGGTGAAGGCCGGTAGCGTGCTCAAGATTCGTGGTATCAACGGCCCCGGTTCGCGCACCTATCTGGCGCTGAAGGGCGGTCTCGATGTGCCCGACTACATGGGCAGCAAGTCCACCTTCACCCTGGGCCAGTTCGGCGGGCATGCGGGGCGCGCCTTGCAGGTGGGTGACGTGCTGCGCCTGAATGGTGAATTCTCGCTGGACACCGGTTGCGCAGCACTACCGGAACAACTGATCCCGGAATACAACAAGCACTGGGACATCCATGTGATGTACGGGCCGCACGGTGCGCCGGACTTCTTTACCGATAGCGACATCGAAACCTTCTTCCGTATCGACTGGGAGGTGCATTACAACTCCTCTCGCACCGGCGTGCGCCTCATCGGTCCGAAACCGACCTGGGCACGCAGCGACGGCGGTGAGGCGGGACTGCATCCGTCGAACATTCACGACAATGCCTACGCCATCGGCACCATCGATTTTACCGGTGACATGCCGGTGATCCTTGGCCCGGACGGTCCCAGCCTCGGCGGTTTCGTCTGCCCGGCCACCATCGTGCAGGCCGAGCTGTGGAAGATGGGCCAGCTCAAGCCGGGCGATACCATCCGTTTCCACGCAATCCCGGTGGAGCAGGCCAATCGTCTGGAGCGCGAGCAGGATGCGGCCATCGCCGCGTTGTTGCCGCCCACCTCGAGTGAGGTGCAAACGGTGCGGGCCGGAGCGGATGTTTCGCCGATCCTGCATCGGCTGGCCACCGAGGGCGAGCGTCCGGCGGTCTGCTATCGCCAGTCCGGCGACAAATACCTGCTGGTCGAGTACGGCCCGCTGGAGCTGGATCTGAACCTGCGTTTTCGCGCCCATGCGCTGATGGAGTGGGTCCGGGCCGGTAATATCGACGGCGTCCTCGAATTGACCCCCGGCATCCGTTCGTTGCAATTGCACTATGACAGCCGCGTGATCGGCCAGAGTGAGCTGCTCGCCGCGCTCATCGCGGCGGAGAGCGAACTGCCGGCCATCGACGACATGGAGGTGCCGAGCCGCATCGTGCATCTGCCGCTCTCCTGGGACGATCCCTCGACCCGGCTGGCGATCGAAAAATACATGCAGTCGGTGCGCCCCGATGCCCCCTGGTGTCCGAGCAACATCGAGTTCATCCGCCGCATTAATGGCCTGGAATCCATCGAGCAGGTGAAGGAGATCCTGTTCAATGCCAGCTACCTGGTGATGGGCCTCGGCGATGTTTATCTCGGTGCGCCAGTGGCCACGCCGCTCGACCCGCGCCACCGCCTGGTTACCACCAAGTACAACCCTGCCCGTACCTGG
>JBFEYJ010000164.1:0-6557 GCA_041562215.1 Thiohalomonadaceae bacterium | reverse complement strand
GCGCTGCTCACCACCAGACGCGGCGAGCCAATGTGGTCGGAGAAGATACGAGAGGTGACACCCTCCTTGGCCATGTAGCTCGGGACGTTGCCCTTTTCGGCGTAGACGAAGCGACTAACTACGCTGCCGCTGCCGTCGAGTTCGGCGATAGGGTTGAGCTGGTCACGGTAGAGGAAGCCCTGGACCAGTTGGCCGTTGACCTTCTTGCCGATGCGACGGTTACGGCCGTCGATGAGGTAGTCGATGGTCATATCGCCCGGCAGAGCTACCTGCATCAGGTTACCCAGCACGTCGTAGTGGTACTGGATGGTGGCGCCGCCTTGTGATTTGGCGATGAGCTCGCCGTTTGGAGTGTAGGCGTAGCTGTTACCCCCGTAGGTAGTCAAACGGTCCTGTGCATCGTAGTTGGCGGAGACCACGCCGGACTTGCCGCTATGGCCGAGCCGGTTGCCGTTTTCATCGTAGGTGTAGGTAGAAACGATTGTGCCGTTCTCCTTCACCGTTTCCAGACGGCCTGCCAGGTCGTAACCGTAGTCGTAGACAGTGGTCACCCCTTCGATGTTCTCCACCTTGCGGGTAATCCGGCCGAGCTTGTCGCGCTGGTATTGGGCGCCTAGAACCGCAGAGCCATTCACCAGGGCGGTCTCGGTGGCAAGCTCGCCAAATCCGTTATAACTGCCGCTGGTGGTGGTTGCCCCTAGTGTTGTGTCGGTAAGCAGACCGTTAGCCGGGCTGCGCGACAGGCTGAGCGAACCGGCGGCGGTGAGCAGGCCGTCGTTGTCGTAGCTGTAGCTGACCGGCATACCGTTGACGGAGCGTGCAGTGACCCAGAAGTTGTTGTCGAAGCTCTGGCTGACGGTGCCGTTCACCTCGCCGCTCCAGCTGGTGGAGAGCGGCAGGAAGCCGTCGTAGCTGAAGCTTAAGGCGCCGCCATCAGGGGCGCTGAGGGTGGAGAGCTTGCCGGAGGTAGCATCGTAGCCATAACCGTACTGGCCGCGCGGGATGGTTAGGGTTTCAAGCTTGCCGCCACTGTTGTAGCCGAGGGAGACCGTCTGGCCGTCCGGGCGCTGGACTTCGGTCAGTTGCTTGTCGAGGTTGTAGCTGTAGCGGGTGAGCATTTGCACACCGTTCAGGTTCGGCGGGGTGTACTGCTGCTCCAGATCCACAGGGGTGTAGTCGAATACATGCGCCTCACGGCCCGGCGGGATAAGCGAGGTCAGGTTACCGTTGGCATCATGGCTGTACTGGATTGCACGGCCATCCGGCAGGGTTTGTCGGGTCACCCGACCAGCCAGGTCGTATGCAAAGGACACGCTGCGATTCAGCGCATCGGTGACCCGCTCCAGATTGCCCAGCGCATCGTAACCGAAAGTGGTGGTTCTGGCGTTAGCACCCTCCCCTTCGGTCACGGATGTCAGGCGGCCACGGCTGTCGTAGGCATAGCTTGCGGCGTTGAGATCAGCGAGCTGACTAAGCACCGGCAGGCCCTTGTCATTCACCTGCACGATGCTCTGGCGACCGGCGGGACTGATGCTGGACTGAGTACGGGTGGCAGCGCTGTAGTCACTCTTCGAGGTGCGCCCGTTCACGGTGGCGCTCTCCGACTGGGCGGTGAGGCTCATCGGATTTGTGGGATCCGCCAGTGTCGCACTGCGTGATGCCTTCGCGGAGAGCATCAGGCCTGAGGGAGTGGTTACGGTAGCGGCATTCACATAAGGCGCCTCCATCCCGACCCGCGGGTCCGGAACCTTGCGCAGGGTGCTCACCGTGCCATCGCTGGATGCCGACTCCTCTGTAATCACTGAAATACCTGAGATAATACGGCGGGTCGACTTTGTGCCATCTGCTGATTCACTCGTGCGATGCACTTCAACCCCACTCACGCGGTCGACACTGAAGCGCGAAGTGCGACCCTCAGCACTGGTCATCTGGCCGATAAAGCCATTTTCAGTTTTACCGCGATCCAACGTCCAGCCGCCACCGGCGGGGTCTTTATCTGATAACAGACGACCATCGACATCATATCGATAAATAGATCTTGCGTTAGATGGCTTTGCCACCGAGATCAGAAGACCACTTGCCGTGTACCCCATGTGATGGGCCTCTCCGGCAGGATTGGTTATTGTTGCGAGATAACCATTGGCATCAAGAAGAAATTCGGTGCGTTGGCCATCGGGTGCGACAAGAGCCACAGGATTAGCAGACCCATCGTACTCGATGACGGTGGTATTGCCATAGCCGTCAGTGAGACTGGCCAGCCTTCCTTGGCTGTTATAGTTAAAGGCATGGCGCTTGGCACCGGTCACACTATCCACTGTCTCCTGATGACGGCCCTTTATGTCGAAGAGATAGTAATCATTGCTATCCGGGGAGGGCACGAGAAAACGGTCCCCCTCCACCGCCCTGACATTCGGTGCTACTTTGAGGATACGCTTGTTCCTGGTGGCGGCAATATAAAGTCCACCATCAGGACCCAGCGCCACTCCAGAGGGTGAGTCAATTGATGCCTCGACCGCAGCCCCCCCCTCCCCGGTAAAGTCTGATGTCCACTTATAAACCCATGATGTAGAATTTTTCGTAGTCCGGCCGTTACCCGCCACAACCTCCATGGTGCCGTCCGGGTTGATGCGACTGACCGTGTTACCATAGACATAGTGGTATCCGCCATTTCCACTAATATATGAGTACTCGGAGAAATAGATACTTCCATCCCTGGCCACTGCCAAGCTTTGGACTTCATTAGGGCTAGCGCTAACAACGCGCATAATCCCGTCAGGTGTCACCTTCAGGATTCGCTTATTGCCGGAATCTGCAATATAAAGCGTACCATCGGGGCCAACCGCCACGTCCGTGGGTTTAGATAACCGAGCTTCGGTCGCTAGGCTACCATCACGAGATGCATTCGGATCCTGTACAGTATTTTCGGTTCCCGCAACAGTGGTGATAATGCCATCCGGTCCAACCTTCCGAATGAGATTTTTGCCACTATCTGCGATATAAAGACTTCCATCCGGCCCTATGGCAATACCGGTTGAGCTTTTGAGGTATGCCCCTTTAGCAGGTACATCATCTATTACTGTGCAACACTTACCACCACCCGCAACAATGTTAATAGCGCCATTCAACGCAACACGATAGACAGTGTGATAATAAAGAAGATAAGCACTGCCATCGGGGGCTATCGCAATATCTCTGGCAGTAGTTCCTCCGAATATTCTCGTGCTTTTCCAACCATTAGTTACTCGATAAACGCCACTATTGTCACTGTAGTAAAGTGAGCCATCCGGACCTACTGCCACGGCTATCGGGTACTCCGGTCCAAATTTAGTGCTTGCAATGCCCGGACCAACGAGTGTTCTATACACGGGGAGTATCGCCCGTGAATTAATACGGCTTCCATCGCCACGGAATAGACCCGAGTTAGCTGATCCCTGATGATGAACATCCAAGCTCCAATGGCCAACATCATCGATAGCCGGAGAAAGCCCCGCCAACATCAAGGAATATGATCGAGTGAAGGAGACTTCGGATGTAGAGCGGCTTCCACTAATAGGCGAGTTCCCAAATTTTGCAAAGGCAGTAGAAAAGTCAGATGCGGCGGTATAAACACCTTGATACACATAACCCAAGGTATAGGTCAACTCTGCGCGCCCATAGATCGGCCGTTGCATCGAGTCCTTACCATTCCACACAAAAGTGATCCGCTGGTTGGGCAACGCGTCGAAAGTCTTGACATGCTTCTGGCCGGCAACTTTGATCTCAAGAATAATGTGCTTGAGAGAGTGGGGCACTGTTGCACCGCTAACCTGAATATTAATCGTACGACCAGGCGCATAGCCGGAAACACGATCTGATCGATAGTTCAGTGTGTAAGGGGTGCCGGCGACAGAAATGGATTCACCCAGCACTTGGTTTTCGGCCTCGATGATGCACCCATCACACACCGCCGGATCATCGGGGGCATCCTGATCATCTTTCTTAGGCTTTTCCCGTGGGGGTGATATGGCATCCTTTGGCGGTCCGATCCCCCAATTGCAGTCCCAGGGAGTAAAGTGCGTGACAGGACTTCGCCAAAGGCTTGCGCCAGGTGAATAGAGTTCAGCCAGGCGAGCACGTTCAGAGTCACTAATACCCAGACTCTCGAGTGCCTGGATATCGGCAGGATTACCACTGCCGTCAACATCCACATCGGCCAATCCATTAATGACGGAAAGAATCTTTATAACGCGCCCGTTATTAGAAGGGATCCAGGCCGTTTTGTCACGGTCATACCAGCCCACAGGCACAATCCCGCCAACGGGGAAGCCGATGAAGTTATCGACATAGAGCGGGACAGGTTGACTGAAACGCACCTCCTTTGCACCCGCGGCGATGGCCTCATCAACACTCAGTTCGACCGCATAGGTGTAACCGGAAGTTGGTGGCAACTCACCGGGCATGGTGTTGGGGCCTTCGGCGCCGACGGTGTATTCGGTGGCGCGCACATTGAGAGTGGTCAGCGGCTGAGTGGTACCATCAGGCAGGACCATTTCTGCCTGAGTGCCCTGCGGGAACAGAATGGTGGCCTGACGGGTGCCGTCTTCGTCGGTAACTGGGTTTCCCTGAGCCACTTACATCGTCAACGCTGCCGAGAGGTCAATGGTGGTGACCTTTTCGTCCAACGGGATCATCACCACGTCAGGCAACCAGACGTAATCCTGCCAGGGGGCATCGATTTGACGCTGCACAGGCAGGTAGCCGTCTTTGCTGTAGTTCACGGTAAGGATACCGCCGCCATTGGTCACTAGATCGAAAATGCCATCCCGCCGCGTACCGGTCCAGCCGAACTCGCTGTGGCCTTTGACAGTAATCGTTACGCCCGGCAGCGGTGTACCACCACGGGTGGTGACCTTGCCCCGCAGGACCGATACGCGACGCTCTTCGATGGTACCCGGCTCAATATTGAACTGAATGGGGTTATTGCCGCTGTAGAGGAAGGCCGTTGAATCAAAGACGGTGGTAGGAACCGTAGGGTCGATGGGTGGCGCTATTGAGGCAGGGTCAGGCGGTACATAGCCAGTACCGGAGTCAGGCTTTCCGGTAGTGATGGTGACCTCTTCCGCCGCATAATTGCCCGCCCTGTCACTGACCTTGATGATGAGGTTGTCACCGGGGCTGACCACCAGCCGGGCAGTAAAGCTGCCATCGGCTGCCGCCATCACAGTAACGGATTCTCCGGTGGTGGCGTTGGTAATCGTGACCCGGCTACCCGGCTCGACTGCCCCCGCCGCTCCGGCTACGGTCGCCTGCTCTCCCTCAATAGTGACGGTGATGAGATCGCCTACCGCAGGGAGCGGCGGCGTTGTGTCGAGCATCGCGGAGAGCTGATGCGTGGTCGCATTGCCGGCAAGATCGGTAGCAATGAGGGTAAAGGTGTTCGCGCCTACAGCAAGTGCTGTGGGGTAGCTAAAGTTCTGTTGCAGCCCCAGGGGTACAGTCTCACCATTAATCGTCAGCGACCCAGGCTCATTGACAGCGCCCGCAATTGTGAGATCTACCTTATTGGTATAAAAGTTATTTTCCGGGCTGCTGATCGTGATCGCAGGAGGCAGGGTATCGATGGTAAAGGAGATCGACGTCTTTTCGGAGGCATTACCCGCATAATCCGTCACCTGGGCCGAGAGGGTGAGATAGCCTTCTGCCAGGGGATTTGCAAGAGTGCAATGTGCACCTTCATCAATCGTTTCACAGCTTGCAGCAACTTCATTGCCATCGACATACAGCATTATGCTGTCGCCATCCACGCCCATTCCGATATCGCTATAGCCAAGTTCGATGAGAGGCCGATGGCTATTGATATAAGCGGAATTCAGAGGACTGTGAATGGAAATAAGCGGCGCGATAATATCGTGGTAAATAGCCAGTGCGCGTATCCCCGCGTTGGCTTTTCCTTCGTTGATTTTGTGTAGCAGTTGCCCGGCCACCCCAAGATGAAGAATGGCTTTACGATTTGCCATCCAGAGCGTTCCATCCGACTTATCACTAACGATGGCGGTGACGGCGCCGCCGTCACGAGGCAGAAACAGGCTTTGTTCGTTTACGATAAGGCCGGAGGCATCGACTTTGTAAACCTTTTGTCCGGTCGTGGCCCACAAAGCACCTCTATGATCCGGTGCGATATGCTCCAACTGTTTGAGGCTTGTTTTGAAGCTCACGGTTCCGTTGCTGTCGATCCGCTGAAGTGACGTTTCAGTGCTAATCCATAGCTCCTGCAGGAATTCGTCGTATTGGATGGTGTTTACGACACCATGTGCATCAACCACTTTTGTCCGGTTCAGGCCGGTATTCGAATTGGTGATAAGATAAATGCTGCGATTGTCGGACAACCAGACGGTGGAAGATTCAGGCGCTACGGCAATGCCGGTGACATTTTTCCCTATGTTTACCGAACCCAGGAGCCGGCCGGTAGAGGTATAGTGAAAAACCTCACTACCACTACCAAGCCAGACGCTGCCGTCAACGGGAGATACGGCAAGAACAGCCGTTGAGGTTCGTCCTTGTATGGTGTTATTGACCTG
>JBFEYJ010000163.1:0-6560 GCA_041562215.1 Thiohalomonadaceae bacterium | reverse complement strand
TGCCGTAGACGGAGCGCTCACCCTGAGCCGGGGTGGGCGTTTTGTCGTTTAACGGCGTTAATTTTGACCGAAAGACTTATGCAAAGGTGTGGAGAGCGCAAAGAAAACGTGGATCTGGCAGAAAACGAAACCGGGTACCACATCAGTGGTTTAAGCCCTTATAGGTCAGTTAATGGCCGCTGCTGGCGCTAGATCCGGGAGCCTTCCTTTCATACGAACTTTGGCGGCGACAGTAGCCTCTGGTTGTCATTTGAATAAGATTCACTCATCTCTTGGCCTGTTTGGCAAATAGGTGAGACCAATAATTATTCCGGCGTAGTTCGGATTCTGCCGCGAAGCCAATATTTTTTCAGCTGGATCGCCTTCCCCCTCCCCCTTTTTTCTGCTGATTGAATTACACTACGTTGTTTTGTGGTCCGACATGAATGACAAGAGTGCTTCGAAGGATGCCGAGGCTTATGCTGTCTCCATTGGTCTGCTTGCCCGGCGCGAGCACTCCGCCCGGGAGTTGGCGAGAAAACTGCACGTTCGTGGTTTTGAGTCTGAGGTGGTCGAGTCGGTGCTTGAGCGGCTGGCTTTGGAGCGGTTGCAAAGCGATGAGCGCTTTACTGAGGCCTATCTGCGCCAGCGCAGCGAAAAGGGGTATGGCCCACAAAGGATTTCCGCTGAACTGGGCGAGCGGGGGATCGACGACAGCCTCATTTCGGCCCGCCTCCGCGAGGTCGAGGCCGAAGGGGAGATCGATTGGTTCGAGCGCGCCGAGGCGGTCTATGCCAGGAAATTTGGCGACAGGCCGATAGAAGATATGAAGGATAGGGCGAAACGGTTGCGCTTCATGCAATATCGCGGTTTCACTCACGAGCAGATCGCCGCGGCGATCGAGAATAAATGAACGACTGGTCACAACGTATTCGGGTAATTGAATGAACAGCAGCGCAGAGATCCGCAGGGCTTTTTTGGACTTTTTCGCCGGGAAGGGGCATGAGGTTATTCCCTCCAGCCCGCTGGTGCCCGGCAACGACCCGACCCTGCTCTTCACCAATGCAGGGATGGTGCAGTTCAAGGACGTCTTTACCGGACATGATGAGCGCCCTTACACTCGCGCCACCAGTGTACAGCGTTGCGTGCGCGCCGGCGGCAAGCACAATGACCTGGAAAATGTCGGCTACACCGCCCGTCACCACACTTTCTTCGAAATGCTGGGTAATTTCAGTTTCGGTGATTACTTCAAGCATGAGGCCATCCGCTTCGCCTGGGAGTTTCTCACCCAGACCTGCGGCCTGTCTGCTGATAAGTTGTGGGTGACCGTTTACGAAGAGGACGACGAGGCGGCGGACATCTGGCTCAAGGAGATAGGCGTCGATTCCAACCGCTTTACCCGGATCGGCGACAAGCCCGGCAAGAAAAAGTACGACAGCGACAACTTCTGGTCGATGGGCGATACCGGTCCATGTGGCCCCTGCACCGAGATTTTCTACGACCATGGTCCTGAGATCTGGGGCGGCCCTCCCGGCAGCCCTGAGGAAGACGGCGATCGTTATATCGAGATCTGGAATCTGGTGTTCATGCAGTACGACCGTGACAAGGACGGTCACATGAAGCCGCTGCCAAAGCCCTCGGTCGATACCGGCATGGGCCTGGAGCGGCTTGCAGCGGTGATGCAGGGCGTTCACTCCAATTATGATATTGACCTGTTCCAGAACCTGATCAAGGCGGTCGCCGGACTGGCAGATTGTCAGGATCTTGAGAACGCCTCCCTCAAGGTGGTGGCTGACCACATCCGCTCTTGCGCTTTCCTCGTCACCGACGGGGTGATCCCATCGAACGAGGGCCGTGGCTATGTATTACGCCGTATCATCCGTCGCGCCATCCGCCACGGTCATAAGCTCGGGATCAATGGTGCCTTTTTCCACAAATTGGTGGGGCCTCTGGTGACCGAGATGGGCGAGGCCTATCCGGAACTGACCCGTGCTCAGGACACGGTGGAAAAGGTATTGCGTCAGGAAGAGGAGCGCTTTGCCGAGACCCTGGAACAGGGGATGCAATTGCTGGAAGAGGTCATCAGCGGCCTTGCCGGCAAGGAGATCCCGGGCGAGGCGGTATTCAAGCTTTACGATACCTACGGCTTTCCGGTAGACCTGACCGCCGATGTGGCGCGGGAGCGTGGGCTTAGTGTGGATATGGCGGGTTTCGAGCAGGCTATGGCCGCACAGCGCGAGCGAGCCCGAGCCGCCAGCCACTTCGATGCCGGTTATGGTGAAGGGGTCGAGATCGAGGCCAGTACCGAATTTACCGGTTACGAGCAGATAGAAGATAACGCTAGCATTGTTATCCTGTTGCGTGACGGCCGGCCGGTGAATGCGCTTGCCGAGGGTGAGCGCGGCATGGTGGTGTTGGACAAGACTCCCTTCTACGCCGAATCCGGTGGCCAGGCCGGCGACTGCGGCAGGCTGACGGTTGAGGGCGGCGTGTTCGAGGTGCAAGACACTAAAAAGCAGGGCGCCGCCTTTGTTCACCTCGGCATCGTTGCCGAAGGCAGCTTGAAAACCGGCGCCGAGGTCAGCGCCAGGGTGGACCCGACCTTACGCCTCAACACGGCCTATAATCATTCGGCAACCCACCTGATGCATGCCGCATTGCGCCAGGTGCTTGGCGAGCATGTTCAGCAAAAGGGCTCATTGGTCACTGCCGACCGGTTACGCTTCGACTTTTCCCATTTCGAAGCGCTCAAGCCCGAGGAGTTAGAGGCGATTGAAAAGCTGGTCAATGCAAAAATCCGCGCCAATCTTCCTGTCGAAACCCGTATCATGGATATCGACGAGGCCAGGGATAGTGGTGCAATGGCATTGTTCGGTGAAAAATACGGTGACAAGGTACGTGTCTTGCGCATGGGGGATTTTTCCGTCGAACTTTGCGGAGGAACTCATGTCACCCGCACCGGTGATATCGGCCTGTTCAAGATTGTGAGTGAAGCCGGTGTCGCCGCCGGGGTGCGCCGCATTGAGGCGGTGACCGCCGAGGGCGCCCTCGACTGGCTCGATGCCCAGGAGGCGCGACTTGAGCGGGTTGCCGAACTGGTCAGGGGCGGTCGTGACGAGGTAACAGAGAAGGTGCACCAGCTTGTCGATCGAAGTCGCAAGCTGGAGAAAGAGCTGGAACAGCTCAAGGCCAAGCTCGCGAGCAGTCAGGGCTCAGATCTGGTTTCGCAGGCGCAAGAGATCAATGGTATCAAGGTGCTTGCGGCACGACTTGAAGGAGCCGATCCCAAGGGCCTGCGAGATATTGTTGACCAGCTCAAGAGCAAATTGGGCACGGCGGCGGTTATTGTCGCGGCGGTCGAGGGCGAACGGATCAGTCTGGTTGCCGGTGTTACCAAAGACGCCACTGATCGCATCAAGGCCGGAGATCTGCTCAAGGCTGTAGCCGAGCAAGTGGGCGGCAAGGGAGGAGGGCGTCCTGATATGGCACAGGGGGGCGGCACTCAACCGGAGAAGCTGGAGTCGGCGCTGGAATCGGTCACCGATTGGGTCAGGACACAAGTGTGTGTCTAAAATGACACATTTCTCTTTAAATTTGGCGCAAATTGGTGTTTAATCTGCGCCCTTTGGACAAAACCTAATAATCATGGGTTGCACATGGTCATGCATTTTGCCGGTTTCAATTCAGGGTGCTTGCCGTCAGGCCGGGTTGCCGCTATCGGGCAATGTCCTTTACGGGGATCCGATTTTTCGCGTATATCGCGCCTTTTCGTGAACTTTCCGGTTTAAAACGCAATGGCATTGATAGTTCAAAAATACGGTGGTACCTCGGTAGGTGCGATTGATCGCATCGAGAATGTCGCTCGCAAGGTCAAGCAATTCCGTGAGCAGCAGCATGACGTAGTGGTGGTGGTCTCGGCAATGAGCGGCGAGACTAACCGCCTTCTCGAGCTGGCCAGGGGCATCAACCCGGAGATGGATCCGCGTGAGGCTGACGTGCTGCTCTCGACCGGCGAGCAGGTGACCATCGCCTTGCTGGCCATGGCACTTAAGCGCATCGGTTGTGATGCCCGCTCTTATACCGGCGCCCAGGTGCACATTCTTACCGACAGTGCGCACAACAAGGCGCGTATTCTCGATATCGATGAGAGCAAGATGCGTCACGATCTGGAGCAGGGACGGGTCGTGGTTGTCGCCGGTTTCCAGGGGGTCGATGAGCATGGGAACATCACCACTCTTGGCCGTGGTGGATCGGATACTACCGCGGTAGCTCTGGCGGCAGCGCTCAAGGCCGACGAATGCCAGATCTACACCGATGTCGACGGTGTTTACACCACCGATCCGAGAGTGGTTTCCGCAGCTCGACGCCTGGATCGCATCACCTTCGAGGAGATGCTGGAGATGGCCAGCCTCGGTTCGAAAGTATTGCAGATTCGTTCCGTCGAGTTTGCAGGAAAGTTTAATGTACCGCTGCGCGTGCTCTCTTCCTTTGAAGGGAAAGAGGGGCCAGGCACGTTGATCACATATGAGGAAGATGGGATGGAAGAAGCGCTGATATCCGGTATCGCATTTAATCGTGATGAGGCCAAGTTGACCATCCAGGGTGTTCCCGATCAACCTGGAGTTGCCTATCGCATCCTGGGGCCCATCGGTGATGCCAACATCGAAGTCGATATGATCGTGCAGAATATCGGTGCGGATGCCACCACTGATTTTACCTTCACCGTTCATCGCAACGATTACGAGAAGGCACTCAAAATACTGGAAGGTACTGCAAAGGAACTGGGTGCACGTGAGGTTGCCGGTGACAACAAGATCGTGAAGATCTCACTTGTCGGTGTAGGCATGCGTTCCCATGCGGGGATTGCCAGTACTATGTTTGAGACACTGGCTAAAGAGGGGATTAATATCCGCATGATCTCCACCTCCGAGATCAAGATCTCGGTCGTGGTGGACGAGAAGTACCTGGAGTTGGGCGTTCGCGCCCTGCATTCCGCATTCAATCTGGATGAAGTGGTCCCTGTTACAAACTGATTTGAGGCGTGGTTGATATTTCAGCCGCATAACCCAACTAATGTCCACAGGAGAGGCGGTGAGACTGTCGAATCTTGTGGGTAACCTGCTAGGCTTACCCGGTAACCGGTTGGTTGCTCGTGTTGCTGCAGCGGATAAGGATTGAACTAGGAGCTAAAAAAATGCTGATTTTGACAAGGCGCGTGGGCGAAACCCTCGTAATTGGTGATGAAGTTACGGTAACCGTATTGGGCATCAAGGGAAACCAGGTGCGCATCGGAGTTAACGCCCCCAAGGACGTTTCCGTACATCGTGAAGAGATCTATGATCGCATTCAGCGTGAAAAGGACGATTCCACCGGCAATATCTAGTAAATTGCTCTTTACCTTCGGCGCCGGCACAGGTATCCTTGCGCCCGTAGTTTGAAGGAGAGCTGGCCGAGTGGCTGAAGGCGCACCCCTGCTAAGGGTGTATAGGGGTAACTCTATCGAGGGTTCGAATCCCTCGCTCTCCGCCATAAAGCAGAACCGGTGGATTACCCGGAAGTCAGTCGAAGCCCGTGTGGATTCGAAGCCGAGATAATCCAGACAGCCGGTTCGACCGCTTCATGGGATTGAAGCGGAACGGAGCGAGAGCGAGGGTCATTCCTCGCTCTCCGCCATAAAGCAGAACCGGCGGATTATCCGGAAGCCAGTCGAAGCCCGAGTGGATTCGAAGCCGAGATAATCCAGACAGCCGGTTCGACCGCTTCATGGGATTGAAGCGGAACGGAGCAAAACAATCGTTGCTTTTTTGTAACGAAATAACAGGGAAGTCGCTTGACAGTCGCTGGATGCTTCTAGATAATGCACCGCCTTACGCGCCCGTAGCTCAGCTGGATAGAGTACCTGGCTACGAACCAGGCGGTCGGAGGTTCGAATCCTTCCGGGCGCGCCATCTACACAAAAAGGCCTCTGCGAAAGCAGGGGCCTTTTTCATTTCAGCATCCGTAAAGGTTCGCACCTCCAGCGGTAAACAATGTTCAAAAGCGCCGGGTGGCGCGCATAACATCCACAGTGCGGTAATCCTTTACGGCGTCTCTATAAAAGCCGATGCAATGCATCGGCTTTTTTGTTTGCCTGTCGAACTCCGACCATCTCATCGGCCTACAGGGATTACTTTCTCTGAATTGATTGAAAGCCATCCGATGAACTTCGAGCCCACCGCATCTGCAGAACATGGATTTGGAATAGACAACGCCCGCCAATCCCCGTAGGCCATCTTCGACGTGGAGGACGAGATCGAGGCTCGCAGCGATGAGTTGATCGAGGCCCTGCAGCGGCGCATGCACCAGAAGAGCACCACCCACCACCTGTTCCGCATCCGCTGGCAACTACTGTAATATTCCCGATCGGGAAAATAATGCTTGTTGAGTACATTGAAATGGGTTAGTTTTACCGAACGGGAATAATCGGTAGTAGGCATGGGCATTTCTAATAATACATTACCGTACGGGAATATATCCTCGGCAGAGGAGATAGGCAAACTCGTGCGCGCCCACCGCAAGTCCCAGTCGGCCACCCAGGCTGA
>JBFEYJ010000162.1:0-6575 GCA_041562215.1 Thiohalomonadaceae bacterium | reverse complement strand
TGCCGAGCGCAGCGACCAGTGATCCGAAGTGAAGTGGTCCTGTGGGAGAGGGGGCGAAGCGTCCGATATACGTCATAAAACCAAGTGCGAGAGGTGAGATGTGAGATACGAGGGGCAAAGGGGGTAGGTATTTAAACTCCTGCGTCTCACCTCTGCGTCAATCGTACCAGGTCGTAAAGGCGTCCACCGGCTCGCGCGGAGTGCGGTAGCTGTTAACCGGGGCCGTCGGGTCCGGGTAGCCGAGTGAGATTCCACACACCAGTGCCAGGTGTTCCTCGATGCCTAGGAGGCGACGAACGGTTTCCGGATATTCGGCGAGTGATGCCTGGGGACAGGTCGCCAGCCCTTCGCTTTCGGCGGCTAGCATGATGTTTTGCAGGAACATGCCGATATCGATCCAGCTGCCCTGACCGAGACGTCGGTCGAGAAACACCAGCAGGCCGACCGGTGCGCCGAAAAAGCGGTAGTTGTTGTTCCAGGCCTCAAGGCGCGTATGTTTGTTTTCGCGGCGGATATTCAGCGCGCCGTACAGGGCCAAGCCTGTGGCCTTGCGTCGATTTTTGTAGGGCTCGAACCACTGACCGGGATAGTACTCGTAGTCCGGGGTTTCTTGGTCTCCGCTCTCTCGTGCCTTAATCAGGGCCTCACTGATGCGTTGTTTGCTGGAGCCACTCACCACAGCGACATGCCATGGTTGCATGTTCACGCCGGAGGGGGCCCAGCGTGCTGCCTCAAGAATACGGTGGATTTTCTCCTCCTCAACCCTGAGCTCAAGAAATGCACGGGTGCTTTTTCGCTCTTTCATTGCCGTAATGATATCCATATGAATTCCAGAATTGATTTTTATCTAAAGGCGTCACTATAAAAGAGCCGTGAGAGACTTAACAAGGATAATATCGCTAAAGTGTCCCACCTTGAGCTTTTTCTTTGGTACTACTTTTCCCGAGAAGGGAGTCAGCAATCCTTAATGAAGTGATGCATGAGTATTAAACAACCATGTGTGGTGATCCATGGCATTCGCGAAGACGGAGGCGTTTTCGTCTTGGTGATTGGGTGGAGCGGATTGCGTCAAGTGTGACCGGTTTTGGTTTCGATCGCCGATTACGTTATGTCTCCGCGGTGCGTCCCAAGGTTATTGATGGGGAGCGTTGTCTGGTCGTTGATGGCATGTTGGCCGACACAAGCCCGGATCTTAACCGCAATTGCTCACAGGTTATTTTTGCCTAGATGGTAGCCCTTGCAAGGCGCCAATCTATTATGGAAGTGTTGGAAGAAGATACATCCCGTGAGCTCACGGTAGATGATCGGTCTTGGTAGGTGAGTGCTCTTGATGAATGATTCACCTGCAATGCAGGCTCCTCTGCCATCGATAACAAGCCATCAGCACCGGTCAGCGTAACTGACCGGTGCTGATGGTACTCTTTGACCTAAATAGTGGTTGAGATTCAACCGCGTTGTTTTTCGCGGATCTCGTCGAGCGTTTTGCAGTCGATACAGAGGGTGGCGGTGGGACGAGCTTCGAGACGACGCACGCCTATTTCCACTCCGCAACTTTCACAGAAGCCGTATTCACCCTCATCGAGCAAGTCTAGCGCCTCGTTGATCTTCTTCAGCAGTTTACGCTCGCGATCGCGGGTGCGCAGTTCCATAGAGAATTCTGATTCCTGGCTGGCGCGGTCATTGGGATCGGGGAAATTGGCCGCCTCGTCCTGCATGTGATGCACTGTGCGGTCGACCTCTTCCATCAACTCCTTTTTCCAGGACATGAGAAGCTCACGGAAGTGGGCTTCCATGGCCGGACTCATATACTCCTCCCCTTTCTTCTCCTGATAAGGTGTGAATTGGGTGAAGCCCTCCGCAGTGCGGTTCGGTTGTTCTGCCGCTGTATCGCCGGTAGCTTTACTCGGGGCAGCATTCTTTACGGTATTTTTTGTAGCCGCCTTATTCGGCGCCTCAGTTTTTTTCGTCGGCATACGCTTAAAGTCTCCTACGAAGCGTAAAAAATCAGCGCGCATCTATACCAGAACTATTCCATGGGCGCAACTTTAGGTTTGTTTAGTGGTGCATTCGATCACATACTTCGGTAATCTACCGTGCTTTTGACATTAATTGAACTAAAAAATGAGCACACTAAAAGCACTGTTATTTGATGTGGATGGGACCCTGGCCGATACTGAACGTGACGGCCACCGGGTTGCCTTCAATCGCGCCTTTGTCGAGGCCGGGCTTGACTGGGAGTGGTCCGAGGAACTCTACGGAAAATTGTTGGCGGTGACCGGCGGCAAGGAACGTATCCGGTACTATCTGGATAACTTCAATACTGCCTTCAAGCGGCCGGCCGAACTGGATGCCTTCGTTGCCGGACTGCACCAGGCCAAGACAAGCCACTACGTGGAGATGCTCTCCAAGGGCTTGATCCCCTTGCGTCCGGGGGTCAAGCGCCTTATTTGCGAGGCCCGTGATGCGGGGATGCGTCTGGCAGTGGCTACCACCACCACGCCGGAGAATGTGAGTGCCCTGCTGGAAAATGCGATGGATCCGGATGCCATGTCCTGGTTCGAAGTGATCGCCGCCGGTGACATCGTCCCGGCTAAAAAGCCGGCCCCTGACATCTATCTTTATGCAATGGAGAAACTGGGCCTGAGTCCAGCCGATTGTATTGCTTTTGAGGATTCTCATAATGGCATCCGCTCTTCGATGGGGGCAGATCTCAAGACCATCATCGCAGTCAACGGCTATACCACTGAGGATGACTTTACCGGAGCCACCATTGTGCTGGATCACTGGGGAGAGCCAGGAGTTCCGTTCAACGTCCTGAGTGGCGATGCCGGAGCTGCCACATACCTCGACCTGGAACTGGTGAAGAAACTGCATGGCGATTGAGCCTGGACAGCGGGAGCTACCCATTGCCAGGCGTATGGGGGAGATTGAGCCGTTTTATGTCATGGATCTGCTGGCCCGTGCCCGTGAGCTGGAGGCGGCAGGCCGCTCGATTATCCACATGGAGATCGGTGAGCCGGACTTCACCACACCCCAGCCGATCATCGATGCGGCGCAGCAGGCTCTAAGCGAGGGAAAAACCCATTACACCCCGGCACTGGGTTTGCCTGCCCTGCGTGAGGCCATAGCCGGCTTCTACCGAAGCCGCTATGGCGTCGACGTCCCGGCCAAACGCATTGTCATTACTCCTGGCGCTTCAGGGGCGCTGTTATTGGCGCTTGGCGTCTTGCTGGACAGGGACAGCGAAGTGTTGATGGCCGATCCGGGGTATCCCTGTAATCGCCACTTTGTCCGCTTTATCGAAGGGCAAGCGCGTGGTATCCAAGTGGGGGCCGATACCGATTACCAGCTCACCGCTGACTTGCTGGCCAGACACTGGACTGACGCTACACGGGCGGTGATGGTTGCCACTCCCTCAAATCCTACCGGAACGCTTATCCATGCCGATGAGCTGACGGCGATGGCCACCCTGGTGAGGGAGAAAGGCGGGGCGCTACTGGTCGATGAGATCTACCATAGCCTGATTTACGATCAGTCCACTCCGACCGCGTTGGCGCTCAGCGACGATCTGTTCGTTATCAATAGCTTCTCCAAATACTTCTGCATGACCGGCTGGCGCCTTGGTTGGCTGGTGGTGCCGGAGGCCTATACCCGCCAGGTGGACAAGCTGGCGCAGAATCTGTATATCGCCGCCCCGACACTGGCGCAATACGCTGCCCTGGCGGCCTTTGAGGAGGAAACTCTCGCCATCCTGGAGCAGCACCGAATGGCTTTCCGGCAGCGCAGGGACTTCCTGTTGCCGGTCTTGCGTGAACTGGGTTTCGAAATCCCCATCAAACCGCAAGGGGCCTTTTACCTTTATGCCGACTGCAGCCGCTTCAGTGACAACAGTTTCCGATTTGCGGGCGAGTTGCTCGAAAAGGCAGGTGTGGCAGTAACCCCTGGCATCGATTTTGGTAATTACCTGCCGGAAAAGCACCTGCGTTTTGCTTACACCACCTCACTCGAGAATCTGGCTGAGGGCGTTGAGCGTATTCGCCGTTTTGTCGGCTAACCAGCTGTTTGGCACCCTGTGCCAGACCCGGGATGACCTGTGATGGTTATTTGTCTTCCGGTACTTTCAGTTGTTCCACCCACAGGGCGGTCGCACCGGCTACCGCGGCAGGCATGACCAGAAAGTTGACCAGCGGGATCATGGTGCCGACCAGAGTGGCGCCGCCAAAGCCGAAACTGAGCATTCTCCGCTGACCAAGGCGCTTGCGTTGTTCGCTGAAGCGCAAGCCGTGATTGCCCATCGGGTAATCGCAATACTCAACGGCCATCATCCAGGCGCTGAACAAAATCCAGAGCAGGGGGGCGGCGAGGTTAAGTAGCGGGACCAGGAACAGGATCAGAAGCGGAATAGCTCGAAGCAGGAAATAGGCGATCTTGCGCAACTCGTCGATGAGGGCCATCGGGGTCTCTTTGATCGCTTCAAGCAGGCTGCTGCCCCCTGGCAGTGGCTTGCCGGTAAGGTGTTTTTCCACAGCTTCAGCGAGCAGCCCGTTGAATGGTGCGGCGATGAGGTTGGCCAGGATCGCGAATGTGTAAAAAACGAGAAGGATCGCCGCTAGTGAGAAGAACAGCCAAAACAGCCACTTCAACCATTCCAGCCAGGCCGGCAGGTAGCTGAGCAACATCTCCACCAATGGGGTGAATTGCTGAACCAGAACCCAGATGGAAAGGCTGAATATCAGCACATTGATAACGACGGGGATGAAGACGAAGCGACGCAGCCCTGAGGTGTTGATCAGCTTCAGGCCTCTAAGCAGGGCTGCAGCGCCGGTGAGTGGTTGTCCCAGCATGGTGAATTCCTGTTCCTTGTGTAATGTATCTATGTGGGGCTCATCCTAACAGATACATTACGAAACAGCAGCGCTGAGACACTCCAGCGCCAGCAGGGCGCTACCGTAACAGGCCTGCTCATTTCGTGCAGGGAGCATCGGGACGCCGAGCAGGTTGCCGCGTATCCTTGTCCAGGCCGCATTAGCGGCACCTCCACCGTTGCTGCGCACCGATACTGGGTAGGGGGCGCCGAGTTCTGCGAGCCTGTCGTATCCCTCCTTTTCGATACGTGCGATCCCTTCCAGCAGTCCCTGGAAGAAGCGGGCGTTATCGGCCGGGCGCGGTGTCAGTCTCGGAGCAAGTGCCGGATCGTTGCGCGGGAAGCGCTCCCCCGGGGCCGGCAGTGGATAATAGTCCAGGCCGCTTGGCGTATCGGGCTGCAGCTGCTCGCTGAGATCGGCCATTTCAGCGTCGCTGAAAAAGTGGCGCAGCACCGCGCCACCACTGTTGGAGCTGCCGCCGACCAGCCAATGATCACCCAGTGGTTGGCTGTAGATGCCATATTCCGGGGCGAACACGGGCTTATCTGAAATGACCTTGAGCACCAGGGTCGAGCCGAGGGAGGTGACCGCCTCGCCCGGTTTACTGGCGCCGGAGGCGATAAATGCGGCGGTGCTGTCGGTGGTGCCGGCGCAGATCCGCACCTCTGACGGCATACCCCAGCGTGCGGCCAACTCCGGGCGTATCTGGCCGATGAGTGCCGCGGGCGTGAGCACTTGCGGCAGGAGTCTCGGCGGCAGCTCAAGCTGCTCCATCCATGCGGGCCAGTTGTCGGCAATCGGGTCGTAGCCGAGTTTCAGCATGTTGTTAGCGTCACTGAAGCCGAAGCGGCCGCTGAGCCTGGCACTGAGCCAGTCGGCTTGACTATGGACGCGGCATCCCGCCGGGAACTCATGATGTTGCAGCAGCCAAAGCAACTTTGCCAGGCCTGAGCCGGTGCCGTGGGCAGCACTGTGTCGTGGTGCAAGGGTGGCGATAAGCGATGCCTCATTGACGGCGCGGTTGTCGTTATACATCAACGCCGGAGTGAGTGCCGTTCCTTGTGCGTCGGCCAATAGTACGGTGCCGGAGGTACCGTCGATGGTAATGGCGCCCACTGCGGCGGCAGGGATCTGATGAAGCAGGGCATCGAACAGATGTTCCAGGGCATCCGCCCACAACGCCGGATCCTGTTGGATTCCATTGCCGTTTCTTTCCGGTGCAGGCAGCCCCAGCATCGATTCGCCAAGCGGCTCTCCGTTGAGATCTATCGCCACCGCGCGGCAGCCGGAGGTGCCGAAGTCGATACCGATGGCCATTGTGTTCTTGATGCCCATTTCCCCATCCCCGGTCACGTTCAAATGCCTGGATTTTCCTGTTGATGTGTTGGACCAGTCTCAGCTTACCTCTAATGATTAAGGGCTACACTATTTTGTTCATAGGCTGGAGAGGGAGAAATGATCATGATCTCGAAAATGATGGTTATTGTTGCAATGACGCTTGTCTTGACAGCTTGCCAACAGGCACCGGTAAGGGACGAAGCCTCCTATCTCTCCAGGGTTGGGGTTGGAAGCACCTTCGTTTTGCATGAGACTTTGATCGTGCCGCTCGGCCATGCAAGGGTATTCTTGCAAGGAGGAAAAATGGTGCCCAAAGTTCGTCTCGACCGATACCGCCCTCACTGCAATTTCGAGGTGCGTTCTGTGAGTGAC
>JBFEYJ010000161.1:0-6575 GCA_041562215.1 Thiohalomonadaceae bacterium | reverse complement strand
CCCAGCGAAGAGATGTATGCGCCGTCAGTTACGGGCCCCATAGAGGAAATGAGTCCCACCGCTTAGTCTGCAATCCCGTATTAGTGTATGTGAGTACTTTGAGATAGCGCTAGTGTTGTAACTGACCATACAGTCTGCTGTAAAGCCCATCCTGCCTCAGCAGCTCCTCGTGGCTGCCCTCTTCGATAATATGGCCGTCATCGAAAACGTAAGCGCGGTCGGCCTGTTTCACGGCACTGAGGCGATGCGCGATGATGAGCGTGGTGCGCCCCTTGAGAAACTCGCGCATGGCACTGTGGAGGTGGGCCTCGGTTTCCGCATCCAGTGCGGAGGTCGCCTCATCGAGGATCACTACCTTGGGGTCGGTCAACACCATACGCGCCACCGCCAGGCGCTGGCGCTGCCCGCCGGAAAGGCGAATCCCCTGACGGCCGATGATGGTGTCCAGACCCTGCGGCAACTCCTCCACCGTTTGCCTGAGTTGGGCCACCTCGAGCGCCTGCCACAATTGGCTCTCGTCGTACTGCCGTCCCAATGTGAGGTTGGCACGCACCGTGTCGCTGAACATGGCCGGGTGCTGCAGCACCACCGCCACGTTATTGCGCACCACATCCAGGCCAATGCGCTCGACTGGCTCGCCATCGAACAACACCTGCCCCCTGTTCGGGGAATAGAGTCCGAGGATCAGCATCACCAGAGTCGATTTACCACCGCCGCTGGCCCCCACCAGGGCCACCTTCTCCCCGGGGGCGATATTCAGATTCACATCGTGCAGCACCCAGTCAGCGCCCTCGGCATAGCGAAAATGCAGGTCACTCACTGTCAGACCTACTGTGGGCTTGTCAGCGAAGGGGTCTGCCAAATGCGGATACAGCGGTTCTTCGTGAAGAGAGACCAAACGGTTGATGCGCCCCAGCGCCGCCTTGGCGCTGTAGTAGGCGTATTGCACGTTCAGCATCTCCTGCACGGGCGTCATCATGAACCAGAGATAGCCGAATACCGCCATCATCTGCCCTATCGAAAGGTCGGAGAAAACCACCATCAACATGCTCAGGGCGCGAAAGCTATCGAAGCCAAAGAGAAAAATACTGAAGGAGAAGCGCCCCGCCGCTTCGCTACGCCAGGCATAGGCGGCGGAGTTCACCTTGATCCCCTCGGCCCTGGCCTTCACCTTGGCCAGGTAGTGGCCCTCGCGATTGCTGGCACGCACCTGCTGGATCGCATCAAGGGTTTCGGTCAGTGACTGCTGGAACAACTCGAAGGCGCTGTTTTCACGCCGCTTGAGCTCCTTAACCCGCTTGCCGAAGATTACGGTGAAGTAGATCACCACGGGGTTCATAAACAGGATGAACAGCGCCAACTGCCAGTGCATCCACAGCAAGATGACGCTGACACCGATGAGGCTAAGCAGTGCGATCAGGGTCTTGCTCACTGAACCGCCGATGAATTCATCGATCGCATTGAGATCGGTGACGAAATGTGAGGCCACCGCGCCGCTGCCGAGAGTTTCGTACTCCTTCATCGAGATGCGCTGCAGGCGTGACAGCATCTCACTGCGCATGCGGTAGGTGACATCCTTCGCGATGAGGGTGAACTGGCGGTTCTGCCATACCCCTAGTCCCAGGGCAATCAACCGCAGCACCAGGGTTAGCAACAGCACCGCGATGATGTAAAGGATAGGCCCCTGCCAGCTGGTCGGGAACAGGCCCTGCATGGTCTCGACCAGTTGCGCCGGCTGTTTGAGCAATACCTCATCGACCAAAAGCGGCATCAGCAGCGGGATCGGCACCGCCGCCAGAGCGCCGAGAATCGCCACCACATGCGCCAAAACCAGTTCGCGGCGGTGCTGCAGCACGATCCGCCAAATGTGTGACCAAGTGTAGCCGGTGAAGATCTCTGTTTGCATAACGTCCCGCAAGTACGGCCAGCCCAGGAAAATGATAGCGCCATCATAGCAGAGGCCCGGCGCCCAGAGCACAGAGGAGGTGGTGGATGTTAAAGGGAGAGCAGGCTTGTTTGAGAAAAATAACGGCAGTCCATTGCCTGACAACACTGGAGGGTTCCCAGGCAGGCAATCCATGCCGGAAGATGGGAGGGAGTCTATTTTATAGGGTGACCTTTACCCTGCTACCACATAAAAAAGGAATAACAGGCTGAATCTCGGCCTGTAATAAACAGTAAAATCCGGCATGGAAAACCTGAAAACTCTGGGGGGAGCACAGGTATACCGGATAAGGTGTGATTATGGCGTCAAAACGACGCCATGAATATTGGGGAAAACCCTAACAAACGGAAAAATAGCGTTTTACTTCATGGATTTGTGACACGTGCCGCACAATAGAGAGACATCAGGCAAGGTTTTATATTCAACTTCAGGGACAGGACACTGAAGCATCAAAAAAGATCTATTCATCTCCACATTCTTGGTGTTGAGATAAGGTTTTAATGACGTCACCGTATCAAAAAGCAAAAAAAACCGCCCTATTCCTAGTGATAATCGAAGGAAGGGCGGAAATGGGGACTACCACAAAAGAAATTCTTACGCGTGACCGGGATTGCTGTTTGAGAGTTTGATGCGAACATTGGCATCGTTGGTCACCCGAACCACCTTTTTCAGGCGTAAATAATCCGATACCACATCCCACACCGGTGTTCCGTCTATGGGCTCTGCTACACTGGCCCATCCGGCCACCACATACTCCTTGGATGCCTGTAGCGGCTTACCGTTGAGCTCCATATTAGAAATGCGCTTGCCCATGACCTGCTCCGGCTCGATGGTATATTTGAGCCCGCCGACACGCACCATGTCCCCGCCCTGCTGGTAGTATGGATCGGCGTTAAACAGGTTGTCGGCCACATCTTCGAGGATGGTCTTGATGCGCTCTCCGGTAAACTTATTACGGGTGACAGTCGGATAGGTAATGGCCGTCTGGGTCATTACGTGATCGAAGGTGATTGGCTGGCCGGGCAGCACGCTCACCCCCCAGCGGAAACCGGGGGAGAAGGCGATCTCAGCATCCTGTGTTTCCATCAGAGCATCAGTAATGAGTTGATCGAAGGTTCCATTGAAATTGCCCCGGCGGTAGAGTAGGTCGTCACTCACCGCCAGCTCTTCATTGAGTTTTTTCAGATATGGTGCACGTACCGCATCGATATGCTGCTGCATTGTCGAATCGGTGGGTAGCAAGTCTGCGAATACCGGCAACAGTTTATAACGGAAGTCACGCACCTTGCCGCCGCGCACGTCGAAATCGAGCACACTGAGGAACTTGCCATTGGAGCCGGAGTTGATCACCAGCGTGGTGCCGCCGGTATTCTTAACCTTGACCGCCTCGGGGATAGCATCGTGGGTATGGCCTCCCATGATGGCGTCGATACCACTGACGCGGCCGGCCATTTTCAGGTCCACATCCATGCCGTTATGTGAGAGCACCACCACCACTTTGGCGCCTGCAGCCCGGGCCTCGTTCACCACCTGCTGCATCGCATCATCGCGAATGCCGAAGCTCCAGTCAGGGACCATGTAGCCGGGGTTGGCGATCGGGGTGTAGGGGAAGGCCTGGCCAATCACCGCCACCGGCACGCCGTTCATTTCACGCAGGGTGAAGGGCTTAAACACGCGCTCCTGCCACTCGTTATCAACGATATTTTGGGCCAGAAAGTCGATCCGGCCATCGAAATCATTGTCGATGATCTCCTGCACCCGCTCGGCGCCGAAGGTCATCTCCCAGTGCGGAGTCATGATGTCGACGCCGAGCAGCTTCTGCGCATCGACCATATCCTGGGCGTTGGTCCATAACGAAGTGGCCGAGCCCTGCCAGGTATCCCCCCCATCAAGCAGCAAGGCACCGGGGCGTGAAGCGCGTAATCGCTTGACCAGTGTGGAAAGATGGGCGAAGCCGCCGACCTTGCCGAAACGCTGCGCCGCTTCGCTGAAATTCAGGTACGTGAAAGCATGCGCCTCCATCGTGCCGGGGCGGATACCGTACTGCTTCAGAAAATGTTCACCGACCAGGTGCGGCGCCTGACCGTACATCCCGGCGATACCGAGATTGATGTTCGGCTCGCGGAACCACACAGGCAGCAGTTGAGCATGGCAGTCGGTGTAGTGAAGGAAGGAGACATTACCAAAATGAGGTACATCATAGGGGTCGCGACCAGCGGCAGCCGCCACACCGGGCATGGTAAAACCGGCAGCCGCCGCCGCGGCCAACACCTGCAGAAACTCACGACGCGATATGCTCATCCTCACTCCTCATCTCTTAGTCAACACCCTGCCATGACAAGCGGGTTCGAAGACGATTATGAAGTGGGGATGAAAACCGCACTATTAGGATGAATACCGAAAGATCTAAGGGTTTACCCTAGGTCCGTGAGGGCGTGAAAAATCCGAACCTCCCTTTTACCGAAGAAGCGGCATATTGCTACGACAGAAGGTAACACCTCGGGCAAATCGCGACAGGGATGCCGCTCTACACCTTGACCTCGTTATTTCTCCGCATTGGTCACGGTCAGCGTCATCCGCACCAGCTGAGACAACGAATCGGCTTGCAGTTTGTCCATGACCCGTGCGCGATGCGCTTCCACCGTTTTCAGGCTGATGCCCAGTTCACTGCTGATCTGCTTGTTCGATGCGCCGACGACGACCAGTTCAAGCACCTCGTTTTCACGCGGGGTAAGGGTATCAAGGCGGCTGCGCCATTCTTCAATCCGGGCATGGCTTTCGCGCTTGTCCCGATCCTGTTCAATGGCCCGCTGAACCGTATCGAGCAGCAACTGATCGTTGAATGGCTTTTCCACGAAATCAAAGGCTCCTGCCTTGAGCGCTCTTACCGCCATCGGTACATCGGCATGTCCGGAGATCACGATTAGTGGCAGACGAAAACCCCGCTCCTCCAAAACACCTTGCAGTTCCAGGCCGCTCATGCCGGGCATACGAATATCGAGAAGCAGACAACCGGGGCGGTCCTCACCAAACCCCCGCAAAAAAGCATCAGCCGAAGCGAAGGTCTCTGTATTCAACCCCACAGATTGCATGAGCCATGAAAGCGAATCCCTTACCGCCTCATCATCATCGACAATAAAAACTGTGCTTTGCTCGCTCACCCTACTGCTCTCCTTTCTCCATCGGCAGGATGATACGCAGACGTGTTCCTCCGCCATCGACATGCCCCAGCAGCAACCGGCCGCCATGCGCCTCGATGATGCCGCGACTGATGGAAAGTCCCAGTCCCATGCCCTGTTTCTTGGTGGTAATGAAGGGCTCGAAGATCTTTTCACGTAGCGCCTCATCGATGCCGTGACCACTGTCCTCGACCAGAAGCTCCACCCCATCCTCGCTAATAAAGGTTCGAATCAACAGGCTGCGATGGTGCTCTGACACATCGTGCATCGCCTCGATGGCATTACGGGTCAGATTAAGCAATACTTGCTCCAGTTGGATGTCATGAGCCCATAATAACGGCAGTCCATCCTCAAGGTGCAATTCCAGAGTCACTTCGGCCTTGTGTAACTCCGGCTTCAGGAAGGCCACCAGTTCCCGGATCAGGCGATTGAGATCAACCCACAGCCGCTCAGGCTCCTCCTTGCGGATAAAGCGGCGCAGCTGACGGATAATCTCACCTGCACGCTCAGCCTGGGAGGCGACACGTTCCATCACTTCGATGAGCTGATCGCGCAACTCTCCCCGGTCATCACTCTGCAACATGCGAATCGAACCGCGAGTATAGTTGCTGATTGCCGAGAGGGGCTGGTTGAGCTCATGGGCAATCCCCGAAGCCATCTCGCCCATAGTGCTCAAGCGTGCTACATGTGCAAGCTCAATCTGTCGCTGGCGAGCCTCTTCAGCTGCGTTCTTCCGCTCGGTGATGTCGCGAAATACGACCACTGCGCCAGTCACCTTACCATTTTCATCCCGGATCGGATTGCTGGAGTACTCCACGGGGATGCTGTGCCCTTCTTTGCACCAGAAGATATCGTCATCCACATAACGCGCCTGATTATCTCGGAAGGTATGGTAGACCGGACACTCCTCTCCCGGGTAGTGCGAGCCATCCGCACGAGTGTGGTGCAGGAGGTAATGCTGATTTTTGCCGATGATCTCTCCTGCCTTCCAGCCGGTGATCTCTTCCATAGCCCTGTTGACGAAGGTGGAGTTCCCCTGCAGGTCAACGCCGTAGATGCCATCGGCCACTGAATCGAGGATCAGAGCATGTTGCGCCTCTAGACGCTGCTTGGCATGGGAAAGTGCCCGGTTCAGTCGCCAAACCCAGGTGCTCATCCCGCCCATCAACAGTATCAGCAAGAGGCCGCCGAGCAACCAGGCCCAGTAACGCAACAACACATCCAGCAGGGTAAAACGCCGTAGATGCTGATAAGGCGGTAGCTGCAATTCGCGCAGAAGATTATGTACCGGTTGGTAGTCCAGCGGGATGGTCCAGCCGGCGTAGTTGCCCGACATGGCCGCAGGATCGTCTTCAGGCATGGCGGCGAGGGCGATGGAGACCTGATGGGCCAACTCGTTGGAAGTGTAGCGCACCTTGCTGAAGGGCCACTCAGGATAGAGGCGCGTACTG
>JBFEYJ010000160.1:0-6624 GCA_041562215.1 Thiohalomonadaceae bacterium | reverse complement strand
CACCCAGGGGATGAATGGCAAGGCCGAACACCTGATCGCCCCCGGTAATACACCGGTTATCCAGGTTGACCGCGGCGGCCAAGTCACCTATCACGGCCCCGGCCAGCTGGTCGTCTATCTGCTACTGGACCTGCGACGGCGAAAGCTCGGAGTACGTAAGGTCGTCAGTGCCATGGAGCAAGCGGTGATCACCCTACTTGCCGACTATGGCATCGCCGCCGTTGCGCGTCAGGACGCCCCCGGTGTCTATGTGGACGGTGCCAAAATCGCCTCACTTGGCCTGCGCGTGCGCAGAGGTTGCAGCTATCACGGTCTCAGCCTTAATGTGGCGATGGACCTTGAACCCTTCACACGCATCAACCCATGCGGCTATCCGGGACTTGGCGTCACCCAGCTGAGTGAGCTGGGGATCCCCGACGGAATCGCCGAAGTGGGCGAGAAACTACTGGTCCAGCTCGACCGTCAGTTGCATAGCGCCCCGAACAAACAGACCGGAACATCGGCTCCGTGACGCGGTTGGGGCTTGCATCCTCACCCCACCACCCCGACATAGAGACCATGGCCACGCGAGACAACTCCATGAATCCTCACGACAATGACCCGCCACTCCAAGGCCCAAATCCGCTCAAAGGCGAGAGCAAGACCTCGCGCATTCCCATCAAGGTAGTGCCGGCAGAAAGGCCTTTGCCGAAGCCCCAATGGATACGCGCACGCTCCCCCAATAGTCCTGAAGTTCAGCGCCTCAAGGGGATCCTGCGTGAACAGAAACTACACACAGTCTGTGAAGAGGCTGCCTGTCCCAACTTGGGTGAATGTTTCCAGCAGGGAACAGCCACCTTCATGATTATGGGTGGTATCTGCACCCGCCGCTGCCCCTTTTGCGATGTGGCTCATGGCCGTCCCGAAGCCCTTGATCACGATGAGCCGCGGCATCTGGCCGACACCATACAGGCCATGGGGCTGCGCTTTGTCGTGATCACCTCGGTCGATCGTGACGACCTGCGTGACGGAGGTGCCGCTCACTTTGCCGCATGTATCCGGGCGGTGCGCGACACCACCCCGCAGACCCGTATCGAGTGCCTGGTGCCCGACTTTCGAGGCCGTGAGGCGAAGGCGCTAACTATCCTCGCCGCCGAGCCACCTGATGTCTTCAACCACAACCTCGAGACAGTGCCACGTCTTTACAAACAGGCCCGTCCCGGCGCCGACTACCGGGGTTCGCTTGAGCTCATCCGTCACTTCAAGCAACGCTGTCCAGCGGTACCGACCAAATCCGGGCTGATGCTCGGTCTTGGTGAGACCAGGGATGAGATCATCGAGGTACTTAACGATCTCCGCGCCCATGAGTGCAATAACCTCACCATCGGACAGTACCTAGCCCCATCCCGTCATCATCTGCCCGTAGTGCGCTATGTCCCGCCGAAGGAGTTCCATGAGTATGCCCGCATCGCCCGGGAGCTGGGCTTCGACAAGATCGCCTCCGGTCCCATGGTACGCTCCTCATACCACGCAGAAGAGCAAGCCAGAGGCGAGAACGTTAGTTAAACGCTGCCCAAATAATAGACATGGCATTTTCCGACTTCGTTACAACGGCAAAAAACGCCTCGTCTGTTTTTTGTGATGGGCTCATAATCCTGGGTGGCGGTAGAACTTTACAATGGGTGGGAAAAACCCGGCCGATACAGGAGCCATGCATGTCCGGCAGCAACTACTTACTGGAGCGTATCGACAAACTGACCGAGATCGGTATCGCCCTCTCGGCAGAAAAGGACACCCTGCGTCTACTGGAAATGATCCTTCTCGGCGCAAAAGAGCTGACAAATGCTGACGGTGGCACCCTCTATTCGGTGCAGGAAGACAAGACAGTTAAAATGGAAATAATCCGCACCGACTCTCTCGACTTTGCCATGGGCGGAACCACGGGAAAACCGATCCCATTCCAACCGATACCACTCTATGATGCTCACGGCAAACCAAACCTCCAGATGGTTGTCACCAATGCGGTTCTCAACAACCGAACGGTCAACATCCCCGATGCTTACGATGCCGAAGGTTTCGATTTTTCCGGCACCAAGCAATTTGATGCCAATACCGGCTACCGCTCAACCTCCTTCCTGACCATGCCGTTGAAAAACCATGAGGGGGACGTCATCGGTGTCCTGCAGCTGCTTAATGCCCGGGATGAGGAGACAGGCGCTATCATCCCCTTTAGCGATGAAGCCGAACGCTTGGCAGGGTCCCTGGCCTCACAGGTCGCCATCTCTTTGACCAATCGCCGCCTCATCGATGAGATGAAACAGCTTCTGGATTCCCTGATCCAATTGGTCGCTACCGCGATCGATGAAAAATCCCCGTACACCGGCAGTCACTGTAAACGCGTACCCGTGCTCACGATGATGCTGGCCGATGCTGCAAACCAGGCCAGCGAAGGCGCCTTCAAGGATTTCTCGATGAACGAGGAAGACCGCTACGAACTGGAAATCGCCGCCTGGTTGCATGATTGCGGCAAGCTCACCACCCCCGACCACGTTGTCGATAAGTCGACCAAACTGCATACCATTTACGACCGCATCGAAACCGTCGCCACACGCTATGAGGTGCTCAAACGTGATGCAAAAATCGCCATGCTGGAGAGAAAACTTCGCTCCCGGGAAAAAGGCGAAACCAATCAGGAACTGGAGCTGGAATATCAGCAAACCCTTCGCCGACTTGACGACGAACTGGATTTCCTGCGAAGCCGCAACATCGGCAGCGAGAACATGTCCTCGCAGGACAAACAAAAAATCATCGAGATCAGCCAGCGACGCTGGCAATGCAAGAGCGAGATGCTCCCACTACTGAGCGCAGATGAGGTCTATAACCTCTCGGTCGAAAAAGGCACGCTCACCCCGGAAGAGCGCGCCATGATCAACAACCATATCGACGCCACCATCAAGATGCTCGAAGCACTTCCCTTTCCAAAACACCTGAAGAATGTTCCGGAATATGCCGGAGGACATCACGAGAAGATGGATGGCACCGGTTACCCACGCGGACTCAGACGCGAACAGATGTCGATGCAGGCGCGCATCATGGCCATTGCCGATATTTTCGAGGCACTTACCGCCAGCGATCGCCCCTACAAGGAAGGAAAGAAACTTTCCGAATCGCTACGCATTCTTGGCCGGCTGAAGCAGCAGCACCACATTGATCCTGACTTGTTCGAGCTCTTCGTCAGTGAGCGCATATTTGAAAAATACGCCCACCAATACCTGGATCAGCACCAGATTGACGAAGTAGACCTGGCCCTTATACCCGGTCTGTAGTCCCTCCCGGCGCGCACCCTCACGAGGCAAACGGCCTCAACGCTGAACACCTTTGGTGCAAGAGCGGCAACCACCATCCTGGGCTGAAGCCCTAATTACAGACATTTTTCCCTTATGGCACAGCCATTGCTGCACAATGGTACGGGTTACGGCTGCCTCCCTGGTTTAAAAGGGACCAAACACCTGGCAAGCCATTTATGGAAAAGGCTGGGCCGGGGAAAACAACGACACCGGCTTTTTACATCACAACGGTAATGACATGACGGAGCTAACGGGACAACAGGGGCTGCGCGTTCTCCTCGTGGATGAAAATAGGGGAAGAGCAGCGCTGCTGGAACAGGCCCTTAGCGATGCCGGTTACATAGTGATCGCCAGAGTGATCACCAGCGATAATCTTGCCCACCAGGTGCGGCTGCACGAGCCGGATGTCATCATCGTTGACCTCGAATCTCCTGACCGCGACACCCTCGAACACATGCACAATATCAGCCGCGACCAACCGCGACCCATTGTGATGTTCGCCGAAGACCAAGAGAGCGAGTCGATCCACAAAGCGATCAAAGCAGGCGTCAGCGCCTACATCGTCGACGGTCTCAGTGCCAAGCGGGTGAAGCCGGTGATGGAAGTAGCCATCGCCCGTTTTCGGGAATACCAGGCGTTGCGCGATGAACTGGAAAAAACCAAAATCACACTTGAAGAGCGCAAGATCATCGACCGCGCCAAAGGTCTCTTGATGAAACGCCAGGGGATCGACGAAGAAGCCGCCTACCAGGCGCTACGCAAGATCGCCATGGACCGCAGCCAGAAACTGGTCGAAGTCGCGCGCAACGTGATCTCGGTGATGGAACTGCTGGAATAGCGACCGGGAACGAGCAGCTCGTAAGGCATTTTTTTACTGAATCATACTAGCAATGACAGTTCTGTAGGTCTGCATTGCAGACCAAATCATAAGCGAGGGCTTAACTGAAAACTTTAGCTGCTAATCAATGAACGGACATTCAACGGCGTATCTGATGGGTGTCAACTAAAGCACCTTGGCCTTCTCAATAAAGTGACCGACAAAATGGGTCACAAAAGCCGGCAATAACCAAGACCATCCCCAGCACAAACATTACAGCAATTAATCTTGGCCTGTTACTACTCACACTCGTTACTCTAGTCATATCCAGAATCTTTAGCTTATGGTAATCTTCTAATGATTAACCATTTCACTCAACTACTACCCCCAATACGAGGAGTTACAATATGAACGTCGATCAGCACCTGAAAGTCGCCCAGTGGCACATCGAGCAGGCCCGTTTGCACGCGACCAAAGAGCACGCCTGCGGATGCCCCATCAGCCCCGAGTACCAGAAGATCATCGACGAGGTCGAGAGCGGCAAGATCATGGAAGAGCTGGTCTGCAAGGCCGGTTAATCCAGCCACGTTTCGTAAAAACCCACCCCGGGCGACCGGCGGTGGGCTTTTTTATGCTCAGTGGAAATTGCCACAGAATCCACAAAACAAACCAGATACCCATCACAAACTTGCCAGCCACGCCAAACATCCCGGCGATGTTCTTCATCGTCCGTTGTGTGACCAGCGGCCCTACTGTCATTACGACGTCGGGGCCGCTTTTGGCGAGGTTCCCGCAGTGTAGTTTGCGTCCGAACGAGCGCCTTATTAGGCGTAAACTTACAAATATTATTTTTGTTTGTGCGGATATATCCATTCATCGAATCTATACCCTTCAGTACGTACAACAATATTTACATTTACAGTCTCGATCGAAGCAATGTAATTATATTGGATCATTTCACCAGGATTTAGAAGATCGCACTGATAAAAGACTTTTCCATCCTTAGGTGGCTTAATTGAATTACACGAGGCTGAACCAGTAAGTTTTCCAGCATAAAAGTCCTTATATCTGAAATCACCCCCGATCCATAAAATTGCTTCAAAATCCTTTAATGGCAAATCACCTTTATTCTCTATAAAAAAAGTGTATTTATATGGTTTATCTAAAGCTACCATTGGCACCACCTCTACAGCATAGTCATCTTTAAATATAAAAGACATTGCTGCACCAATGGCAGTAGCAATAATTGCGGAAATTGCAATCCAAACAATTCTCGATGAGGCTTTTTCTTCTGTCATATATCTATATCCATTTAGTAATCCGTCGAAGTAGGAACGCCGGTTACCCGACTCCCCCTGCAGATTCCGGCGTGCGGCTTTCCCTCACCGGGCTCTTCGGGAAAAAGGGGACAGATTTATTTTCACTTGAATAACGTGATATGGATATTCGGGTACTTTGGCATAGTCGACCTCATTTGCTCAACAATTCCTCTTCGAGTCTAGCGAAAATGACTGATAAATAAATCTGTCCCCTTTTCGCCACACCGACCTTCACCGTGACTCTCTGTACTTAACGAAGATGATTTTACCATCAAAGCCCGCTCTGGCCCTTGCCTCGTGCTCCATTATTTCAAGGGCCCTCTCTGGCGCGAAGCCGCCCGTCCCTGCACCTATTAACGGAAAAGCCAGCGACCGATACCCTCGTTCGGTGGCAAGCGCGAGCGCGTTTCTCACACAGGCCCTTATTGACTGCTCCGAAGACCGCCAGAACATGCTTATTCCAGCAACGTGAATAATTGCACGGAAGGGCAACCTCCCCGCTGTAGTCTCAACCGCTCCACCAAGAGGGATGGGGCCTTTTTTACCCAACTCGAGGAACGGCGAATACCCAGCAGCCCTCTTGATAGCGCCGGAGCCCCCCCTGCGGGAGCAGCAACCACCACGGGATTATGTTGCGGTTCCAGGCATTGACGATTACTTCCACGTCTTGGTCGAGTAGGTCCCCTTCGACTATTCGGATATCCATTCAGTCCTCTGGCACCTAATATTTAGTGGGGTCAGATCAGACTTTACTAAATGATTTAATCTCAAAAGTTTCATCTGTCCCCACTTATGAAAAGGCGCGAGGAACTTGGGGCCGATGGAGCCAATTGTTAGCACGCGTCGGTATCCAGTCACTTTGCGCCCCATTTGAGAAATTGCTTACTTAGAGTCTCTTGCTTCAGCGGGAACACATCCTTAGATCCATTCAACATGTCGAAAAACCTCTCGCATTTAGGCTCGGCGTAACAACAAACCGGACACCCACCCAAACTTGCCAGCCAAGTTGTTTCCTGTCAATCTCTGAGCCAACGAATGGATATCAAGGAGAGATATCATGCCAAAGCCAAGGAAAGTCCAGGTTTCACTAGAAGCGACACCCTACTACCACTGCGTTTCCCGCTGCGTCCGCCGCGCTTTTCTCTGCGGTGAGGATAATCAT
>JBFEYJ010000159.1:0-6629 GCA_041562215.1 Thiohalomonadaceae bacterium | reverse complement strand
GTAGTAGCCGGAGAGCGCGGTATAAAGGGTGTAGCTGTCCTCATGATTGCTGGTGCCCGGTGTGCCATCAGTGAGCGTTTTGGTATATTCGCGGCGGGGATGGGGCTCACTGCCATCGGCGCTGTACCACCTGGTGGCGGCGGCGACATTGGTCAGCGCATAGCCATCCTGAGTCGAGTTGCTGTCGAGCCGGCTTTGGTAGGTGATCTTCAAACGCTGGGTGGGAGCGAGGGAACCCGCGTCCGTGTTCATGGTAAAGGTAAGCTGGCAGGCGTCCGCCCCGCCGTTATCAGCGGTGTAATTGAGCGTGTAGTGGGTCCCCTCGGTCAAGTCCCGAACCAGGGTGGTGCCGTCCGCCTCGAAGATCGAAGCCGTGAGCGTTGTACCGGGGTTGGTTTCGCACATGCCCGCATAGGTGTCGAGGGGCACGGAAGGGATCGTGACGGGAACCGGCAACTGATCGAGGACAGTAACCTCCCAGGCAGCGCCCTCGCCGTCATTCAGCACATCAATCTCGAAGGTCGCCACGTCATCCAGGTTAATGGCCGTCGAGTCGCTCGGGCTCGACTTGGTGACGATGAGATCGGGCTCGACGATGGTCATCGGGTCGGAGATGCCGGATACCCCCGGAAGAGGATCGTAATACGTCCATTGGTCGGGATAATCCGGATGCGCAAGCTTTCGCCCGAACTGCCACTCGGCGGTGTTGACGAACTGTACGGGCTCCACGTTATTGACGGTATCGTCCAGCACCACCGTGATCTCGAAGGTGATCTGCGTTCCTGCCTGGATGACAGAGTCACCGAAATCGAACGTGAGGTATTTGCCACCGCCGTCGGTGAAATCGTATGTCACCCCGGGGGGAAGGCCGGAAACCGTGTGGCTAACGTAGGTCAGGTCTACCGTGCTTCCGTTCACACCTGTTGCGCTCAGGTCGTCCCATATAGTGACACTATGCAGGTCATCATTGGATGGTTCGCCATTTTGTGCGTAGTCGGCGGGGAAGTACATGGACGGCAGCGTGAGGGTATAGGTGAACGGCTCACCGATGCGTGCATAGGACTCCGGGGCTTGCTTAGCGATCGTCTCTGTGGGGATCAGAAAATCGATACACTTTTCGAATGCGGTACCGGTGGAGTTGACGGCCCAAAACTTGTGTTCGGTGTTGGCGCACGCCAGGTTGCCATCGTAGTGGACGTTATCGAAAACAACCAGAAACGGCCCCGGATCGCTAACAGGGTAGTTGATATTCGATACGATCAGAGGCTGCCAGTTGCGGAACTCGCAGTCGACGTCGATCTTGAACTGGGAATCGAGTGGGCCAACGAAGACATCCCCGTCGACCACCCATCGCTTCGAGACAGTATCTTTTATGCCGACTTCGGAGCAAAGCATATCCGCCTGCGCCGAGGAGGCCGCACCCAGCAAGAGGGCGAATGACACCAGCAGGGAAAAACCGATAGGGAAACCGCGTCTTGTTGAACCGGCACTGAAGGATGTTGAGGTACCTACCGATCCTGAAACACCTGATGGGCCAGATCTAACCGGACGGACATCCCTCCTCATGTGAATAGGCAAAATGCTACACAGCGCCCGCGTGGTCAACCGCACGGCGCTTTCAAAAAAACCGGAGACTCCCCTGATACTAACCATTTTTTTGTACAGCAAGTTCCACCAAGTAAGGCCAATATGCATGATTGCACAATATGTAAAATCTATGAGTAATATCGTGACTTAAGAGTCAAAAATCACCCTATGCCTGGATTTTTGTAGCTAAAACGTGAAGTTAGGCACATTTTTTTATGTACTATATCAAGCCTGCAATTTTGCGAAAGGGAAAAACAGAGATTTTTTGACTTTTCTCAGAATTTTCGAGGATCAGAAGATGATTACTGTATCCGAGGTATCGAAGTTACCACGATAAGTCATTCCCGACTTTTTTTGTCTGTTTCCAATAAAATTAATATTTGGATCATACACTTGACGCTTGCCATTCTCCAAATCGTGTTCACGATGGTAACGGCGATCGTCATGTTCAAAGTACTTATGGAAGTTGTCCAGGCAGCATGCCGACCAAACCTGTTTTACTCGCTGAAGAGAGGTGTTTCGATGGTCCGGCGAGGATTCCATTAACGCGGTCATAACCTCAGTGTTCCATTCAACCTGAAGAGCGTGCCTACTCACATGCCGGTAGACGACTCGATAGGCTGTCACCGCTTGACTGGTTCGGGACCAAAATTGGTCCAATGGGCATGCTTGAAAGCTAGCGCATTTGTTTTTGTTTCCCCCTCCTCTAAAGAGAGGAGGAAGAGACAACTTTTACAAGAACTTCATCAGGTAGCCGGCAGGAAGTCAATCGGGTAAAGAATGGTGGTCTTAGGCACACCAGACTTTGCCCCGAAGTTGAACTTCTTCACACGCTCTATGATACCCGCTGAGAGCGCAGGCGATTTCATATCGGTTGATTCGATCTTGACAGCGGAGACCGAGCCGTTGGATTCAATCGTGATACGCAACACCATCTTACCTCTGAGTAACGGATTATTGCGCAGTTCGCGGTTATAGATGCGGTAGAGCGCTGCCTTGTAACGGTCGAACACAATCTGGATCTCTTCGTCCGTGCGTGACGGACCGGGTCCGTCACTGAGCGGACGGTCGTCGGCCATATCAGTACCGATCGCACTCTCTACTCTGGAGAACGACACACCGCCGCCCATTTGCTTGCCGGCGCCACCGCCGACTTTTCTGTTGAGCGATGCCGTATTGATACCGCCACTGTTATTCTTGGCCTGGGACATCACTAGATTGCGGCTCGCATCACCGGTGGCCTTGGCACCCTTGTTGCTCAGTTTGGCCGAAGCACCGAGCTTTGTATTCACATCGTCTGCCAGCAGGTCATTAAAGTCATTCTTGAAGGCCAGAACACCCGAGTTCTCTGCAACCTTGCGTGCTTGCTGTGTCTCCGCAGCGGTCGGCTTAGGCTTCTTCTCGGACGGTTTCTTATCGTCCTTAGGCTTCTCTTCCTTCGGCTTTTCCGGCTTTTTCTCGGGCGGCTTGGGTTTCGGCTTATCCTTCTTGACCAGCTTGACCAGGTGCTCCGGGATCTCAACCACTTCATTCTCGGTATCAGGCAGTTCCCAAACGGAAATCAGACCGGAGAGCGAGAACACAAACAGAAAGACAAGTGCGAGGGCCTTGCGATAACGACTCTCGTCCTCGCCCTGTTTACTCCAGGGCATGACCATCGGACGGTAAGGGAGCGGTTGCTCCTCACGCTCGATAATATAGTCGTTTTTAGCGCGTTCTTGCTGCTCCTGAATCTCGGCGACATCATCATTCAGGATATCGATCTGGGTTAATTGCTTCTCAATTTTCTTTAGCAGGGACTGCTTGTCGGACTCAATCGTACCGATCCGGCTCTGGAATTCGCCAACGCTGGCACGAACACGATCCAGTTGCTGTTGTTGTGCCGTGTCGGCACTTTCGTCCCCCCAGAAAAGATTAGCGACACCCAACTCGGACAATTTGTCGAGTGACGAACAAATATCATCGAGGAGCTGATACTGCTGTCGCTCGCCGGAAAATTCATCCAGTCGCTGGTTGACGCTCTCAAGATCCTGATTAAGACGCTTGAGCTGTTGCTCGGCCTCAACAAGATTCGCCTGAACGACCTGCAGCCGTTGTGAAATAGAATTAGTCACGAAATCACACTAACTTTGAAATGCTTTCTGATTTACCGCAAGCGATATCTTTGTATAGCCTGCACTGGTACAGGACGACATTAGTGCTTTCAGTATCTTGTACGGCACGGTGCGATGGGCCATGATGGTGACCTCGTTGCTTTTGGCAATCGTTTCGGTGTTGAGCCCGATAACATTATCCTTGAGCTTAAGCAGCGCGTCTTTGATCGCTGCGATATTTTCACTTTTGTTTTCCAGCAGTTCTGCGATAGTCACGACAGGTTCTCCCTGAATCATGACAACATCTTCGCTCACCATCATCATTACGGTTGTCCGTGGCTTGGCTTCGACGACGGAGTCAGGCAACTTAATATCCTTTGGCGGCTCCACGACCTCTACAGCCGACTGGTTAACCAGGAGATACAGAACAAGAATAGTAAACACGTCCATCAGGGAGGTGAGATTCAGGCCTCCCGCCTTGTTGCGTTTTGCACGTGTCATACGCTTCAGTCGACGGGTATTTTTCATGGCGCATCACCCAGTGATAGCTGCGGAAACAGGACCACCCGCTGTATTTCCTCAACACCCTTCTCTTTGACCTCGGCCACTTTGACAGCATCCATCACGTGAATAAGAGCTTCATACTCGATGCCGGGCTCAGCCAGAATCGTAGCATCTTGCTTTTCGCTGTATTCACCCTTAAGGGAAAGCAGTTTCCTGGAGAGTTCCTTGATATCCTGCTTGCCGTCGGCGCGTAACGGGATGGTATCGGTAATACGCTTACCATCACTGATCTGGAGCTTATCCTTGCGCACGATGACTTCTATGGTGACTAAGGGTTTATCCGGTTTTTCCCCACCCGACGCTGCCGTGGGAAGGTTCAATTCCTGGATGGTGATCCGGGAAAATACAGCGGTAACCAGCAGAAAGGGGATCAATACCACCATCAGGTTAAGAAAAGTGGTGATGTCGAGCTCTACCTGCTCGGAACCACGCCTGGCTTTTTGTCTTCTGGACATGTTCGATCCGTTTACTGGGCGCGTCGGGCCTTGCCGGTGATGACGTTCAACGTCTTGACCGATGCCATTTCAAGGCTATCGACAATAGCGCCGGCCTTTGAGGTAAGGAAGGAGTGGATAATAAGCAATGGAATGGCCGCGATCAGACCGAATGCTGTGGTGTTCATGGCCACTGAGATACTGGCCGAGAGCAGGTCGGCTTTTTCCGCCGGGTTGGCGTTGGCCACTGCATTAAATGCCGCGATCAGACCGATGATGGTACCCAGCAGTCCAAGGAGTGTTGAGAGGTTGGCGTAAAGCGCAATATAAGAGATACGCTTTTCCAGCTGGGGAATGATTTCCATCATCCCCTCCTCCATCGCGATTTCGATATCTTCGCGGCGACGAACCGTGCCCTGACGTTCCAGGCCGACTTCGAGCAGCTTGCTCACCGTTGAGTCATCGTTGGCGGTCATCTCACGCGCCCTGTCAAAATCACCTTCAACAAGGACCGGATGCAGTTCACTCCACATCTTGCGATTTGCACGCTCCACCAGCGCCAGCTTGATGAATCGCTCGAAACCGATAGCGACGCCGATGGCGCCCACCGTCAGAATCGGGTACATCCAGAAACCGCCTTCAACAAAGAAACTTACAATTTTATCGATGAAACCCATTACCTAACCCTCACCAGCATTTGTCGATAACACATGCGTCATTGTGCATGTCTAATTTCATAAAAATCTATTTCACGCATGAATACGTCCCGGTCGACAGGGCGCATGGAATCATCCATCATCCCGGGCGTAAGTCCTGTCTCCGAGCCGATTTCCGAGCTCTTCCAGGGCACAATGAAGAGCGATTTTGGCGCTTCATTATTACCCACAATGGAGATACCGGAGATCATTTTCGGCTCTGAGTCCCCTGCCGCGTATGCATAGGGCTGAAAGAGAGCAAGAACGCTCAATCCGAACAAGACACCGGTAACCTGTTTTCTCAATTGCCCAGCCTTTGCTTTAGAGCAGCAATCCATAACTTGACATCTCCATCGTCAGGGTTTACTTGAATGTACTCTTCGTATTGTGCAAGAGCACATGACGCGTCATCAAGATAGAGTTCACATAAAATACCGAAATTCTTCCTCGCGGGCATAAATTCCGGATATCGCTCGACCACTCTTTCGTACAACTGCCGGGCTTCGGCATAACGCCCTGTTTTACGATATAACAGAGCATACTCATTATTAGCCACAGGATGTTCAGGGTTTATCGTCAATGCCTGCTTAAGGTTCTCTTCGGCTTTCTGAATCTCACCTGTTTTTTCATAAGCCATTGCAATATTAATGTAAGGTGCTGAATTCTTTTGTGAGCCTTTCTTCACTTTTTCCAAAAGTTCGATCGCCTTTTCGTACTCACCGGCCTGAAGTAACTTGATGGCCGTTTCGAAATCTTTCCTAACAGCCAAATCGACGCTCTCGTTTTCTACGAAGTAGATCCCGGAAAAATCCTTCTCTCCGTCAGGTTTAGTCGGCGAAGAAACGCAGCCTGCCAGCAGCAGTGTTGCCATCAACAAAGCGGCAAACAGGCCGTAGTTACGCGATGTTAACGATGCAGCACAAGTCATATCATCAACTCAGAATAAAAAACAAAATCACATCTAAAAAAACCAACATATCTGATGCAGGCAACCCGCGCTGTGTGTATCAGCCCCGACATAGTTACTCCGCTCGGGTTGCCTGCTTCGCAAGGTCAGCTTTAGGCACAGACCCTGAGTCGGTTTGAGCCTCGGTTTGAGTCTCGGGTTGAGTCTCGGTTTGAGTCTCGGTTTGAGTCTCGGTTTGAGTCTCGGTTTGAGTCTCGGTTTGAGTCTCGGTTTGAGTCTTGGTTTGAGTCTCGGTTTGAGTCTCGGTTTGAGTCTCGGTTTGAGTCTCGGTTTGAGTCTCGGTTTGAGT
>JBFEYJ010000158.1:0-6646 GCA_041562215.1 Thiohalomonadaceae bacterium | reverse complement strand
TGAGGTAGATATCGGTGGGTGCGACCCAGCTAAGTTGAAGCCCGTCATCACGGAGCTGATCGCCAAACAGGCCGCGGTAGGCGAGCGGTGCATCGGCAAAGTCCCAGCTGTGCGGATGCTGGTCGTTAAGGTAGCCAATACCGGAAAAGAAGCGGCCTGCCCGGATGGTTGCGCCACCTCCCAGGCCCAGAGTCTCGATGTAGGCCTCTTCGAGTTCAACCTCGGTACTACCGTCATGATCGGCCAGCACCGTGGTCATCTTACCGTAGAACATATCGTCGATATTGGCGCTGAGTACCAGCTCGTTGTGGCCCAGCTGAAAGCCTTTTTCTCCGCGGTCGGCTTCACCGCCGAGCATGAAGCCTGGCAGTTCATATTCGCTGCCGTTGTCATAGTTAACATAGCGGCCATCGAGGATCAGGCTGATATCCGGATTAAAATCAGAGGCAGCCTGTGCGGCGCCGGCGGCGAGTGCCAGGCTCAGAGAAACAGCGGCGGAAACGGGGTGCTTGATAAGCATGAAAATTTCTCCAATACATGCATCGGTAGACACGCAAAAAGGTGCGGCTACCAGAATAATAGTGACGAAACAGGGGGTTGTATTAGAGAAACCGGGGAGGAGCTCGGGTGGGATAGAAGCGTGAGGTGGTTACAGTCAGCGAGACGGTGACCGCCGGGGTGTGAAAGTCACACACGGCGAGACTGGGTAGTATTGGGGCACTGGGCGGAACAGCGACATGCCCAGAGGCACTGACACAGACCTCACAGACCTCATCGGGGAGATGTTTGTGATAGCCATGCTCGACCCAGGCCCATTGCGAGAGCAGGGTGATGACGACCAGCAGTGTGATGAGTGTTTGGCGCATTAAGTCCGGATGCGGGGACGAGTTAAGAGCGATCAATCTAGGGAGGTGGCAGGTTGCTGTCAAGTGTCAGGCCGGGGAGTGTGAGAAATTCGGTGTCATTCATCTTCTTGAACTTCCTTCTGAAATTACAGAATCGTCACCCGTTTCCAGTGATGAGGCTTGTGATGGATGCCCGGTTTTGTTTTTCTTGCTTCCGGCAGTTGTGTGTTTCACAGGGTGCAAAAAGTGAGAGGGCCGTTTGCTTACACTGGTGACACATGTTGCTTGTGAATATCCAGGTAGCCGTGAATAAAGGTCGCGTCGATTGGAAGGTATATAACAAGAGATAATAGATAACAAAAAGGTAAGTTATGGATGTCACTGAAATTCCATTTATCAATAAAGTAGGGGTGATCAAAAGGGCTGATGGTGTTCTTGAGCTTACCTTTGATGAAAGTGTCTTGAATCATTTGAAAACGATTCACGCAACTGCGCAGTTTTCGCTTGCTGAAATCGCAAGTGGTGAGATTCTGCAAACGCTTTTTCCTGAACCTGTCGGTAAGGTCGTTCCTGTGTTGATGGACTCTCAAATCAAGTTCAAGAAACCGGCGACTAAAGCCATTGCAGCATATCCATCGGTGTCTGGTGAGGCTGCATATGAGTTCAAGGAGCAATTTAAAAAGAAAGGGCTTCTAGACTATCCGTGATGTGGAGCTGAAAGACCATGAGAATATTAATATGTGTACTACCGTATTTAAATGGTTTGTACAGCGTATTGATTGATATCAAGATAACCGTGCTTCTGCCAGTATCAGGGACTTTTGTAACAGGCTTTCTCGACACTCGGAAAGGATAACGAATGAGACGCCTACTCACTTGGGCTGGACGCAATATGACAAAACAGCTCTGAAAAACACCAGGCGGGAGAGTCGGCTGGGTGGGTATAGACAATAGCGTGTTCACCTTGGTATTGAATATCGATATCCAGCAGGTATTCGACGCAGGCAAACAGGTAACGCTGGGCAAGAGGTGTCTTGAAGTATTGGAGATACTTTCTTTGATAATGTGCGGAGTCAGAACACAATATTCTCCAATTTAATATTGCAGAGCTTTTGTTTTCCCCCTGTTTCTCATGCTGCCGATCCCGAAGCTTCCTGTTTCACCAACTAATGAGCCGAAATCAGCCGGAACCACCCTGTCCGTAAACAGGGTGGTGGCGTGTGCTTAGCTGCGGATGGGGGGGCGTATGTGCCTCCAGGGCTGAGCCTCTTCCAGTTGTGCTGCCAGACGGATAAGTGTGGCCTCGTCATTATTGCGTCCCACCAGCTGCACTCCCACGGGGATCCCGTCGGGTGTCCAGTGCATGGGGATGTTCATCGCCGGCTGACCACTGATGTTAAACGGGAACATGTAAACCGCGTCTTTCATCATGACCTCGTTGTATTCAAGGTGGTCGGGCATATTCATGTCGTAGTATCCCAGTGGTCGGGGCAACTGTGGCAGAGTGGGCGTGAGATAGACATCGTATGCCACCAGATCCATGGCGATGTGACGAGAAGCCATTTTTAATGCCTCGATATCCTTGGCGTGTTGGGGGGCACTCAGGCCACGGCCGTAATTAATCATTGACCACAATACCGGAGATACCTCTTCCTCGGTGACCTCGTGCCCTACGAACTGCTTGAGTACATCGAAGTTATCCGCTGTCACCACTGCGGTCATGCGAGTATAGGTGCGCCAAAGCTCTCCGGCATCGAATCCCATATCGTGCTCTTCCACATGATGGCCAAGCTCTTCCAGGAGTTTTGCGGTATTGCGGACTGCTGAGGCGGTTTCTGCGTGCAGCGGAATTCCATCCGGTGAGGTGACGCTGAATCCGATACGCAACTTGCCCGGATTTTTTTTCGTTTGATCAAGGAAAAAGCCCGATTCGCGGGGCGGCGCCGCAAAGGAGTCTCCCGGCAGGGTGCCATAGATCGCGTCCAGGTAGGCCGCTGTATCACGCACCGTACGTGATACACACAGGAACTGGGCGGCGCCGTGCCAATAGTCGCCCCACACCGGTGCGAAGGTCGAGCTGCCGCGAGAGGGCTTGAGCCCCACGAGGCCGTTTTTCGAGGCCGGGACGCGGATGGAACCGGCACCATCGGAGCCCTCGGCAATAGGCACCATGCCTGTGGTCACCGCCACCGCTGAACCACCTGAGGAGCCACCGGCGGAGATCCCCTCTTTCCACGGGTTAAGCGTAGGGCCATATAGTTTCGGTTCGGTGGTGAGCGCCCAGCCAAACTCCGGGGCATTGGTCTTGCCGACCAGGATAAACCCGGCGCTCTTCACCCGGGTGACGATTTCCAGATCCAGCGGCGAAACAAAATCTTTCAGATAGGGACAGCTATTGGTGGTGGGTTGGCCTTCCCACATGGTGGCCAACTCCTTGAGCAAATAAGGCACTCCCTGAAACGGACCATCCGGCAGGGGCCCTTGGGCAATTGCCCGTGCTGCATCATAGGACTTATGGATCACAGCATTTAATTGCGGATTGAGTTCTTCGATGCGACGGATGGATTCATCCACCAGTTCGATGGGCTTTAGCTCACCCTTGCGCACCAGCTCCCCCAAACCCAGTCCATCCTCAGTGGAAAAGATCTCTTGTATATCCTGACTCATAGTAACGACCCCTTTTAACTTTTTATAATTACAAGGGCACCTCGAAAAATTGTTACTTTCTTTTTCTGCGTTGTTATAAAGGGTCTGAAGATGGTCACTTATCCCTGTAGAACGCGCGCATTTAGACCATTTTGTATTGGTCCGAAAGAAAATATCCTAATTTTTATAGGCACTCTTCAACGACTCGTGAGTAGATAGTGGTGATTGGGCCCCAGTATCCATTCATATATCTGTCACCCAGTATACATATTTATCTGGATATTAGGCTGCATGGCAAATTTTTTTGCTGATGAGGGAAGTTGTATCGTTGTTAGACGACGATTTTATGTGTTTTTTGCGGTTACAGGATGATTTCGTTAACACAAAGGGAGTTGTAGGAGATGCATCGCATTTAAAGGCCTTGATTTAAGACCGGCAAACTTCGAGATAGAGAACATGCATATTTGCCTGGGAAGTCTTCTTCAGTGCGGCTCACCAAGGCGCACGGAACCAGGACCTTGCCTCATGAGGAACGCTTACCGGGCCTCTGGGGCAGTTAAGGCCGCTCAGATGGCTTTCTTTTGGTTGATTGGGGGGGGAGCTGGTGGCCTAAACATTTTTAGGCCACCAGAGTGACTTTGGCTGGAATCTGCCAAAGTCTTGACAGCTTTCGTGCGTGCTGGAGCTTTATCAGCAGTTACCCTTTTTCGCTTGTCCTGGGGGGCAGTGGTGGCCGCTTCCTTCAACCTTAATTTTTACGGGAGGATTAAGTCTGATCCTAGGGCCCTCAATGGAGCATGCTACAAGTGAGAGTATTGCTGCAGCAGCTAAGCTGGTCTTGATTATTTGCATGTTTAATTACCAAAGTTTCTATATTGGGTGAAATAGGGTGAATGATATATTGTGAAATTTACACCTTAAAAGTTGCGATGTGAGTCACAACTCGACAAAGAACGGCTCTGGATTGATAAAGGAACAGTTGAGTGAGGGCGCTATGCACCAGTTCGTTGACCTTTGCTATTTTCATGGGGTGTATGAAAAAGAGTGACATCTGATAGCGGATTTGCTGCCTTGATACTCAATGCCTGACTTTCCCATGTTGTTGCCTGTCATGTCGCCCGGGAGGATGTCGTCTGTGGTGAATTTGTGCGGGTTCCACGGGCTAGGCCCGGTGTCATGGGTAATAGGTTCTTTTTCGGTTGACGTTTTTTATCGCTCTTGGGATAGTTCGGGCTTAAAGGACGATCCGGAGGACCTATGGAACAACAAAAGCCGTCTGCTTTGCGTCTTAGTGACACAGCTTCGGGAATATCGGCAGGTTCAATGCTGGCCAAGAGCTTGAGATTGCTGGTGCTCATCGCGGCAATGACGGTCCCTGGGGACCTGGTTGCTAAAGCTCGACCCGAAGGCGCGCCACTACATCCGGGCGATATCACCGTCATAAAGAACGCCCGCAAAGGAATGGGGACGATCATCGAGTATATCAAAACCCGTCCGGATCTCTTCCCCCACGAGAAGCCTCCTACCGAAAGAGTTCTTGCACTGGCTGAGCGCCAGGAAGTACGTGATACATGGGCCCGTTTCCTGGATTACCAATTGAGCCTCGACTCAATCGACCAACCACCGGAGTGGGATGCAGGAATAGACGATGGTCAATTTACTATCGGCTATGCCTCGTTTCTTGCAAGATATCGGTATGCGATGGATTTCATCGGTCTCGTCGATAACGACCCGGCAGTACGTATTGCGCTGAATGAGGCGGTACCTGAACTCGGTCTACCGGTACGCAGCTATGCGGATTTCAAGTTTCACTATCTTAACATTGCCATCGCCGGCCGTTTTGCCGCCTTGTCGGCGTTGAACCGAGTCATAGATCGGCCTGCTTACACCGCACTTGCATCAGGGATACGTGACGATGAGCGGGAGATCTGGATGGCTGCGCAGGGCAAAGGCTTGCATGAGACGGCCAGTAATGCTGTTCAGGTCACAAAGCATGTCCTTTTTAAAACGTTTTTTCCTGTCCAGAAAAATATATCGGAATGGATGGGGGATACCCGTGTGCTTAACGGGGAGCGGTATTATGTTTCGCTGGAACAGATTGATGCGATAGCTAATGAGCTCAGGCCGGGTGATATTTTGCTGCAACGCCGGGAGTGGTTTCTCTCCAACCTCGGCCTGCCCGGCTTTTGGTCACATGCGGCGCTCTATGTCGGCACCCAAAAAGAACGCGCCACCTATTTTGATGACCCAGCGGTGCATGCCTGGCTTGAAGTGATGGACGGCAAGGACAAGACTTTCGATGCCTTACTACAGATTGTTCACCCTGAAGCGTATCGCAACAATCTTGCTCCGGATGCACATGGCCACATGCCCCGGGTACTTGAAGCCATGAGCGAAGGTGTTGTCTTTACTTCCCGTGAGCATTTGGCCACTACGGATTCTCTGGCGGTCTTACGACCCAGGCTTTCCAAGGTAGAGATAGCGAAAGCGCTACTGAAGGCTTTTAGCTATAGCGGCCGTCCTTACGACTTCGACTTCGACTTCCGTACAGATAACCAACTTGTTTGTACAGAACTCGTCTACAAAGCTTACGAACCTGAACAGGGGGGGCATGGCATTCGATTTCCCCTGCATTCAGTCGCGGGTCGGCCGGTGATCACGGCTAATGATATCGCACGCCAATTTGACCATGACTATGGGAAAACTGAGCAGCAACTCGATATGGTCCTGTTCCTTGATGGAAAAGGAGATGAGGGAGAAGCGATAAAAGCTGGTGTCGAACGATTCCGCGCCAGTTGGCGCCGACCCAAGTGGCATATTTTGATCCAAGGCACCCCCTTTGCATCCCGTTAGCTACCTCAATCAGAGCCGTGATTAGTGACACCGTGAATTCAGGAGATGAATGTTCACGTACTGATTAGTTAGGTAAATAAGTGACAGCGAAGTAAGCTGCCGGAATTTTCGGATGTGCTGGTGCATCACAGTATACGGTTTGACACTCTCTTGCCGGTTTTGCTGAGCATTGATGTAAAACAGCAAGGCTCATGAGCTGCCGGCTGTGATTGCACTTACCAGCCCACTGGTTGCAGACTCCCCTCAGCTTAATGACTGAGCCTCTATGGCAAAAATTCCTTTTTGAAATGCTGTGGTCGTCA
>JBFEYJ010000157.1:0-6652 GCA_041562215.1 Thiohalomonadaceae bacterium | reverse complement strand
ATGCCGGTAAAACCGAGCTGCTCATTGAGGAAGGCATCCACCGCCACCTCGTTCGCGGCATTGAGGATGGTCGGCGCTGTCCCGCCGGCATCCATCGCTTCCACCGCCAGACGCAGGCAGGGAAAACGCTTCAGATCAGGAGCTGCGAAATCCAGACGCGCTACCGTGAACATATCCAGACTATCGACACCGGATTCGATTCGCTCGGGCCAGGCCAGCGCATGGGCAATGGGAGTACGCATATCCGGGTTGCCCAGCTGGGCCAGCACCGATCCATCGGCATATTCGACCATCGAGTGAATGACACTCTGCGGGTGCAGTACCACCTGGATATTGGCGGTGTTGGTGTTGAACAGCCAGCAAGCCTCGATCACCTCCAGGCCCTTGTTCATCATGGTGGCCGAATCGACCGAAATTTTGCGGCCCATCGACCAGTTGGGGTGGGCCACCGCCTGTGCAGGCGTAACCGACTCAAGTTGTTCCAGTGGTGTACAGCGAAACGGTCCGCCTGAGGCGGTCAACAGGATGCGTCTCACACCGACTGTGTCCAGACCCTGTTCAAAGTGGGCCGGCATGCATTGGAAGATCGCATTATGCTCGCTGTCGATGGGTAGCAGCTCGGCACCATGCCGGTGAACCTCATCCATAAACAGACGCCCTGACATGACCAGCGCCTCCTTGTTGGCGAGCAGAATACGCTTACCGTGTCGGGCAGCGGCGAGTGTCGGCCGTAGTCCGGCAGCGCCAACGATGGCCGCCATCACATAATCCACCTCCGGCAGGGAGGCTACCTGCTCCAGCCCCTCGGGCCCACTCAGCACTTCGGTGGTTGAACCGGTCTGCCGTAAAGCGGCAGCGAGGCGGTCCGCCGCCGCTTCATCGGCCATCACTGCATAGACAGGGCGATGTTCCAGGCACTGCTCCAGCAACCGCTCAACATGGCTATTGGCCGTCAACGCCACGACCCGATAACGTTGCGGGTGACGTGCCAGCACATCCAGGGTGCTCACCCCGATAGAGCCGGTGGCGCCGAGGACGGTTATCCCCTTCATCGGCTCAGCCATAACAACCCCAGAACAAACAGCGGACCTGCCGCGGTAATACTGTCAATACGATCCATCACCCCGCCGTGACCGGGAAGTAAGCCGCCACTATCCTTGAGTTCGGCCACACGTTTAAACAGGCTCTCAATCAAATCCCCCAGAATGGAGATCATGACCGTCAGGAGGATCAGGAAAAGATAGGAAAGATAGCCGCCGACCGGCTTAAGCCAAACTGTCGCAACCAGGGCCACCGATAACGCGAGTACTGCACCACCTGCTACACCTTCCCAGGTCTTTCCAGGACTGACACGGGGTGCAAGCTTGTGCCGACCGAAGGCACGTCCGGCAAAATAGGCGCCGGTGTCAGCCCCCCAAACAAGAAACATTAACAGGATCACATAACCGGGACCGAAGTCCTGGTGGAGGAGTACAAGTGACGCCCATGCCGGTATCAACACCACCAGCCCGGCCACTCCACGAGCGATGCGAGAGTGCCGCCAGACGTCGGTTCCCTGCGGATAACTCAGCACGGACATAAGGGCAAGGGTCCACCACATTATGGCAATAATCAAAATAGCCAGCGGCCAGTTGCCTTCGGACAACAGCGACCAAGTACCTGCCATGAGCAGAACAAGAGCTCCGCCATACAGCAGTCGTGACAGTGGACGCACCAAGCCACACAAACGTGACCACTCCCAGCCTGCCATAGCGAATATCACACCAATCGCGATGGCAAAGGCCTGTGACGACAAGGCCCATATTCCCCACAAGGCGAGTGGTGCCAGAAGTGAAGCGGTGATCACACGCTGCTTAAGTACGTTCGGTTTGTTCAACCTGTTCTCCTGTACGACCGAAACGGCGTTGTCGTCCGGCAAAGGAATCAAGCGCCTCGACAAAGGCCTTCTGATCGAAGGCCGGCCACAACAGTTCGGTAAAATATAATTCGGTATAGGCCAGCTGCCACAACAGGAAGTTACTGATGCGTTGCTCACCGCCGGTGCGGATAAAGAGATCCGGCTCAGGCAACTCACTTAGTGAAAGATGGCTTCGCAGCAACTCCTCGCTGATCGCCTCACACTGCAACGTACCCGCCGCCACTTCTTCCGCCAGGCGGCGACACGCTTCGGTAATGTCCCAGCGTCCACCGTAGTTGGCGGCTATATTAAGACTCAGAGTGGTATTGCCCTGCGTCAGTTCCTCGGCTGCGTGGATACGCTGTTGCAACTCGGGACCAAAACCGGCGACATCACCAATGATGCGCAGTCGAACGCCGTTTTTGTGCAGCTTTTTAACCTCGCTGTCCAGCGCGGTCATGAAGAGGTTCATCAGCAGGCCCACCTCTTCCTTCGGCCGACGCCAGTTCTCACTGCTGAAGGCAAACAAGGTCAGTACCTCTACGCCATGACTGACGCAGGCCTTGATGGTTTTGCGCACCGCCTCCAAACCGACACGATGTCCAGCCACCCGGGGTAAATGACGTGCACGCGCCCAGCGACCATTACCATCCATGATGATGGCAACGTGACGAGGAATTTTACTGACCGGGGAAGTGGTGTCTTGATGTTCGGCCATACCCACCGATATCCGCCATGGTTATATAAAAGGACACCGGCCTAACGGCCGGTGGACTCTGTTATTAGATGGCCAGCAGGTCCTGCTCTTTGGCTTCGACCAGCGTGTCGACCTCTGCGATATATTTATCAGTGAGCTTCTGAATCGCATCCTCCGCGCCACGCGCCTCATCCTCACTGATCTCCTTGTCCTTGAGAAGGCTCTTGAAATCTGAGTTGGCATCACGACGGATATTGCGAATCGCTACCTTGGTCTGCTCACCCTCGTTTTTAACCACCTTGGTCAAGTCACGACGGCGCTCTTCAGTCAACGGCGGCATCGGCACGCGGATCACGGAACCGGCGGTGGATGGATTGAGACCCAGGTCGGAAGTCATGATTGCCTTTTCCACCACCGGGACCATCGGCTTCTCCCACGGGGTCACCGCCAGAGTACGTGAATCTTCCACGGTGACATTGGCCACCTGGCCAATGGGCACCATCTGACCGTAATAGTCCACGGTAACGTGATTCAACAGGCTGGGATGAGGCCGCCCGGTGCGCACCTTGGACAGTTCGGTCTTGAGTGACTCGATGCTTTTTTGCATGCGTGTTTCAGCATCTTTTTTTATCTCGTTGATCATTACTTGTCTCCACGCTCTACCAACGTGCCTTCATCTTCCCCGTGCAGGATACGCATCAGCGCACCGGCCTTATTCATATCGAATACCCGCAACGGTAAATTATGATCGCGACACAACACGATAGCGGTGAGATCCATCACACCCAACTGGCGTTGAAGGACCTCATCATAAGTCAGTTTGGAATAACGGGTAGCGCTCGGGTCCTTCTTAGGATCGGCACTATAAACACCATCCACTTTGGTCGCCTTCAACACCAGATCGGCATTGATTTCGATACCACGCAAGGTCGCAGCAGAATCGGTGGTAAAGAAGGGATTACCGGTGCCGGCAGCCATAATGACTACCCGCCCCTTTTCCAGATGACGGATGGCGCGGCGGCGCACATAATCTTCGCAAACCTGCTGAATCGGCAACGCCGACATCACGCGCACCGCCACCCCCGCCTTTTCCAGCCCATCCTGAACTGACAAGGCATTGATCACAGTGGCCAGCATCCCCATATGGTCGGCGGTTGCCCGTTCCATCCCACCTGAGGCCAGACTGACACCGCGGAAAATATTACCGCCGCCGATAACCAAACCAACCTCGACACCGGCGTGAACCGCCTCAGCGATCTCGCTGGAGATCCGCTGTATCACCGCAGGGTCGATGCCAAAGTCCTGCTCGCCCATCAGCGCTTCGCCGCTGAGCTTGAGGAGGATACGCTTGTAGGTCAGTTTAGTGTCGGCAGCTGTCATGGCTTAACTACCTTTAACCTGAGCCATCACCTCATCGGCAAAATTCTCCTGTTTCTTCTCGATGCCCTCACCAACCTCGAAACGCTCGAAAGCAAGCACGGTGGCACCGGCACCCTTGAGCAGCTTCTCGACGGTGGTGTCGGGATCCTTGACAAAGGGCTGGCCCAGCAAGGTGATCTCTTTCAGGAACTTGTTAATGCGTCCGCCGATCATCTTCTCAATGATCTCGGCTGGTTTGCCGGACTCGGCAGCCTGAGCGGTGAAGATCTCCTTCTCTTTCTCGATAAGGGCTGGATCGACCTCCGCTTCGGAAACGGCGGAAGGTCGGCTGGCAGCGATATGCATGGCAATGTCGCGACCCAGTTCATCACTGCCGCCTTCCATGCTAACCACGACACCGATTCGGCTGCCGTGGGAGTAGCTGGAAACATGACCATTCTCGCTGCTCATCAACTTGAAACGACGCACGTTCATGTTCTCGCCAATCTTGGCGATCATTGTTTTCAGGGTATCGGCAACGGAACTGCCACCGGACATGGGCAGCGCCAGCAGTGCGTCCATATCAGCAGGCGAGTTGTCCAGTGCCAGTTGGGCCACTTCATCGCAGAAATTCTGAAAATCGTCACCTTTGGAGACGAAATCGGTTTCGCAGTTGACCTCGACGATGGCGACCTTCTTGTTGTCATCGCTGGCCTTGATGGCGATCAGGCCTTCAGCGGCGGTGCGCCCGGCCTTTTTGTCGGCCTTGGCCAGACCGGTCTTACGCATATGCTCGATAGCGGCTTCGATATCGCCATCGCACTCAACCAGTGCCTTCTTGCATTCCATCATGCCGGCGCCGGTGCGCTCGCGAAGGTCTTTTACCATTGCAGCTGTAATTGCCATGTCACAACGTCCTCTTAGCAAATCATCTCAATCTTTTTGCTTCTCCGCTGCGGGAAAAGCCTGAATTCTTTCAAAAAAGGGGGCTGTGCCCCCTTTTTTTCTGCCGCTAAACCAAGGCTTAACCGGCAGCCTGTTCCTCGCCTTCGGCCACTTCGATAAACTCGTCACCGACCGCGCCGCCGACATGGCCGGAAGAAGCCCGGCCTTCAAGTACGGCACTGGACGCACCCTGCACGTAGAGGGTGATGGAGCGGATGGCATCGTCGTTACCGGGGATCAGATAATCCACGCCATCGGGGCTACCGTTTGTATCCACCACGGCGATAACCGGGATGCCCAGCTTGTTGGCTTCGCTAATGGCAATTTTCTCATGGCCGACATCAACGACGAACAGGGCATCAGGCAGACCGCCCATGTTCTTGATCCCACCCAGGCTACGGTCAAGTTTTTCCATCTCGCGGCGGCGCATCAACGCTTCTTTCTTGGTCAGGCGATCCAGAGAGCCATCCTGATCCATCGCCTCGAGATCTTTAAGGCGCTTGATGGACTGCTTAACGGTCTTGAAGTTAGTCAGCATGCCGCCGAGCCAGCGGTGGTCCACGTAGGGCATGCCGCAACGATCGGCTTCCTGCTTAATGATCTCACGAGCCTGGCGCTTGGTACCGACAAACAGAATATTGCCCTTCTTTGATGCCAGCTTGGAAACGAAGTTCATTGCATCGTTGTACAGCGGCAGACTCTTTTCCAGGTTGACGATATGGATCTTGTTACGATCACCAAAGATGAAGGGAGCCATCTTGGGGTTCCAGTAACGGGTCTGGTGACCGAAGTGAACCCCGGCTTCCAGCATTTGACGCATGGTGACATTAGCCATGTTTAACTACTCCTCAGGTTGGGTTTGGTCCTAACATGCACCGGGCCATCCAACCCCCATGCAGGAGGCACCCGGATAACCCTGACGGCACATGTGTGGATTTCGACCTTGGCGGACCATCCGCTTTCGGCCGATTTTTGGTTTGCCTATCAAAGCCGCCCTTTATACCATAACAAGGCTTGAGCAACAACGATTAAACCCCAATCAACCTTAGTGGGTGGCTTTACAGACAACTCCGGGAACTGGCGGACAAACGTAGGAAAATCAATTAGATGACAGTCAATATCAAAACAGCGGAAGAGATCGGCAAGATGCGTGTCGCCGGCCGCATGGCCGCCGAGGTGCTGGAGATGATCGAGCCCCTCGTTCAGCCGGGCATCACCACCGATGAGCTCGACCGGCTCTGCCACGACTATATCGTCAACGAACAGAATGCCATCCCCGCTCCACTCAATTACCACGGTTTCCCCAAGTCCATATGTAGCTCGATCAATCATGTGGTCTGTCACGGCATCCCAGGGGAGAAGAAACTGAAGAAAGGCGATATCGTCAACCTTGATATCACCGTGATCAAAGACGGTTACCACGGCGATACCAGTATGATGTTCTTCGTCGGCGAACCTTCGGTGATGGCCAGGCGCCTGGTTGAGGTCGCGCGCGAATGCCTGCTCATCGGTATTCGAATGGTCAAGCCCGGCATGCGGCTGGGTGATATCGGCCATGCTATCCAAACACACGCCGAGGCCCACAACTATTCCATCGTTCGCGAGTATTGCGGTCACGGTATCGGCAAGGATTTCCATGAAGAACCTCAGGTACTGCACTACGGCCGCCCCGGCACAGGACTGGTTCTGGAGCCAGGCATGACCTTTACCATCGAACCGATGGTCAATTCAGGCAAACGCAACGTCACCCTGAT
>JBFEYJ010000156.1:0-6696 GCA_041562215.1 Thiohalomonadaceae bacterium | reverse complement strand
GCTGAGCTCCACTTCGCCCTCGATCACCGCTTCGTCACCGGGGCGCAAACTGCCGATGGGCACGACCCGGGTGCGATCCTGGTAGCGTAAAGGCAGGTGGAACAGCAGGTCCTGCAGGGTGGTGATGCCGAGGTGTTCGAGCTTTGCGGCCAGGCTCGGCCCAACTCCTTTGAGCGTGCTGACGGGAACAGCATGGGCTTCAGTGCCGACATCACCGGAGCTTTTCGTTTGCGGGGGCCGGATGTTCACTTGGCGCTGTAACACGGTAATGGCTTTGCATCGGCCCTGCGGGTTGTTCGAGAGCCTGATCTCACACCGGCAGTGGGCTCACTCGATGAGTTGGGCGCAGGATGCAAAGAGCGAAGCATGGACGATTATCTGCTCAGGCCAGTTCCATCACCCCGTCCATCTCCACCTGCGCCCCTTTGGGCAGTGCAGCGACACCGATAGCGGCACGCGCCGGATAGGGTGCTTGGAAATAGTCGGCCATTACCTGATTGACTAGCGGGAAGTGGGCAAGATCGGTCAGGAAAATGTTGAGCTTGGCCACATCGGCCAGTGAGCCGCCGGCAGCCACGGCTACGGCGGTGAGGTTGTCGAATACGCGACGGATCTGCGCCTCCATCTCCCCATCGACCAGTTCCATCGTCTCCGGTACCAAAGGTATTTGGCCGGAGAGGTAGACTGTGGTGCCGACTTTGATCGCCTGGGAGTAGGTGCCGATAGCCTGAGGGGCGTTGTCAGTGTGGATGATTTCACGCGCCATGGATTATCTTCCTTTTGATTCTGATTGTTGGGTTTGGATGTTCGACACTTTAGCGAAAAGCGCGCGATAAGGTAAGGTTACGTTACATTGCATCTGGGGATGGGTTTTATCCTGTGGCAGGATTGACCCGCTCACCGTTTTTTTATCGCTGCCGCGAGGCCTGACAGAGGGCGAGGCTTCTCCACATCATCTGAAAATAGGCAAGCTGCTTTACCTCTTCTTTTTCACCCAGACGAGTATTCGGTTATTCGCCGGCATCGCAAAATCCCGATGCAGCACCAGACCGTTCTCCTGCCCGAGTCTTTGCAGCGCCTCGTAATCGCGGATGCCACTCTGCGGATCGCGTGCTTTGAGCCACTGGTCGAAGCGGGCGTTGCCTTCAGTGGTGTAGTGGCCGCGATAGTTGACCGGGCCGTAGAGGATGAACAGGCCGCCATCACTCAACGCCTCGCTTGCGCCTGCGAACATCGCCACAACCCCGTCCCAGCTCATAATATGGGCGGTGTTGGCGGTGAACACCGCGTCGACGGAGTCGGCGGCGACAGGCCACGGTTGCTGATTGACATCAAGGCTGAGTGGGGCGATAGCATTGGCCGGACCCTGACCGTCAAGCCAGGCGTGGATTGCCGGGTGATTCTCTTGCCGGTCGGAGGTTTGCCATGTCAGCATAGGGAAGGCCTCGGCAAAATAGACGGCGTGCTGCCCGGTGCCCGAGCCGATCTCCAGTAGGTGTGTGCAACCGCGTATCATCTGGCGCAATACAGTAAGGATGGGGCGTTTGTTCTGTTCACACGATTCGGCAAAGGGTTTCACACTTCATCTCCGGGGTCAGATTGAGTCTTTAAGATGGAGACAGTGGCGATTTTATTGACGTATATCAATGTTGCTTTATCACTATTCACTAATATTGTCGTGTTTGCGGTTTAACCAGGCGGTGCACAGAATGATGAGAAAAATTTTGCTGCTATTCGGGGGCGCACTGATAAGTTTCGGCGTCAGCGCGGCGCCGGATGGCGCGCGCCTCTATGAACGCCACTGCTCTGCCTGCCATGGCCTCAATGGTCAGGGCGGGGTAGGGATCCCCCTGGCTTTGCCCAGCTTCCAGGCGGCGGTGGAGGATGATTTTCTCTTTACCACCATTCGTGAAGGGCGTCCGGGACGCGTCATGCCGTCGTTCCAGAGCCTGAGTGATGCCCAGGTCAATGCCATCGTTCAGCATATCCGTGGCTGGGCGCCGAAGCGAAAGGATGGCGCCGCCTCTGCGACCGTGAAGCCAGCCTATGGTCACCCCGAGCGCGGCAAGTCATTGTTTGCCCAACATTGCGCCACTTGTCATGGCGCCAACGGTGAAGGCGGCCATGGTACCGGGGTCACCTTCTCGCGCCCTCGTGATCTGCCAATCATGGCGCCGGCGTTGAATAATCCCGGCTTTCTTGCTGCCGCCTCCGATCAGATGATCAAAAAAACCCTTATGGAGGGGCGTGACGGTACGCCGATGGTCTCTTTCCTCAAGGTAGGACTGAAGGAGCGGGATATTGACGATATCGTCAGCTATATCCGCAGCATGGAAAAGGCGCCGCTGCACTGGAAATACGACAGAGATGAGGAACCGACACTGGTGATGGAGTCCTCCTATGATCTGGCCACCACGGTGGAAAACATCAAGCGCGCCGCCGTGGGGATGAACTTTCGCATTATACGCACCCAGAACCTGGAAGACGGGCTATTCCCTGAGGATGAGCAGAGTGGCAAGCAGGTTATCGTTTACTTCTGCAATTTCAATTTCATCAATCAGGCGCTCAGTCTCGACCCCCGCGTCGGCCTGTTCCTGCCGTGCCGCATCACGGCGGTCGAGGGCGAGGATGGGAGGGTGCAGCTAATGGCGATCAATCCCAAATACATGAGCCGCCTCTACAACAATGCAGAATTGGATGATGCTTGCCAGGAGATGACGGATATTTATCGCGAAATTATGGATGAGGCCACGCTATGAAACTTCGCCTATTGCTCAGCCTCACTCTTGCTCTGTCGCTGTTTGCCTCATTGGCCCACGCCGCTGAGGAGCGCCTGCTGATGATGCGCTCGACCCGGTCCTTTCCGGAGGCAATGCTGGCGCTGCAGAGGACCCTTGGGGAGTACGGCTACACCGTCTCGAGGGTGCAGCGTGTCGATATCGGCCTGACCGGGAGCGGCTTCCAGACTGACAGGTATCGCATCGTCTTCTTCGGCAGACCGGATGAGATCCGCGAGCTCACCGCCGCCCATCCCAAGCTTATTCCCTATTTGCCGCTGAATATCACCTTGATAGCCGAAGAGGAGGAGACTTTACTGGTGGCGCTTGACCCGACCGCACTGCACGATGTGGTGCCGACGAGTAAGTTTGGTTATCGGCTGGATCGTTGGAAGAGTGATATCCTGTCGATCATGGATGAGCTGCGTGATAGGTAAGGTTGGCCGTTGCTGAACACTCCGGGCTTTGTTCCAATGCGCATTCGGATAAAAGCCCGACCTGCGTCCTGTCTCTTTCACTCGGCTTGTAGTATATAGGTCGTGTCCCGCCTTGCGGAGGCAGGCCATTCCCGCCCTTTGGTATGGCTTTTCACCCTGTACTGGAGTTGTCTATGTCCAAGCACTGGTTGCAGATCAAAGGCGACCCATCCGTGCGCCGTTTCCTCTTCGAACAGAAGCGGGAAGTCAGTGTCTTCGATCAGCGCATCGATGAGCTGATGCAGGTGGTGGAAAGTTTCCTGACCATGCGCGGCGTTTTTCACGCTAAGATTCACTTTTCCAGCACCCAGCTTACCTGCTGGTTTTACAATGACCCGTATCGCTACCGGGTGTTCGTTGGTGAGGAGATCTTCGCGGCAGGCTTTCTTGAACAGTTCGCGCCGGCGGTGTGTGCGGAAAAGCCGCTCATCAATGCCGGCGAAGTAGCCCCCATCCTTGAAGAGTTCAAGCGTCTGCGCAGCACCGACGAAACGGTCTACCTGCGCAACGCCTCGGTGAATCTCATCAACGGGCTCATCGGCATGACCTTCTCGTGCGACGGCAGTCACTATATCCCTTACGCCGAGTTCTACGACACTGTTGCAACACTTTAGAAACCGAAGAGGAGATACGAGAGGTCGAGTCGTTGAAATTTTAGGCCGTACTCGTGTGTGCAATGCACACCATCCCTAGCCTTTTTTATCTCGTTCTTCGTAACGGTCACTCGTGAACCCAGCCGAAAATGAGCGCTACGGCGTAGATCAGACTCATGGCGATAATCAGGTAACCCGCCGGCGGCACCACCTTGAGCAACATGACGAAAGCTCGCGGCATGGTGCGGTCAGTGAATCGCTTTTGCACGCTTCGCGGGTAGAAAATAGCGAAGTAGAATCCTACCGCCAGGTTGATCAAGATGGAAAGCAGCTCGCCTGTACTCATGTTTGTTCCTGTCGCTGGATTTAGCCTGATGACTTAATGGAATGGGTGTAAGGAAATAATTGATTATAACGGAAACAGGTTCCTGAGCAGAGTTTGAGGGAGTTCTGGAATGATCATTCTTCTCGCCAAATCGCAAAGGAATAACAGCGATGACTCAAGCCGCACTCTACTCAACCATTCAGTCCGTTGGCGGAGTTCGTGACGGAAGCCCCTCTATACAGGCTCATTATGAGGGGCCGTCAGATACAGCGGTGAACACTCTCATTCGTGAAATCCCCATAAAACCGTTTTTTATGGCCGTTTCGGTTTTGTGGTAACTTCCTCAAATACCGTGGTCATGCACTAGCCGTTGCTGCCTCGCTGATGAGATCGAGGCGGATACGCCGCGCGCCGCCATCGCTCCCGCGGGCGATGAGGTATTCACGCTTATCCTCGGTTGTCAGATCCTGCGGCAGAACGATCTCGGTCTGCACCTCGTCGCTCTCTTCGTCACGCCACTTCAGACGCAAGCGCTGACGGTGCAGGATCGCTACCTCGTATTCGGAATAGGTGCCGCAATCGATTGGGGTATAGATGATGTCGGAACTCATGGTTACTCCTCCTCAGGCATGAACAGCTGAAGCAGTTCGTTGAGGTAATTGCGGCCGCGCTCTGTGGGTATGATGCGCAGCGGCTTCCACTCAATCAGCCCCTGTGACACCGCCAGTTCCAGCGGGCCTGTCAGTATGGAGAGCGGCAGACCGGTGTGCTCTTGAAACAGACGACAGTCGAAGCCTTGTGCCAGGCGCAGTGCGTTCATCATAAACTCAAGCGCCAGATCATCGCGGGCCAGCTCTTGCTGACCGGCAATCACGCCGGCACCATGGGCCGTCTCCAGGTACTTCTGTGGATGACGCTGTTTCCAGCGCCGTTCCACCCGGCCCTTCCCGGTATGGGTCAGCTTTCCGTGGGCGCCGGGACCTATCCCCAGGTAATCACCAAACTGCCAGTAATTGAGGTTGTGTTGGCAGCGCATACCCTCACGGGCATATGCAGAGACCTCATATTGAAGATAGCCTGCCGCGGCGAGGGTTTCCTGTCCGCGGCACTGCATAGTCCATAAAATATCGTCCTCAGGCACCACCGGGGGGTGGTGAAAAAAGGCAGTATTCGGTTCGATGGTGAGCTGGTAGTAAGAGATATGGCTCGGCGCCAGGGCGATAGCCTGCTGCAGATCAGCCAGTGCCTGAGCCTCGTTCTGTCCAGGCAGACCGAACATCAGATCCAGATTGAAGTTGTCGAAACCGGCACCGTGGGCCGCCTCGGCGGCGTGTAGCGCTTCCTCCCGTCCATGGATCCGGCCCAGGCGCGTGAGCATCTCGGCGTTGAAACTCTGGATGCCGATGGATAGGCGGTTGATGCCTGCTGCACGATATTCGGCGAATCGCTGTTGCTCCACTGTGCCCGGATTCGCCTCCAGGGTGATCTCCACGGCGGGGTGGAGTGGCAGCAGCGCACGCAGGTGTGACAGTAGGCGTTCCAGCCCTTCGGGGCTTATTAGGCTGGGGGTGCCGCCTCCGATGAAAATGGATTGGATCGGGCGGCCCCATACTGCAGGTAACTCCTGCTGTAAGTCCGCCAGTAGGGCATCGATATAGGCTGCCTCGGGGATAGCGTCCGGCGCTTCGTGCGAGTTGAAGTCACAGTATGGGCATTTGCGCACACACCAGGGGAAGTGGAGGTAAAGACTCAGGGGTAGGGGGGCGTGAAAGCTCAGCATCGAGGATACAGATGGGGGCTTCATGCCCTTTCAGCAAGGGGGGCTCTCAGCGTAATGCCTGGAGCAGCTTCTGCAGTGCCTGACCGCGGTGACTGAGGCGGTTCTTCTCCTCGGCACTGAGCTGGGCGGCGGTACAGTCCTGATCCGGCACATAGAACACCGGGTCATAGCCGAAACCGCTTTCACCCTGAGGTGCCTCGGCAATGCGTCCCTCCCAGGTACCCTGGCAGATCACCGGGGTGGGGTCCAGCTCATGCTCCATATAAACCAGCAGGCACTGGAAGCGCGCGGTCCGCTCTGCCCCGGGCACTTCTTTAAGCGTGTTGAGCAATTTAATGAGGTTCTGCTCGTCGCTGGCGTCGGCTCCGGCATAGCGGGCCGAGTAGATCCCGGGTGCACCGCGCAGCGCATCGACTTCCAGTCCCGAGTCATCGGCGATGGCCGGCAGACCGGTATGCTGTGCCGCATTGCGTGCCTTGAGTATGGCGTTCTCGACAAATGTCAGGCCGGTCTCCTCGATCTCCGGGACATCGAACTCGGTCTGCGGCACTACCACGAGATCCAGCCCGGCGAGGATCTGGTTGAACTCGCGCACCTTGCCCTTGTTACCACTGGCCAGAACGACTTTTTTCATTGATTTATATCCTTTTTCAAGGCAATGGACGCAAAGGTATCATCTTGAGAAGTCAGTTAGTGCGGACGAAACATTCATGCTAGCGCTTCCCGCTGATGTTCGATTAGCTCG
>JBFEYJ010000155.1:0-6786 GCA_041562215.1 Thiohalomonadaceae bacterium | reverse complement strand
TTGGCAGCACCGTGGACTCGGATCAATTGGCAATCTCGGGCGACGGCATGCGGCTCATTAGCCGAGGTTACGATAGCTACTCAACATCAACTCGCACAGTTTACCTTAATGATATTGAGCCATAACTGTTAATGGCGGGTTATCAGGACACCCTCTTTTAACTTGCCGGCAAGGCCGGGTTCTGCCGAGCTTACAGCACAACCGATATCAAGGAGCGATATTATGCCAACGCCAAGGAAGGCGCGGGTTTCGCTAGAGGCCACACCCACTCATCGTGTCTCCCGTTGTGTCCGCCGTGTCTTTCTCTGCTGAGAAATAAGGGACACTCATCACTTTTATCCGCTCGAATCTCCGCGCTCCCATCAGCGGATGGTGACTCGGTTTTGAAAAGACATTAGGATCTGTTCAGGTGGGTCGCGGACTGCGGTATAAACGCTGTGACTCACTGATCCCCTTGATGAAGCGTCTGCCAAGGTCTCTGGCAGACTTTTTGAGCTTTTCGGCCCCACGAACATCGTAGGGCTCTCTGTCACCATATCCCCGTGGGTGGCGCCGCCTGATATTCGTGTAGATAACACACGAACCACCGTTGTGCCGTTCGACACCTCACCCTGGGCCCCTCTCCCTGAGGGGAGGGAAGGCTATGGTCGTGGGTGTTTTTTCGTTTTGTGATAGCGTGGGGCTGCCTGGCGGGACCTGTACACGGTATCATTGCCGGTGTGATCAATGAGCCCTTGAGCTGACAGGAGCACGATTCCCTATGACTGACCGGTTGCAACAGACCCAGGCGATGCTCGCCAAACACCACCGTGACGGTGAGCGCTTTGCTGATTTGATGAAGCAGAGCTTTGCCGATCGTTTCAATGATGATTTCTGGGCGGAGTGGGGGCGTTGGGTTGAACCGGTTTACGGCGAGCGGCCGGTGGTGCTGGATCTCGGCGCCGGTCCGGGGATGTTCGTTCAGGCCCTGGCTCTACGCACTCCGGGGATTCACGCCATCGGTGTGGAGTGTGCGCCCTACATGCTGGAGGCGGCGGTGGAATTGCCTGAGGGCTGCGAGATGATGGCCGAGGATCTGCATGATCCGCACCTGCCGCTGGAGGATGGTTCGGTGGATGCGGCGATGGCTTCGGTGGTTCTGCACGAGATGAACCAGCCGCTACGCACGCTGCAGGAGGTCGGGCGCTGTCTCAAGCCCGGCGGGCGGCTGTATATCCTCGACTGGGTGCGGGCGCCGCTGGAGGTCTATATCCGGGCCCAGACCGAGGAGGCGCGGGTTTTTGACAAGGCGACGTCGGTCGATGAGCTGGAGGATCTGTTTATCCACTTTATCGAGCACAATCGCTTCAGCCGCGAAGACCTAATCTACATGCTGAATATGTGTGGTTTCTCCGTGCTGCACAGCAGCATCATGAAAGAGGGGCGTTACGCCCATATCGTTGCGGAGAAGCGCTGAGAAGAGTTCAACGCTTAGCCGTCATGGATGGCGGTGTTGGTCATGTCGGGAATATGTTCTCGAGTATGCAACGTTCTCAAGGTTTGTTAATTGATTGACCCAGGCGCTTCCAGGGAGCGGTTTGGAATGGCTAGGCGTCATGGTGGAAACACCGGTTTAGGGGAATAAGTAAAAAAGTATGGAACTGATTCAGATTGTTTTACTGGCGCTGTTGCAGGGGCTGACCGAGTTTCTGCCTATTTCCAGTTCGGCTCATTTGATCCTCTTTCCCGCCCTGAGTGGCTGGGCTGATCAGGGGCTGGCTTTTGATGTCGCGGTGCATGTGGGCACCTTGAGTGCGGTGGTGTGGTACTTTCGTCGTGATCTCGCTGTCATGTTGCGTGACTGGGTTGCCTCGATCCGGCAGCGACGCCGCGTCGGCGACAGCAACCTGGCCTGGGCGGTCGGTTTCGGTACTATTCCCGTCGGGCTGGCCGGTTTGCTGGTCAAGGATGTCATTGAGACTCCTGCCATGCGCTCGCCGCTGGTGATCGCTGTGGCGACTATCGTCTTCGGCCTGCTGCTGTGGTGGGCGGATGTTCAGGGCAAGCGGAAGCGTGATGAGCACAGCATCGGCTGGCGCGATGTGGTGGTTATCGGCATGGCGCAGGCGGTGGCGCTGATCCCTGGTACCTCGCGTTCCGGTATTACCATGACCGCCGGATTGATTATGGGGCTAAACCGGGCGGCGGCGGCGCGCTTTTCATTCCTGCTTTCGATCCCGGTGATCGTGCTTGCCGGTGGCCTGAATACCCTTGAGCTTATCGAGTCGCCGTTGCCTGTGGACTGGAATTCCCTGTTGTTGGGCGTTGGGTTGTCCGCCATTAGTGCCTATATGTGCATCACCTTATTCCTCAAGGCGTTGGAGCGTATCGGAATGTTCCCCTTTGTTGTCTATCGCCTGGCGCTGGGCGTGGTGTTGCTCTGGATTTATCTCTGATATGCGTCCCTTCCATTTTTCCCTATTCTGGTTTCTGCTCGGCTGGGTGGGTGTCATCGCGGTGGTTTACCTGTCCCTCACCTCGACACCCATCCGTACAGCCCTGATCTATGGCGACAAGCTGGGTCATCTGCTCGCCTATGCCGTTCTGATGAGCTGGTTTGTGCAGCTGTTTCAGCGGCGCGCGTGGTTGCTGTTACACGCGGTATTCCTGATTTTGATGGGCGTATCGCTTGAATTCCTTCAGGGTCTGTATGGCCGTTATTTCGAATATGCCGATATGGCGGCAAACACTATCGGGGTGTTTCTCGGCTCGCTGACCGCTTTGACGCCCTGGCGGGATTTGTTGTTGCGCCTGGAGCGGCGATTGTTCAGCTAATCAGCTCTCTCCGGCAGGCTTTGGTTCAGGCCTTCCGGCAGCTTGAAACCGTTGCGATCTTCGGAATAATTCTCGAGCGGAAAGCCGGTACTGCTGGGACAGTTGCGGGGAAACCCGTTATACTCCGCTCGTTTTTAACCGGCACTCATTTCCATGCTCGAATCCCTCTCTGTCACCCAGTGGCTGCTTGCCGCGCTGATCATCAGCGTCGCCTTTTTTGTGCGCGGCATTGCCGGTTTCGGCTCCGGCCTGATCGCGATCCCCTTGCTGGCGCAGATATTGCCGTTGTCCGTGGTCGTGCCGATGGTGGGGCTGCTCGATTACATCGCCTCCACCAGCCATGGGGTCAAGCACCGCCAGGCGATCTGCTGGGGGGATGTGCTGCCACTCCTGCCCTTTACCCTTGCCGGGGTGATTGCCGCGCTCTATCTGTTCAAAACGCTGGATGCGGAGTTGCTGCGTACCGCTCTCGGGGGCTTTATCGTGCTCTATGCTTTCTATACGCTGCTCAGCACGGGGCCGGGTTTTCGAGGATCGCGCCTGTGGGCGGTGCCTGCCGGCGGACTCGGCGGACTTATCGGCACCTTGTTCGGCACGGGCGGTCCGTTTTATGTGATTTACTTGCGCCTGCGCCATCTGGACAAGACGCCGTTTCGCGCCACGGTAGCGACGATCTTTTTGATCGACGGCAGCAGCCGGATAGTCGGTTACTTTTTTTCCGGCTTTTATCATCTCGATACCATGCTGCTGGTCGCGCTGGCCCTGCCGATCATGGTGGTGGGGATGTATCTTGGCGGCCATATCCATACCAGCATCAGCCCACGAGGTTTTCAGCGGGCCATCGGTGTGCTGCTGGTTGGGAGTGGCCTGGCCCTGCTGCTTCGATAGCTTACGACCTCACGCACCCTGCCGCTCGAACATAAAAACAGTGGCTGCTGCGTGTAGGGCAATTGCCGATAGTTCTTGGCTGACATACAGGATGTTTTGGTTTTTTGATACCGCCGTAAGGCCTCAATCGCATAGGTTTTCCTGTATGGAAATTTTTTCTGACGAAGAGCTCACTCTCTCCCTGGCTTCTTCGGAAATTCCAGTTAAACAGATCATCCGCAAGCGGTTGCTTGAATGCCCTCCATCGTTGCCGCTATACGAAGTGGCCATGCGTATGAGTGAGGCACATTGCAGTGCTGCCATTGTCAGTAGTGAGGGCAAGCCTGTCGGGATCTGGACTGAGAGCGACGCCCTTGCCGTCGATTTTTCCTCCATCGAATCGGTGAACCAGTCTGTCGGCACGCTGATGAGCCACCCGCTGAAAAGCATCAGTGGTGAGATCTCGTTGCAAGATGTGGCGAGCCGTTTCCTTGAGGAGGGGGTGCGCCACTTTCTGGTGGTGGGCGATGAGGGTGAAACCCTCGGCGTGGTGAGCCAGACCGATGTGGTGTTGAACCAGGGCATTGAGCACTATTTGCGTCTGCGCAATGTCGAATCGGTGATGAAGGAGAGTCAGTTGGTCGTCGGCGAGGCCGAGAGCCTGGGTGAGGTGGCCAGGCAGATGCGCCAGGCCCACACGGATGCGGCGCTGGTACGATACGATAGTGGTGAGCACGGCATTATCACCGGGCGGGATATCGTGCGCCTTATTGCCCAGCGCCTGACCGATAGTCGCATTGGTGATTTGGCCAGCCGCCCACTGCTGACGATTGCCGGTGACTCCAGCCTTTATCGGGCCAGAAGCGTGTTGGTGAATAACAACATTCGCCATATTGGGGTCGTGGATGGTCAGGACGATGTGCGTGGCCTGATCAGTCTCACCGATATCCTGTCTGGCGTGGAAAATGTCTATGTGCAGGAGCTCAGGCAGGCACTGGCTGAACGGGATCAGGCGCTGCAGCGCTCACAGCGTAACCTGCATCTGGCGGAAAAGGTGATTGAAAGCTCGCTCGAGGGGATCATCATCACCGATCCCGAAGGGATCATCATCTCGGTCAATCCCGCTTTTACCCGGCTCACCGGCTTTAGCGCCCAGGAGGTGGTTGGTCGGACCCCGTCAGTGCTTCGCTCCGGATATCACGAGGGGGCATTCTATGCCGATATGTGGAGACGTATCCGTGAGGAGGGTAACTGGCAGGGCGAGGTGTGGAACCGACGGAAAAACGGCGAGATTTATCCCCAGCTCCTGACCATTGCCGCGATTCGGAATGATGAGGGCGAGCTTACCCATTATGCGGCGTTGTTTAGCGACATCTCCGAAATCAAGGACAACGAGGCGCGGATCCGCAATCTGGCCTATTACGACCCATTGACCAACCTGCCCAACCGGCGTCTGTTGCATGATCGACTCAGCGTTGCTATCGCCCATGGGCATCGTAGTCATAGTCGGGTGGCGGTGATCTTTCTTGATCTGGATCGCTTTAAACGTATCAATGACAGTCTCGGTCATGGCGTTGGTGATCAGTTGCTGCAGGAAGTGGCTCTCCGGCTGCAGAGCGCGGTGAATGAGGACGACACTGTTGCCCGCATGGGCGGGGATGAATTTGTCATTCTGCTCAGCGATGTGGAAGATATCGAACATGTGGTGCAAGCGGCGCGGCGGATCATGGAGGCGATGAGCCGGCCGATTGTGCTTGGTGGGAAGGAGCTGGTGATCACCTGCAGTCTCGGGATCAGTATTTATCCAGATGACGGGGCCGGTATCGACAACCTGATCCAGAATGCCGATAGCGCCATGTATCGTGCCAAGGAGGCTGGACGCAACAGCTATCATCTTTACTCGCCGGCGATGAATACTCACTCGCTGGAGCATCTGGCGCTGGAGGTGACGTTGAGAAAGGCGATCCAGGAGCGGGAGCTGAGTGTGCACTTCCAGCCGTTGTTCGCCGCGCAGAGTGAAATCCTCGCTTCTGCTGAAGCGCTGCTACGCTGGCAGAGCCCATCAATGGGATGGGTCCCGCCGAGTGACTTCATCCCCTTGGCCGAGGAGTCGGGCCTGATTGTACAGATAGGGGAATTTGTGCTGCACAGCGTCTGCCAACAACTCAATCATTGGAATGCGCAGGGCTATGAGGGAGTGTCCGTCGCGGTCAACGTTTCCGCCATGCAGTTTCGGAGCAAGGACTTTCTCGAGTCCACCCGGGCTATCCTCGATGAGTATGATATTCGTCCTGGGCAGTTGACCTTCGAGCTGACCGAAAGCATGCTTGTCGACGAAGCCGTTGAAAATATCCGCACCATGAACGCACTGCGGAAAATGGGAATTTGTCTGGCGGTTGATGATTTCGGCACCGGTTATTCTTCGCTTAACTATCTGCGCCGCTTTCCTGTCGATACACTCAAGATCGACCGTGCCTTCATCCGAGATATCGATACTAACGAACAGGGGGCCTCATTGGTGGCGGCAGTGATCTTCCTTGGCCACAGTCTCGGCCTCAAGGTGGTCGGCGAGGGAGTGGAGAGAGAGGGACAATTACGGATGTTGCAAAGCCATGGCTGTGACCTCATTCAGGGCTTTCATTACAGCGCTGCGGTCGATGGCGTCACCTTTGAACAGCGCTACTTGCCGGCGCTAAGCGCCGGGAGATAAGCCGATGGCACAACAACACGGTTGCCCCTGCGGCAGCGGAAAGCCCTATGAAGCCTGTTGTGGGCCGTTGCACCAGGTCGTTGGCACGGCGGCAACCGCTGAGGCGCTGATGCGATCGCGCTACAGTGCCTACGTGCTGAAAAATGCCGATTATCTTGCCGCCACCTGGCACCCCTCAACCCGTCCGGCCAGCCTTGATTTGAACGGTGACGCGACGCCTTGGCAGCGTCTGCGCATTGTCGCCACGGAGCAGGGCAGGAAGGGCGATGATGCCGGTGTGGTGGAATTTATCGCCTTCTATGAGGGTGGGGAGCTTCATGAGCGAAGCCGCTTTGTCCGGGAGGAGGGGCAGTGGTTCTATGTGGATGGCGAGCTCTCGCCCCCTGTGGGGCAGG
>JBFEYJ010000154.1:0-6790 GCA_041562215.1 Thiohalomonadaceae bacterium | reverse complement strand
TTACGACCTTGGCTACAACGAAATCATCATTGCCAATCCCGGCGTGGACCCCTGGCTGCCCGGTGACAACACACCCTTGCTGCTGCCCACCCAGTTCATCCTGCCGGACGGGCCGCGGGAAGGGATTGTGCTGAATGTCGCGGCAATGCGTCTGTTCTACTACCCCAAACCTCACAAGGGGCAGGCCGCGACTGTCATTACCTACCCTGTGGGGATCGGCCGGCAGAATTGGCGGACGCCGCTCGGGGTTACCAGAATCATCGCCAAAGTGGTTGACCCGGTGTGGTACGTGCCAAAGTCCATCCAGAAAGAGTATTCGGAAAATGGCGACATGCTGCCTGAGAAGATCCCGCCCGGCCCCGACAACCCTCTCGGAAAATTCGCCCTGCCCCTGGCCCTGCCGGGCTATGTGATCCACGGAACCAACAAACCCTGGGGCGTGGGAAGGCGGGTAAGCCACGGCTGCATTCGCCTCTATCCTGAAGACATCGAGCAACTGTTCAGGGAAGTGCCGGTGGGAACACCGGTGCGCATTGTCAACCAACCCTACCTTGCCGGCTGGCTCAATGGGGTGCTGTATCTCCAGGCCTATCCCCCCTTGGAAGAAGAGCGCACCCAGTGGACGGGTAGCCTGTTGCCGATGGTGAGCGCGGTCATCAACAAGGTCCAGAGCGCCGGATTGGTGAATTGGGACATGGCAGAGCAAGTTGCAATCATGCAAGCGGGATTACCCCTACCGATTCTGGCAACAGGGGTAGAGGCGCGCTGAAACGGAGGCTGGGGCCAGCCGGCCCCAACCCTACTTCTGCATGGACTTCTCGAACGCCCTGTTCAGCTTTTCGTCGGTCTGCTCGGCAATGGCCTTGGCTTCATTGGCAGTCTGCAGCGCCTCATCGGACTTGCTTGAGGCCTCCATGCTGCTAGCCGCCGCTTGGTCCGCCGTGGCTTGCGCCTGATCGACTCTGGCAGACAAGGCCTCCATCTCGCCGGAGGTGGCACAGGCCGCCAAACCCAGCGGCAGGGTCAGCGCAAACAGTTTTAGTTTGCTCGTCAACTTGTCGTTCATGGCATATCTCCTCAACGTAAACACCCAAGTTGTAGCCGATGCTCAGCGTATTTCCAGTCACTGAAAAACCAGGACAGAGACTTAAATGGCAACCCTTCGGGGATCACCTCCTTGCACTGAGCTACTCGGCGGGAATAGACGGAATAAAAAACCTCGTTTTACACTGCCAGTGAACTTGACCGGTGCATGGTACTTAAATGAATCTAAACGAGTTTTTTTCCCGTGCGGCGCAGTCGAGGATCACAGGCATTTCAGGGGAAGTGGGAGCCAGTTTGAGCGCTCGGCTTTATCGCCTCGCAAATTGCGCGATCGGCCAGAAATGGCGAGAAGCTCAGGGCAGCGCCTAGCGGCAAGCCTTCGGGAGATGATTTTTAGGTGCGTTTGCCAAAACAAAAGTACCTCGCCCTGCGGGGGCGAAATCCCCGCATTCGATCCATCGGTCGCGAAGCGACAACAATTATCCCCAATTGCCGACAAGCGGCATCCCGTCCGCACTGAACGGGAAAGTGTCGAGTTGCTGATAAAGTGTGGTCACACTGTCGTCAGTGATGGTCGGCAACAAACGCTGGGTAAAATCACGATAATTGGGGTGGGTGATGACAGCCGTTTGCGATTCGGCATGGGCGAGTAACAGACGCCACATAAAGCGGTATTTTGCCCCCTCGGTCGTGGCATGGGCGGCCTGGACCTGACGCACACCCGGGATATCGCTCAATAAACGACGCCCCCTGGAAAGCACCATCTGCACATCGGTGATATCGGCCCTGGCCACATCAAACAGGGTGAGCTGTTCGGCAGGCGCCCAGCCACGACAGCGCGAATGCACTTCGGCGGCGCGACCGGCGCTGCCCCACTTGCGCAGGCACTGTTCGACCTCGGCAGAGATCGCTTCGCGCACGCCGGTGGTCAGCTCGGCATACCCCTGTACCGATTTTCTCTGGCTTTGAACACTTTGCACCGCCAGCTCAGAAAGTGCCGTGTGATAGTTGATCTTGGCTACGCCACCGGTCACAAGGCGGTGGTATTGGTCCTCACTCAGACCGCTGCCACCGTGAATGACCAACGGAATACCGAGGACCTCGTTGATATGACGTAACCGCTGATAATCCAGGCGCGGCTTGCCCTTGAGTTTGCCGTGAACCGTGCCGATAGAGACGGCGAGAAAATCGACACCGGTGTGACGGACAAAGCCGCGGGCCGTGTCCACGGTGGTAAAACTCAGGGCCTCGGCCTGGCTCTCCTCACTGTCGGCCTCCGGCACATATCCAAGCTCCGCCTCCACCGGCACACCGCAGGCATGGGCCATTTCCACCACTTGGCGGGTGAGTTTGAGGTTATCCTCCAGAGCACAGTGCGAGGCATCTATCATCACGCCGTTACAGCCAAGCCCTATCGCTTTCTTCACCTTTTGTGCACTGCTGCCATGATCGAAATGGATCGCCACCGGCACCTCTGCCTGCTGCGCCGCCGCCTCTACCGCGGGCATCAGATAACGGATGTCGTAGCGCGAAAAATGCGGCTCGGAGAGACCGAGAATCACCGGGGCGCGGACACGTTCGGCGGCCTGCAGGACCCCCTCGAGAAAATCGAGACTCAGGATGTTGAATGAGCCGACCGCATAAGCGTTGTCATAGGCATGGCGAAGCATGTCCTGCATGTGTACGAGTGCCATTGTCTATCTCTCTATTCGCTGTCGGCGGCCCGTTGTCGTTCAACGAACGGCGTCATGTTTGCCAGTTGTTCGCCGAAGAACGGTAAACCGTGTTCAATGATGTAGCGGCGCATGCCTTCGGGTAGATACCACACGGGAAGTTCCAGGCTCACCGCCTTGCTATGACGCTCAATCAGCGCCAGCGCCTCCTGCTTACTATACCGGGCCCGGGTAGCGAACTTGCCCGCGCCCCCCTCCACCTTCCAGTTCCCTTTGGTGCGCACCGCATGCAGCCAGGGACGGCGCGTGTTGAAGGCCCCTCGTCCAACTTCGGCTCCCCAGGGTTTTGCCAGCCGGTTAAGGATGCGAGGCAGCTCATCGTCATAGAGCCGACGTAGCGGCGTAAGCACCTTCTCGTAGCGCAGCTCATGCACTGCCGCATCGGTCCAGGCAATGCCGTCCAGCCCGCTCTCCACCACGTGCATCAACATCAACTTAAGCGCCAACGATGGCCACTCCCGGCGAAACGGCGCCAGCGGGATGCCGCGGCGCAATCCGTCACGGGCAACAGCCTGCAGCCAGTCACTCTGTAGCTCTTCGATAAACAACACCCGACGACCATCCCGCGTGCAACGCACCTTGCTGCGAATGTGCAATAAAATGTTTCGCTCGTAAAAGTGGCCGGTGAAGTGCGATTGGTGATAATCGGGCAGTGTCACCAGCCACTCGCGGTAGTCCTCTCCCCCGTGCAGGGTCATGTATTCGTACTGTGCGCGATAGTCCAAATCGCAGCGCGCGCGATGATTGCGCAGGGCATGGAGTTCGGCCGCCTGCATCGCCTCCTGCCGTGAGTGAAACAGCACGCATGATTTCCGTTCCGGATGGGCGATCGCCTGGCTATAAGGGCCGAGTACGAACCAGCATGGCTGCGGCGGCATATGCAGCGCGCGTCCTCCCGGCCTGATCGCGCCGATACGGTACGCAGGCGAACCGCAGCTGAAGCGAATTACGCCAATGTCTTTATTCCCCACTACCAGACCGGCCAGTTGCAACTGATAAGCGGCCATCTTTTGCACCACCTCGTGAAACGGCAGGCGGCAACCGCGATTGCATTTCAACTCGTTGCTCAGCCTTGGCTGGATGGCGCTGAAATCGATAGCGTCAAGCACCTCTGCCTTGTCAATCAGCCGGCCCTTCGGCTGGCGTGCGAGGAAACCCATCACCCCTGACCAGTCCAGCTCCTCGCGCCGCAGCCCGTCCTGTTTCAGATTAAGCAGTGTCCGTTGCCATTGCCCGGCATAGGCGCGCGCCAGAGGAAGCCTCTCAAGGCGATGACGAAGCAGGCTGTATAGCCGCAAGGGATAGGCATAGACCTGCTCTTTCGGAAGCGATTTCTCTGCCAGCAGGCGGTGCCTTGCCTGCTCGATGAGCCTCACCTGGGTGGGTTCGCGTATCCACTGGAAAAAGAAACGGCGGTCACGCTCTTCCCACTGCCCAAGCCACGGCAAGCTGGCCAGGGTGTAGCCGGAAAAGCTGACGGGTTCGCGGGAGCCGGATGCGCCATGGGGCTGCTCGATCAAAATATCGACCAGTGAATACAACTGATGGTGAGGCGTGCTTTCAGTCACCCGCAGTTTCATGCGCGCCGCATGGTAGCGTGCACGCTCTGACATAATTCCCACAAAACGTCCGCTTGGTAGTACCGGCATACGACACCCCACTCGTTGTTGACGCCAGGAAACCCGTTACTCCTTCCTGGGAAAATCGATCACATGGTGCGAACTACTGCCCTCGTCAAGCTGTTCGCCCAGCAGCAGCTCCATCGCCTCCAGCACGCGCTTGAGGATTGCTCCGGCGTGGGCATGGAAGAGGCGGATCTGACAGTGAACCGGCGCATGCAGCGCGGTGCGCCGCTGTGTGTCAAAATTGGTCCAGGCGGCAATGGGAACATCATTGAAAGCACGGTCAACGATGATCCAGGCATCGCGCTGCAGGATGAGGTCCAGCGTCTTCAGTCCCGGAATCCCCATACGCAGACTCTCACCGAGGCGATTCAGCGCCACTTGCACATGGTTGTAGTACAAGGCGTCCAGCATCCCGTCACGGTACGCATAAACCGGAACCTCATCGTGTCGGGTGTACATGCCATCTCCTCGTGTTACCTGCGGTATCCAGTGCGCGGGTAGCGTCAACGGCAACAACAGGTCATGTCTGCTAATGCAATATCCCGTACTGTCCTGCTCACCGGCACCGCGCGTGGTTTGCATTGCGCTAATCCTCTCTTCATCCAGAGTCATGTCATCACCTACAGAGTGATGATCACTCCTCCGTTTCCCGATACACACCGGTGACTCACCCTTAACGCGTCAGGCTCGCGAACAGCGTCGGCAACTTTTCCGGCAGGCGATCCACATGATCGACAATGGTGTAATTATTGGCGCCGAAGATCCGCTTGACGTAACTGTCGGCATTCGGGTCCAGCGTGAGGCAGTAGCTCATTACGCCGTTGGTGTGCAGCTCCTCGACCGCCTTGCGGGTATCGTGGCGCAGATGCTGCGGATCGCGCTCATCGATATCCGAGGGTTCACCATCGGTCACCAGCAACAACAGTTTGCGCCGTTCGGGTTGCTTGAGCAGGTGGTGGCCTGCGTGGCGCATGGCCGCACCCATGCGAGTGGAGAGTCCGCCCTTCATTCCGGCGAGGCGCGACTTCGCCTCGTCATCGAACTTCTGGTTGAAGTCCTTGAAACGGAAATACTGAACGTCATGGCGACCGTCGGAAGCAAAGCCGTGGATGGCAAACGGATCGCCGATACCGTTGATCGCAGTGGCGACAAGGGTTGCCGCCTCACGGGTCAGCTCCAGCACCGTTTTGTCCGAGCCTTGCATCTTTTCGTTGGTGGATTCAGAGAGGTCCAGCAACACCGTTACCGCCAGATCGCGATTCATAATTACATTGCGCATGGTAATGCGCGGGTTAGGCTGCTCGCCCATGCGGATGGCAATCATGGCATCGATGGCGGCATTGATATCGATCTCATCGCCATCCTCCATGTTGCGCACCCGCTGCACGCCTTCCGGCGTTAACAGGTCGATGATCTGCTTGATGCGATGGGCGATCGGTTTGTACTCGGTGAGGATCTGTTCCACATCCTGCGTATCGCCCTTGCTCGGGCGATGTTCATAGAGCGTCACCCAGTCCGGGCGGTGCAACTGGATCTGGTAATCCCACTCCTGGTAGCGGAAGGGATCGGAGATCGGCTCCTTGCCCCACATTTGGTTAAAACTTTCGGTCTTCTCAAGATCATCCTCGTAGGGGAACATCTCTGTCGAGCAGGTCCAGATCTCCTGGGCATCGTCACCGGCCAGTTCACAGTCGACCTCGTTGGCCATTTCCATCACACTGACGGTTTTGCGCACCTGACGCTGACTGGCGGGGATATACTCGGCGCCGGCACTCCAGTCGAACTCCTCGAACTCCCAGATGAATCGGTTATCGTCACGGTAGGGGATGCGGCTGCGCTCAAGGATCCGCAGGCTGGGTACCTCCTTGCGCCCGGAGAACAGGTTGAACAGCTCCATTCCCATGTGCCATGAGAAGGTGTTGTCGTCCTGTTTTTCCGCGATCTGCTGATGAAACTTTGCGGCGAAGGCGTTCAGCTCATCATCCTCAGAGCGCTTCGTCTCATCGAGCAGCATCAAGGCCACCTGTTCAAGTACCACTACGGTCTGGTGTTCAACCGGTGCGTCATAGTCAAACGAAAGTATTGATGCCCACAGTCTCTTCAGGCCGGGAAAATCATTGCCCGCCTTATATTCCACCCGAGCATCTTCCAGCATCCCGATAAAGAACATCTGCGCCGGGCTCAACTGCTCGGCCGAAAGAGGGGAGTCGGTGTAACACATGTGCGCTGCCATGTGCGCGGCGGTGGCCCGATAGAGCTCCAGGCCGGCGACCCTATTCTCATCCTGGCCCAGGTCATCCACCGCATCCGGCATGTGAAAGATGCGGCTCTCGATATAGGGACGAAAGTCGGTGTAATCGGCACCGGTGGGACGCAAGAAGAAATCCC